>NZ_CAJXPA010000032.1 GCF_913058035.1 uncultured Paraglaciecola sp. | reverse complement strand
CTTGTATGTCGGCTGCAAAAGCTATGCTGCTATAATGAACCACACCCGCCATTACCATGAGGTTTACAATTTTATTTAGCTTAATCATCTTCGTTTCCTGTAGTTTTATGTAAGTGACACAGGGATAACGGATGGAATATGAGTTTATTCCTTCAATGTTAAAATGAGTTTCAAAAATCCAAAAAGGCCGAAATTTCAAAATCGTGGATTATGCCGCGGCTTAGTTAAGATTATTAAAGGGTATTTGAAGTGAGCTGGATTGTTGGGAGTTTCCCAAACCGAGGTTCTTGTTTCGAGTTTTTAAAATAGATGCCCCGTATGCTCATTTATTACGTGAGCTTCGCATTTAACTCACCTACTTTAAAGGTTTGTAAAAGTTGTTTTAAATTGTTCCAACAATTTTAGGTGAACATACGCAAGATACGCAACACGATGGAATACGTGCAGCCAAACCATATTCATTCTACCGACCTAAAAAATTAATAGGTTGTGAAGATAAATTAGCCATTTAGGCATTTCAATTTTGTGACACCATAGTTTTTTTGATCGTACCGAAGACACACTTCGACTGACGGCAACCAACAACATATCATCGTTCAAGTAATCTGTTTATTTTTAATTATTTTGATGTTTTGACGTTTTGATGTTTTGATGTTTTCAATTATTACCATAGTGGTAGGTAGCTCGGCAACCATGCCATTGACTTGAGAAGAAGCTAACACTTATCGTTCAATTGCACTTTCTAGTTTGTATCTCTGATTGATGTTGTCAGTGTGATTTGTTGCTAATGATAGTTTCTGCACCCTACAGTCAAAAAGTTGTCGTATGACTATAGTTAATCATCGCAACGCTCCATTCATTTGATTTTAAAAGGATATTTAAAACTGGCATCAACTGTGCTGTGACACGTTTAAGTCATAATTTATAATAAATGGTGTTACTCGTGTCTATTTTTAGTACTACCCAAATAATGGTTAATTCTTTGGATCTTCTCCCTACGCAAGGTTCAAAAAAAAGTACTTTAGCTAGCAGCCCCGTACTTGATGATTTGTTACCTGAATTATCTGTTTGGCAAACTGGCGAGATTAAGCAGAAGCAACCATTAGAAAACATCGATACATACATGTTACAAGAGACCAGACTGATACTAAAACGAGTGCGCTCTTTTTGTTTTAGGCTAATGTTAACCGACTTCACTAGGTTTAACATTAAACTGCAAGCTAATGGTTCTGAGGCTGCGTTGCTGATAACTGGGACATTTGAAGAAAAGAAAAAACTAACTAAAATGATAAATCAGGATAATTGGTTGAGTGGTGCGTTCAATTGGTTGTGCCCAAACTACCGTGCATTAGCGCATTCTCAGGAGTTAATTACTTTTTCCTACCTTTATGAAAAAGATCGCCAGCAGGCACTTCACCGATATAGACATTTTGACCACACTGAACAAGGAATGTGTTGTTATTTAGCTTGTGATATACAAAAGGGCGTACCTAATTTAACTTGGTGTTTGGAGTCGCCCAAGACAATTTATACGTTAAAGGAACTGCACAACAAATTTTAAAATTTTTAACTCCTCAATTTGTATGGGAGCTCGATGTAAACATTGGCAAATAACACGATTAATTTAACTAAATTACGATGCACGTTTACGCAGTTTGAAAACGCGGTAGATTGGTATTCATTGTAAGGTCAAG
Organism: uncultured Paraglaciecola sp.; assembly: GCF_913058035.1. Taxonomy (GTDB): domain Bacteria; phylum Pseudomonadota; class Gammaproteobacteria; order Enterobacterales; family Alteromonadaceae; genus Paraglaciecola. The sequence continues at coordinate 31,794 of NZ_CAJXPA010000032.1, read as the reverse complement.
AATTAGTGGCTGCTAGCTGTACTTTGTTTTCTAACGATCAACCTCTGTCTGACCCATTTCCATCAAACGACTATAAGTGCGGCGAAATTCAAACATTAAAGCACCTTCGTTATAAAGTTCGGCCAAAGGAACATCAGAGCTTAAATACAGGTTTACATTTTGATCATATAGCTCATCAATAAGGCTGATAAACCGTCTGGTGCTATCGTCGCTGTTAGCATAACTCACAACACGCTCTCCAGTACTCATGGCTTGATTTTCGCCTACACCATCCTCTGTTCCACGCGCCTTGATCCACCCGCGTACTTCACCACCAAGATAGGGCACGTTGCTAAGCATCACTGTGCTAAAACGATTCGCAATTTCCATATAATCTACCTGCGAACGATGCCCATCGCACAATGCTGTAAAATCAAACCAGGCCACAGAGTTTTGTCGAGAAAGCTCCGTAGCTCTAACCACTGGGATATCGCGATAGCAGATGGTTACACTGCTGGTTTTGATTTTATGAGAAGGGGTGGCGTGGGTTAATTGCGCAAAGATAACAGCAAAGTCAATTTTACCTTTAATGCCAATCTTGAGTGATGAAGGAGATGACGAAACCCTATTTGTAGGTATATTACATTCTGCGTTTATTACGTTTAGCCGATGGTCAAACTTGCCATTAAGATGCAACATTTTAGTATGTTGCTGCAAAAGACCGACGCAGGGCAAAAACTTATGCCTAGCTAAACCGTTTTCGTACAAACGTTCGATAGGAATGTTTGACGTAGCAACCAATACCACCCCTTTTTTAAACAAACATTCAAATAAACCAGCCAAGATCATAGCATCGGCAATGTCAGAAACGAAAAATTCATCAAAACACAACACGCGACATGTTTTAGACAAATCATTAGCAATCTGTATTAAAGGGTCTTGCTCCCCAGTATGGTCGTTCAGTGCTTGATGTATGCGTGCCATGAAACGGTGAAAATGAAGCCGAAGCTTGCCTTCATCAGGAAGGCAGTCATAAAACAGATCCATCAAGTATGTTTTACCTCGACCCACATCACCCCAAAGATATAAACCTTTAGTAATGGGTGGTGACAGTCCTTTTGGCTTGGTCAAGTGACCAAATAGGTCATTTAACGCATTTAATGCAGTTTGTTGATAAGGATCGTCAACTAGCTTATCGCCTAATTGTGACTGGTAGACTTCGATGGGTGACGGTGAAGTGGGTAATACAATGATGCTTGTGCCATCAGGCATGATGAATAATTCAAATTAATAACTAATAACATATCTGATCATAACGATTCGTAAGACCTTAACCAAGTCTAAATTGGCATAAGTAAAAACGTAGATAAATAGACAGATAAATTAAATAACAGGTTATTCAATCTTAGTTTTACTACTGAGTTTAAAGAGTTCAAAAATTAACTGTCTGTGATCAGGTAAAATAATTAATATAAAATTGAACTTATTTTGTGATTGTCCCTCTGAATATATAGTTTTTATGTGTGTTCTCATTTTAAGCCTGATTATTTATCAGGCTTTTTTTTGCCTATTTTTCAATTATATCAAACCGAGATGGGACAGTTAAGTGTCATTAAAAGGACATGTATATTAATTTATGTTGAAGCCGTCTGAACGCATCTTAGGCGTTACTTCAGATGCGTTTGACTAACCTTTAAATAAGTACTCACCCATAAATTTTGTGCATGGCGAAGCCGAAACTTGGAATGTGCTTCTCTTATAAACCTGGCATTTACCTTGCCGGAGACTTCGGGGTGCATTTAGAAAATTGTGTATACGACTGACAAAGGTATTCGCTGGTTTACATTACCACCGGACTCGTTAGTTCTTTCCTATTGGCAAACTGGCTGCAATTCCTATTTAATAACAACGACGATAAAAACAAAAAAAGAGAACATTATGTTTAATAAAGTTTTAGCAGTATTCACTGTCACAGCTATTAGCTGGAACTCTTTCGCCGACTCAAATTCCGATCTAACTAATATCATCGACCAACACTGGCAAAATGCTAAAAAAGAAAAAGTATTCTTCCGCACCGATCCGGATGGCTGGAAACCTAATGGCAAATTAGCCGAATTCACACCTCAGGCCATAGCTAGGCGAGAAGCTAATAATATTCAGGTATTGGACGCCCTTGAAAAAATTGATACTCAAGTATTAAGTGAAGCAAAACTGATGAATTTTCGTCTATTTAAATATGAACGAGAAACTGAAGCTCTGAGCCACCGATATCAAGATAAGTATTTCCCGATTAACTTTTTAAGCGGTTGGCACACCTACTTTGCCGAAGCACCAGCTAATATGGCATTTTTATCAAGCAGCGATTACGACAACTTTTTAATTAGCTTGGCTGACTATCCTCGCTTTAATCAAGAAAATATTAACCTGATGAAAGCGGGTTTAGCCGATGGGTTCATTCATCACTGCGAAAGCTTTAAGGACTATCACCAAACTATCAGCCAACACATAGTGACAGATCCAAAACAAAGCGCTTTATTTGAACCTTTCACCCGCTTTCCTAACACTTTTAATCAACAGCAAAAAAGCAACTTCAGTACCCGAGCTATCAAGCTAATTGACTCAGCAGTGACACCTGCGTATCAGAGATTTTATGACTTTTTTGTTAACGACTACATGCCTAACTGTCGAAAAGAACCGGGAATTGCCAGTGTTAAAGGTGGTTTGGACTACTATACATACACGGCTAATTATTTTACCACTACTGATGCCACACCTAAACAAATTCATGATTTGGGCTTAAAAGAAGTTAAACGTATTCGTATAGAGATGCAGTTGATTATCGATAAAGTAGGGTTCACAGGAAGTTATGCTGAATTTTTAGTGTTTTTAGCTACTGACCCACAGTTTTATGCAACAGACAGACAAGATGTACTCGAAAAAACGGCGTTTATCGCAATGAAAATGTATGGCAAATTACCCACATTTTTTGGACACCTTCCGCGAAATACTTTCACGATCAAAGGTTCAGCGACTAGAGGTGCGTTTTATATGCCACCACCAGACAATCGCACACCGGGAACATACTTTTTAACTTCCGAGCCGTCACAACAACCACTTTATAACTTAGAGGCACTCAGCCTGCACGAGGCTGTGCCAGGGCATCACCTGCAAAATGCTATTGCTATGGAATTAGATGTACCGGAATTCAGGCGCACACTGAGCCATTCAGCCTTTGGCGAAGGTTGGGGCTTGTATTCAGAGCGACTGGGCAAAGAAGCAGGGTTCTACCAGGACCCATATAGCGACTTCGGCCGTTTAGGTTACGAAATGTGGCGAGCTGTACGCTTAGTCGTCGATACTGGTATTCATGCTTTTGGCTGGAGCCGCCAAGAAGCTATCGATTATTTGGCTAAACACACCGCACTGACACAAAAAGCCGTAGAGAACCAAATTGATCGGTACATCTCATGGCCTGGCCAGGCATTGTCATACAAAATGGGCGAAATCAAAATTCGTGAGTTACGTGCAAAAGCGGAGCAAGAACTAGGTGCTAATTTTGATATACGGAGTTTTCACGACACTGTAATTGGTCAAGGATCGTTGCCAATGGCGGTGCTTGATGATGTTATAAACGATTGGATAAGCACTCAAAAAGCGAAATAAACATGTCTAATTCGCTTTCCGTTATCCCCGCGCAGCGCATCGAAGACTGGTGGCAACAACGCCACCAGCAGAAACTCAATGAGTGCCATACATTAGGTAATAAATTAGACATTATCTTCATGGGAGACTCGATTACTCATGCTTGGGAAGTTGAGGGTGAAGCTGCATGGCAGCACTATTACACTCATCAAAAAACTCTTAACCTGGGTTATGCAGGAGATCGAACTGAGCACCTTTTATGGCGCATCCAAAATGGTGAAATTAATGGGCTATGTCCCAAGCTGCTAGTGTTGCTCATTGGCACCAACAATGCAGGACATAGACTTGACACACCTGAAGAGATCGCTGCTGGAGTGAAAATAATACTCGAGGAGCTCAAACAACGCTTACCTGAAACAAAGCTTGTGTTGATGGCTATCTTTCCTCGTAGCAGAAATAACAAAAAACCTATGCGAAAACGGGTAAACCTGAGCAATCAATTAATTAGACAATTCGCCGACAACAAGCAGATTTTTTGGTTAGATATTAACCATTATTTTCTTACCAAAGAAGACGTACTGCTAGAATCCACTATGCCGGATTTGTTGCACCCAAATGCAGCTCAATATTGGATTTGGGCAGAGCAGGTAGAATTGATACAACAAAGTATACTTTAGTGCGTTAATTCAAAATCGTTAGTTGTTGGCGTAAAATTAAATGAAATCTAGACCTAAAGTACCCAGTGATTTGACCATCAACTCATCTACTGCCAAACAAAATTATGTCACTCAGTAGTTTGAAGTATATAACTGGAGCTTGTTGGAGCCTCATCTCTAGTATTAAAGATTAGTTTTATCACTGGCACCTTCTTTAAATAAGCTAATTAAATTGGTACATATGTAATAGTTTGTTACGTATTCAATCTAAATTACTGTCCTTACCCTCTTGAGTGCAATTCGAACAATGCAATACACTGTTAAGAGAATTATAATTATAAAAGCTACGGCATAGGAAACAATAATGGAAAGACGCGATTTTATTAAAATCGGTGGTGTAGGAGTGGGAGCGCTAATGCTTCCTATAACTGGCATCGCCATTTCAGCAGACCAAATGTTAGATAAACCCATGGACGTAGCTTATAAAAAGAAGCTAGCAGACATTGCTCTTAATGCAGCAAAAACCGCTGGTGCTAGTTATGCAGATGCACGTATTGGTCGCTATCTAAACCAATTTGTGACAACCCGTGAAACCCGTGTCGACAATATTGTGAATACCGAGTCAGCAGGCATTGGCGTACGTGTCATTGCAAATGGTACTTGGGGTTTTGCCTCTACTTCAAATATGACCCCAGACAGCGTGGCTAAAACAGCCGAACGTGCAGTTGCCGTAGCTAAAGCCAACTCTAAATTTCAGACCATGCCCGTTAAGCTCGCGCCCGTTAAAGGTGTGGGTGAGGTCAGTTGGCAAACTCCCATCACAAAAAACGCAATGGAAGTGCCTATAAAAGACAAAGCTGATTTGTTACTCGCAGCTAACGCTGCTGCGATGGATAATGGTGCTAACTACATTACCTCCATGTTATTTTTAGTCAACGAACAAAAATATTTTGCCTCAACAGATGGCTCTTATATTGACCAAGATGTACACCGCTTGTGGGCACCATTTTATGCCACCGGCATAGGTAAAGATGGCTTTAAACAACGCAACGGTTTAGGTAATCCTGTAGGCATGGGTTTTGAATATTTAGATGGTCTTGAAAAAGATAAAATCAAAATTACGGGTGCTAACGTGGGGTATAACAACTCCTATGACTTGGTTGAAGACGCCGCGGCGGCGGGTAAACAACTGAAAGCGAAACTTAAAGCGAAATCAGTCGAGCCAGGAAAATACGATTTAGTATTAGACCCTGCTCATCTTATGTTGACCATTCATGAATCGGTTGGGCATCCCTTAGAACTCGATAGAGTATTAGGTTACGAAGCCAATTATGCAGGCACCAGTTTTGCGACCATAGATAAATGGAAAAGTGGAAAATTTCAATACGGTTCTGATAGGGTTAATTTGTTTGCAGATAAAACCCAACCTTATTCATTAGGTAATGTTGGCTATGATGATGAGGGTGTGAAAACCAAAGACTGGGACTTAGTCAAAGACGGCATTTTAGTCAATTATCAAGCGACGCGCGATCAAGTACATATGATTGACCAAAACGAATCACATGGCTGTAGTTATTCCCAAAGCTGGCGTGATGTGCAATTTCAGCGAATGCCCAATGTATCTTTAAAACCTAATGAACAAGACATTTCAGCTGAAGATGTAATCAAAGACGTCGAAAATGGTATTTATATCGCCGGACGTGGGTCGTTCTCGATCGATCAACAAAGGTACAACTTCCAATTTGGTGGGCAACTGTTTTACGAAATCAAAGATGGAAAAATTACTGATCAGATTGAAGATGTGGCTTATCAGTCCAACACTCAAGAATTTTGGAACAGCTGCACCCAAATGGCTGGCAAATCAGATTATCGAGTGGGTGGTTCGTTCTTTGATGGTAAAGGTCAACCTTCACAGGTTAGCGCGGTTTCTCATGGGTGTCCGACTACGAGATTCAACAACATTAACGTCATCAACACTGCGCGTAATGTGTAAGTCGGTAACCCTTTAGAAGGAATTCAAATTATGACTATTTTATCTGAAAAAAACGCCAAAGAGTTACTGACCAAAGTTTTAAAATACTCTAAAGCTGACGAAATTGAATGTAACTTAGATGGCAGCATAGGCGGCAACATTCGTTATGCCAGAAATACTGTCTCTACAGCTGGCGAAGAAAGCGATCTGGTGTTGGCAGTACAATCCACTTTTGGTAAAAAAACAGGTACCGCGACTATCAACGAGTTTGACGATGCATCACTTGAAAAAGTAGTGCGCCGCTCTGAGGAGTTAGCCAAACTGGCACCTGAAAACGAAGAGCACATGCCTTTATTTGGGCCACAAAAATATGCGCCTTCCAAAACTTATTTTGAGTCAACAGCGAATGTTACCCCTGAAAATAGAGCGCAAGCTGCCGAAGACAGCATAGTGCCGTCGAAAAAGAACAAGCTGGTTGCTGCAGGATTTTTAGAGGAGTTTGTGACATTTAGCGCCATCATAAATAACAAAGGGTTGTTCGCTTATAACAAATCGACAGACGTAGACTTTTCGGTGACTATTCGCACTGAAGATGGCAAAGGTTCTGGTTGGGTGACACGTAACTTCAGCGATTACAATTTATTAGACACGGCTAAAGCGTCAAATATCGCCATTCAAAAGTCCAAAGGTTCGGTTGATGCCAAAGCGATGGAGCCTGGTAAATACACGGTGATTTTAGAACCTGCCGCTAGTGTGGGTTTATTAGGCAACATGGTGCGTAATTTTGCTCAAAGAGGCGCGGATGAAGGTCGTAGTTTTTTAAGTTACAAACTCAAAGAAGGCGAAGATGCCCAAAAAGCACCTAAAAATAAGTTAGGTCAAAAAATGTTTGATGAAAGAGTCAACATTTACACTGACCCGAGCCACCCTATTGCTCCAGCAGCACCCTTTTCGGGAGACGGTTACCCGCGTAATCGCACCGATTGGATAAAAAACGGCACAGTTGTCAGCATGCCTAATTCACCTTATTGGGCCAAGAAAACCGGCGTCGCTTACGTGCCTCGTGGTGGCAATATCATTATGGATGGTGGTAACGAATCCTTAGAAGAGATGATTAAAAATACCCGAAGGGGCATCTTGGTGACACGCCTTTGGTATATTCGCTCACTTGATCCACAAACCTTGCTTTATACCGGATTAACCCGCGATGGCACGTTCTATATTGAAAATGGCAAAATAAAATATCCCATTAAAAACTTCCGTTTTAATGAAAGTCCGATAGTGATGTTAAACAATATAGAAGCATTAGGTAAACCTGAACGTATCGACGGCAATATGATCCCGCCGATGAAAATCAGAGACTTTACCTTCAGCAGTTTATCTGACGCGGTGTAAGCATCTTGCCATAAGCTAACGTCAATAGTTTATGGCTTATCGCTCACATTTTATCCATATGGATCGCCGTCATTTCATACTTTCTAGTTGCGCTGTTGCTGTTTGTGGGGCATTGCCATGTGCCGTGTCTGCTCAAAATAGTGAATACGACTTTTACTTTACCCGCTTGAGTTACGAATCAGGTAATTGGGAAGTAGATGAACGAATGCCCGCGAATGTACTTAATTCATTAATTGAGTACACTAGCTTGCGAGTAGACTTGCAGGAACGAGTGATACCGCTGTCTGATCCTAGTATGTTAAGTGCGCCCTTTTGTTATATGGCAGGGCACAGATTAGTGCAGTTTAACTTGCAAGAAAGACAAAATTTTCAGCGTTATGTTGAGAATGGCGGATTTGTTTTTGTAGATGATTGTAATCATGACATCGACGGTATGTTTGCCAAAACGTTTGAAGCACAAATGGCGGATATGTTTGGCCCAAAGGCGCTAAAAAAAATTCCTAATAACCATCCGTTATATTCGTCATTTTTTGAATTTGACGGGCCACCACGTACCTCAGTTGAGCTAAATGGTTGGGGCGACGATTTGGTTCACGAATACCTCAAAGCTATTGAAATAAATGGCAGAATAGCCGTTTTATATAGCAATAAAGACTTGGGTTGTGAATGGGATTACGACTTTAGAAACAAACGTTGGTTAAAAATCGACAACACAAAGTTTGCAGTCAACATTGTCATATATGCAATGACGGCTTAAAAGCAAGAGATAAAACCAAAACAAAGACAAAGATTTTCTTTTACTTTTAGCTTTAGTTTGTTGGTTTTTTTTCATTACATTATTAAGAGTAAACATGAGTAGACAGAATTTATCCGAACAAGACGTTCTTGTATTACTGGACAAGTTGGCTCTGATTGAGCATGAAGTGGGTAAAGTGATTGTTGGACAGAAAGAGGTGATCCAGCAATTGTTGATCAGTATGTTAGCTGGCGGGCATTGTTTATTAGAAGGTGTGCCAGGACTAGCTAAAACACTTATGGTCAATGCCTTAGCAGAAACGCTCGAGCTGGGCTTTAAACGCGTGCAGTTTACGCCAGATTTAATGCCCAGTGATATTATTGGCACCGAAATATTGGAAACCGATCATGAGTCAGGGGACCGTTTTTTTAAGTTTCAGCAAGGCCCCGTTTTTACCAACATTCTGTTAGCCGACGAAATCAATCGTACTCCGCCTAAAACTCAAGCAGCGCTGCTGGAAGCTATGCAAGAAAAGAGCATTAGTTACGCGGGAACCAGTTACGCCTTACCTAAACCGTTTTTTGTATTAGCCACTCAAAACCCTGTTGAGCAAGCAGGTACCTATCCTTTACCAGAGGCACAGCTTGATCGATTTTTAATGTTTATAAAAGTTGATTATCCTTCTGAATCAGAAGAAATAGAGATTTTGCGACGTACCACAGGTAATACCCAAGCCAAGATAAATGCGGTACTCAATGCACAACAGATTATCAGCTTGCAACATGTGGTCAGAGATATAGAAATATCCGAACCGCTACTGGTATACATCAATCAACTCGCCCGTAATACACGCCCTGGCAATAGTCAGTCATCAGCTGTTAATCAATACGTGCGATGGGGAGCAGGGCCTCGTGCAGGTCAAGCAATGGTGTTGTGTGCCAAAGCTAATGCGTTACTGTCAAAACGCTTTGCCGTTACCATGAATGATATCAAACAGGTGGCCCATGGAGTGTTAAGACATAGACTGTTATTGAGCTTTCAAGCAGAAGCGCAGAATATATCCCCCGATGATGTAGTCGATAGTTTATTAAAGGATTTAGCACAGCCAGCCAGCCCTTTTGGCGCTTCTTCCCCATTATCCCCCGCTGTTTAACATGTTAGAAAGCGGATAGCATGCAACCACTTATTGACCCACTTGTACTCGCCAGTATCAAAGATATGCCTTTGGTAGCAAAAACGGTTGCCGAAGGCTTATTGCATGGATTACATGACAGTGTGCAGCGCGGTTCAGGTCTAGAATTCAGCCAGTATCGCGCCTATGAACCTGGCGATGCTCTTGGCAATATTGATTGGAAGTTATTTGCTCGCTCAGACCGATATTTTGTGCGAGAAGCAGAGCGTGAAAGCAATATCAATATTTGGCTAGTGTTAGATGCCAGTGCATCTATGTTGCAACGATCGTCTGAATCTAGATCTGACTCTCATTCTAAATCAAAATCTAACAAAGGCTGGCATAAATTTGATTATGCTAAACACCTGTTGGCCACTATCGCTTACATCGCACACAAACAAAGTGATGCCGTCGGTTTATTGGGGCTGTCGAGTGAGAGCCTGCACTTTTCGCCCGCTTTAACCGGTAAGCAACACTGGCAAAAATTGCTGCTGTTACTCAGCCAGATGTCTACCGGTTCAGTTTTCCCTTCGCCGCAAATTTTGCAGCGCCATTTAAGCCGCATGCAATCCAATAGCCTTATTTTCGTACTCAGTGATTTTTATCAAAAAGGCCATGAAATTAGCGACTTTATGCAAAGTGTGGTTAGCAAACGAACCGAAGTTATTGCAGTGCAATTAGAAAGTGATGATGAACTCAATTTCCCCTATAGAGGGCAAATTCGCTTCGAGGACAGAGAAAGTAAGCGGCAAATTTTAGTGTCTGCTGACGATGTAAAAACTGACTACCTGCTGGCAAGGCAAACATGGCAAAAAGCGCTGATAAAGACTTTTAACCAGCTCAACGTTCAGCACTGTATCGCCAACATTGACCAGCCATTAGACTCAACATTACACCGGTTTTTAGCAGCAAGGCAAAAATTGCGATGAACAGATGTTATCTGTGGGCTAGCAACAGTCATGTTTGAAATGCCTTTCATATTACAGTCACCCTTAGCTATGTTGGGTTTATTGAGCTTGCTGATCCCGCTGGGTATTCATTTATTAAGCAAAGCACGGCCTCGTGTTATCGCGTTTGCGCATATTGCATTTATCCAAGTAAAAACCTCGCCCATGTTACGTCAGCTCAGATTGACCCAGTTAATATTACTGGGACTGCGAATGTTTATGTTATTCATCGCCACTTTGATACTGGCTCAATTGTATTGGCAGCATGAATCGAACAGCGCCAATCAACCGTCACACGTTTTGTTAACTGAAGACTGGTTAAATCATGCTACAGACGCTGAAAAACAGACATTAATGGATCAAGCCCATGATGTAAATTTAGTACTACTTGGCATAAAAAACCGCAACATCAATACAACAGAATTAGCCCAATGGTCGACTAATACGCAACAAACGCCCACCCTAAATATATGGAGTAAAGTGGCAAACTACATAACACAGCTATCAGCTAATGAGATGGTAACTGTGTATACAACAAACCGCCTAAAACAGTTTATAGGAGCGAAAACAGCGCTCCCTGAACGGGTTGAATGGCAAATAAAAACAATACCTATAGCGAATGTAACTCAGCAATATTCAGCAAACATAAAAGTCATCTATGATGCTTCAAGTGAACCACTATTGGTGTATATACGTGCAGCTCTTGAGGCCATTAACACTCATAATAATTTAAACACAAAAGCTATATACACTTCAAAAAAATTCACAGATGAAGACAGTAAGCACTTACTAAAATATGATAAAACAATTGACCTCAGCCAACAAAACTTTACTCAGCAACACTCTCCTGTTGATGAACAATGGCAACTCACATATATCACTCAGCAAGCGCTTACCAATATTAAACAGGCAGACTTTGTATTAACCCTAGTGCGGTTATTGTATTCATCACAAAGCCAAGTTTGGTGGTTAGAGAATTCTCGATTAACCACAGAACAGATTAATCAATCCTCATTAATGAGTAATCCTCCAAAGACACTGACACCCAACAAAGAATCACTCGGTAAAGCCATTCATTCGACATCGTTACATATCTGGTTGGTTTTAATATTAGTCGCACTATTTATTCTAGAGAGGTTGCTCAGCGAGTGGCCTAACCATCGACTAAAATCCGGGCTGGACCAATAATTGTCTAGTCAGATAAACACACCAAACAAAAAAATGAATAAAATTGTCACGCGTCTTAGGCAAAGATGGTTATTGCAAAAACTTGCTTACACACTTTTGATTGGCATTTGTTTAGGCCTAGCCGCTTATTGGATGACTAAATGGATTGTTTGGCCATTAGCAGCAGTGACATTGATGATGGGCTTTGCTGCGTTGGTTTTTTCTCGAAGTCGCCAATATCAAGACATTACCGCGAATAAGGTACTGCTGCATCTGAATCGACAATTCAGCGAGTGTGAAGAAAGTGCAGAACTGGTATTGCTGCCTAGTGGCTCTCTTACAACCCTACAGCAGTTACAAAAAACACGAATTCAGCCACAAATAGACACATTATTGTCAACAGAACTTGGTTCACACTTACCCAAGTATTCATGTAAGTCCGCGTTGCTGCTAAGTGCTCTTGCAGTTTTAATATTCACATTGATTGAAGTGTTGCCTTTAGACCTTTTACTTAAAGCTGAAACAGCCAATACTCGATTGATTAATGAAGCACCTAAACAGTCCAAACTCATTAGACTTGAGACCAAAAGCATGACGGTCACACCACCCAGCTACACAGGTTTAACAGCATGGCAAACAACAGACTTAAATTTAGAATTGATTGCTGGCTCAACAGTCACTTGGCAATTTCAACTGATTGGTATCAATAACGTCAATCAGCAAAACGATGTGTCTATTACGCTTCCAGACAAACAACGTATCTCGCTTATTGAACAAACTGCTAACCACTACCAAGCCCTTGCAACGATAAATCAATCAGGTGTTTACTATATTACTGTTAATAATAGGATGCTGGGGGATATCCACACCCTTGCTGTTACCGCAGACACTAAGCCAACCATTCGCTTTATCGCACCCACTGAGACTATTACCAAATTGGCTAAAAATGCCATTCCTAACGTGCAAGCGACAGTATCAATCGAAGATGACTTTGGTATAGGGAGAGTCGAAATACTGGCATCTATTGCCAGTGGCTCTGGAGAAGCAGTCAAATTTCGTGATCAAACGTTTCTATTTGACTCCGAGTCGATGATTGAGGGCAAAGCTCATTTCTTTAAAAGCTGGGACTTAGTTGAATTGGGTATGCAGCCTGGAGACGAACTATATTTCAGTATTAAAGCATGGGATAACCGCATGCCAGTCGCGCAGCAAAGTCGCTCTGCCAGCAAAATTATACGCTGGCTTGAAGAAGAACAACAGACGCTGATAGCGGACGGTTTGTTTATGGACTTTCTTCCGGAGTATTTTAAAAGTCAGCGACAAATCATTATTGAAACCAAACAATTGATTGCTACTAAAGCCAATCTCTCGATTGAAAATTTTAACCGCACATCTGTTGATCTAGGCATAGCTCAAAGCTTTCTGAAACAAAAGTATGGGCAGTTCTTAGGTGATGAATTTGATAGTGGCACACTTCAATCAATGGAGGCGGGCCCCAATATAGAACATAATGAACATGAAGAGCATGAAGAACATGCAAATGAAAAGTCACCATCAGCAGCGGCAGGACATGAGCATAACAACGCGGAAAATCAATCACCGCAGACTGATAAATCTGGCTACAGTCAAATTATTCAGCAGTTTGGTCATGCTCATGGTGAAGCCGACAATGGCAATTTTATCAAAAAAGGACTGCCTAGCCCTGCACTGTTGATGAAACGCGCCATTGCTAATATGTGGCAAGCTGAATTACATCTTCATCTATCGGAACCAGAGCTTGCCCTTCCCTTTGAAAACCAAGCCTTGGCTTTTCTTAATCGAGCTAAACAGGCCGATCGTATTTACGTTAAACGCTTAGGCTTTGAACCGCCCCCAGTATCCGAAAAACGCCGTTATCAGGGTGATTTATCAGATATTCTTAGTTATCAGCGCAATGAAAAAACATCAACTGACAACCGCCCTTCAAAGGCCATTGCTATTTTAGCCAATATGCTAATCAACCACTCAAAACAACTTAACGGACACCCCCTTACAAGTGAGCAGAAAAACGTACTTGAGTATGTTAAAGCCTATTTTTCTGCACAACTAACAACACACCCTAAAGACATTACTTTTATCGCTACATTGGAAAGAGTACAGCAAGCTGACTCTTTTACTCTAGAAAATTGTCAGGATTGTATCAATGCATTGACAGAAAAATTGTGGCAAACACTGCCCTCGCCTATCGCAGCACCATCGACGAGACAAACATCCTATTCTCTTCAGAACACTATGCTACAAAAGCACCAGACATTTTTACAACAGTATGAAAAAACGCACAAAAAGGGGTCGCAACCGTGACTTTCTCACTCGGGTTATTCTCTCATTATACATTCGCTGCAAGTGTATTGGTTGTGCTGTTAGTTATTGGCTTAGCTGTCGCTGGTTACTTTGCTAGCCAACGGCTAAAACAAAACAAAACGAGGCTAGCGGCAATACTATTGACTAACACAGTGGCTGCTCTTACGGTTCTTGGCTTAGCTTTTGATATACAGCTAACCAATAACCAAGCGTCAGTCACTTATCTCGTTACTCACGGTGCAACCACTGAGCAGTTAGAGCAAATAGTGCAAATAGACACACAACAAGCTGTTTTTGTTTTACGTGAAGCGGTTATATCGATAAATAACAAGAATATACTGGATACCGCAACTCTGATTGAGATCCCATCGCAATTGTTATCTTACCAACCAAGATTCGAGAATCTACATGTTGTAGGGGATGGACTAAGTTTATCGCAGTGGCAAGATATGCAACTATTGATGGGTGAAGCTTTCAACAATATTTCAGTCAGGTTTTCTGCATCTACACCTCGTCTCGGACTGATCAATATGTCTTGGCCGAGAGAGTTAGCCATAGGCCAATTTATTGAAGTAAAAGGGCAACTGCAAGGCATTGACGCGCTTGCAGCAGATCACATTTATGAATTGAATTTACTCGACCCTGTGGGACAACGTGTCGACACCATAAGGCTCAAAGCTTCAGAACATTTTAGTCTTAGCTTTCCAGCAAAAAGCATGGGGCAATGGGTCTATCGACTGCAGCTAAGCGAGCCTGGCGTTATGCAGCCTCTACTAGATGAACCTCTTGCGTTTTCAGTTACTAAGCCTATACCTTTCAGAATACTGATTAAGCAATCCGCTGCCTCTTTTGAAACCCGACAATTAAAAAATTGGGCCGCGCAATTAGGCAGTCAAATAAGCGTTTTAACACAAATTAGTCAAACTAAAGATATCCGACAAAATATCAATTTAAGTGCTGCACAATTAGCACCAATCACCTCACCTTTTACTGACCAAGCATTAATTCACTTTGATTGGCTGATAATAGATGGTCGCGCATTACTGACATTAAACGCAAAGCAGATGACAGCTTTAAAAAAAGCCACTAAAAATGGTTTAGGCGTATATATCATTGCCGATAATGCGCTCATCAACGCTTGGCCCGTGCCGTTACTTGATTGGCTTCCGGATATCAAAATACAACCTTTAGATGTGGCAAGTTTCTCAGCGATCCCTAGATGGCCTCACAGCAAAATTGAAGGTGTTATGCCGTTAGCAAAGGCTGTTATAACTTCCGCTAACAATTCATCTCTGGTGCAAAGTAACGACGCCCAAATATTGGTATCTCACAGTAAAGTTGGTTTAGGACACGTGGCGGTATCACTGATTAATGGCACTTATGGCTGGCAGACATCAGGATTGACTGGACAATATAGCCACTATTGGCAAAGTGTTATATTTGGATTAGCCAGACCCAGACAAGCACCCTATTGGTTAAACGCCGCGTCTGACACATTAACTTGGGTCAATCAGCATCTGCAAAAATGTGTACTTGGCGCTACAGCTTCAGGTGTGACCACATATGACCAACACCCGCGCTCTTTAATATTGACCCAGGACATATTGCAAGTCGAACAACGCTGTCTCACAATATGGCCAACCAATGCAGGATGGCAAAAGCTTGCTTGGACAAAACATTCAGTATTAGCCGCTACACCACATAAGCCAGACACCTCAATAGAGACATGGTTTTATGCTCATGCGGAACAAGATTGGCAAGAATGGAGACAAGTAAAGAATCAACTCATCAGCCAGAAGATAGCAAAACAACAAAACACCCAACGATTTGAGAAAACTTCAGTAAAACCCCTTGATAAAATCTGGCTTTGGGGACTTTTGGTGTTATCTATGAGTGTCTTATGGCTGGAGCGAAAGCTGTTTAGCAAAACTTTAAAAAACGATAAAAAACGATAAAAAGCGTTAATAAACTTAAAACAACATTACAATTGAGGCCACACCTGTCATGACGATCACCAGCCAGCGATAGTATTTTTCTGGAATTCGTTTGATTAGCCGGACGCCACACCATGCACCTAATGCAATAAAAGGTAAACAGATTAAGTTAAGTAAAAAAGAGTTCACATCAATGCTTTGCCAACTAAGTACATGGAAAGGCACTTTGAACAGATTAATGACAAGAAAAAACCATGCAGCAGTACCAATATATTCATTTTTTGGTAAACGCATACTGAGTAAGTACAAGGCCATGACAGAGCCAGCTAAATTACCGATCATAGTTGTGACGCCACCCAGCAGCCCCATCAATAATGCAAACCAAAGGTAATCAGGGATCGACTCTGTGTTGCCTTTTTCCATCCATAGCATAATCGCCAAGCTCGCAAAAATGATGACACTCATCACACTTCTGAACACGTGATCGTCAATTGTATTACCTAACCAAGTACCCACTAAAACCCCCACTGCTGCAGAAGGAAACAGTTTGAGCAAGTACCCCCAGTTGGCATGTCTGTGGTAATACTTAACAGCAAAGAAATCGGCCATAATCAACATTGGTAACATCAAACCTGTGGAGTCTTTTCCGCCAAACATAATCGCTAAGAAAGGCACCGCAAACATTGATATGCCATGCACACCCGTTTTTGCCATACCAATAAAAAATGCGACTAAAAAAAGCAACATCAAACTAGTGTAGCTTAGAGAATATCCAAATAACTCAATCATAATTTGTTAGATTTCTCCCAAGACAGGACTGTACCTATTTTGAATTTTACTCGTAACTTAAAAGGCAAACTTACAATAACATCTCTTACAATTTGATTATCTTTAAAGACTATCAATATGTTGCAACATATTGGCTAAGATATAAACATTAATAGTATTTAAGCACCAACACATCACAAATATTAATCAATAATGTGTATGTAAACGTTGAAGGGTGACAACATAATTGAGAAAAACTACAGGTTTGTCATCTACATAACAAACAAAACTCAAACATGGAGTGATTTTACTAACTGAGTCGTAGTGATGTTTTTGGCATACTTATAGGTTTTGATAGTTCAAAGTTAAGACATCTATTTACACCAAAAGCGACAGCAAAATTTACTGCGAGATAGGCGCGAATGATGCCTGTGTTATGGCTTGTAAGTCTAACGCATTTAGCTCAATTTCTAGACCTCTGCGACCGCCACTCACAAAAATGGTAGTGTGCTGCTGAGCAGAATCATCAATAAGGGTATCTAAACGTTTTTTCTGTCCAAGAGGACTAACCCCACCTAATACGTAACCTGTGCTTCGCTGCACTTCAAATTTGTCTGCCATTTCCGCCCTCCTAGCGCCATAAGCCTTAGCCACACGTTTCATGCTCAACATAGAATTTACTGGTAATATCGCAACAACAAGCTGCTTAGCGTCGAGACTAACCACTAAGGTTTTAAGGACTCTTTCAGGAGCAACTGCCAGTTTTTCAGCTGCTTCTAGTCCATAAGAAATGTGTCCACTAACATGCTCATAGTGATGAACTATAAAATTGATTCTCGCTTTTCTAGCGCTAATAATCGCGGGGGTCATATGACTATGGTCAGACTTTTATTTTTCGGCTACACAGTTTTTTTGCACTCTAGCTTTAACTTGACGGATCAGATTCATATCCCCTCCAGCCTCGGCATCAACCAAATCCAATCGCGAATCTTGGCATCTCAATTTATTTGCTTGTTGGCTCTGATAGGCTTGAACTTTTTGCTTTTGAATTGAACCTTCGACTCCGGAGTATTGCTCTGGGTCTTCAGGACGTTTTTCTTTCTCATAAAGAGGTGATTGATGAGAGCTGCAAGCAACAAATGTTAAGGTTAAAGCGCTGATAATAAAAATTTTATTCACTGTTTATTCCCTTTAAATTTAAATCACGGCTATTGAAATCTAAAAACAGAAACCTTAATCTGAACGCTCTTTAGCTAAATCAGGTAACTCGCCTTCAAGACCCATTGCATGTTGAATGATTGTTTGTTTAGTTAATGATGAATAATTCGCCAAACTTAAGCCAGTATCCCTGATTAATTTCTTAATAGGTTGATTTCCAGCAAATAAACGTTTGAAACCTTCCATTGCGGCAACCATTTTAACTGTTTCAGTTTTACGCCAGCGCTCAAATGGTCGCAAATTTTTGGCTAATCCAAAATCTTTGTTTTGCTCAACTAATTTTATAATCTGCTCAGCCAAAGCAGCGGCATCCGATATACCTAGGTTTGCTCCCTGACCGGCCAGAGGATGAATAGTATGCGCAGCATCTCCAATAATAGCCACCCTGTTACCCACCCACTGACGTGTGTAGCGCATTTTAAGTGCATAACTTTGCCTGTCACTTATCAGTTCACAAATGCCTAAAGTGCAATCAAATGCAGCGGTCAAAGCTTTGTTAAATTCTTCATTCGATAGTTTTAATAGTTCAGCAGCTTTTGATTCATCTTGAGACCAAACAATCGAGCAATGATGCGCATCCCATAAAGGTAAAAAAGCTAAAGGTCCGCTGGGCGTGAAAACTTGCCTAGCAGTGTGATTGTGTGGCAACTGTGTTTTAACCGTTGCGACAATCGCATTTTGATCGTAATCCCAAAACGTTTGCGCAAAATTGGCTTGTTTTTTTACTATTGAATTAGCACCATCAGCGCCTATGACTAATCTAGCAGTTAACTGGCTGTCATCATCTAAGGTAATAAAACATTCTTGTTGACCGAATACCAATTGCTTGATTTTTTTAGGTACAAGTAACTCAATATGCATACTGTTTTGAGCTTGAGTCCATAAGCTATGCCTAATAGCTTGGTTTTCAACGATATGACCCAGCTGTTTTTTTTGAACTTGGCTAGCCGAAAACTCAATTTTTCCAAAACTGTCTTGGTCCCAAACCTGCATATCTACATAACTACATAGCCTATCAACGTCCAAATGTTGCCATGCACCTATATTGTGTAAAATGTTTTCGGACGCTAAAGTTAATGCGCTAACTCGCAACTGAGGGGCGCCACCTGGCATAGCTCGACTAATATGACTTTCAACAACAGCAACCGACAGCCCGCTATTTTTTAACGCAAGTGCTTGAGTCAAACCTACTGTGCCACCACCTACTACGACAATATCAAATACATGCATAACGTTAACACCTCTTTTTTAGCATCAGTGCTTCAATGTCGCTGATGGTTTTAGGCGCTGCTAAAGTCAAATTTTCATGACCACTTTGGGTTATTAATAAGTTATCTTCAATTCGAATACCGATACCCCGCCATTTGCTTTCAACATCTGCATCAGATGCAATGTAAATACCAGGCTCAACTGTGAGTACCATGCCTGGTCGAAACGGACGGACTTGACCATCAATCTTATAATCACCTACATCGTGAACATCTAAACCAAGCCAATGACTCAACCCATGCATATAAAATTTTCGATACGTTTGTCGTTCAATGTTATCAGCGAGTTCGCCATGCAATATATTTAAATCGATCAAGCCTTGGGTGATCACTCCAATCGCAGCATCGTTGGCCTGCTTGATAGTATTGTTTGGCTTAATCATTTCAAATGCAGCTGACTGAGCATCTAACACTAATTGGTAGAGTTGTTTTTGTTCTGGTGAAAACAGTCCAGAAATAGGGAAAGTACGAGTAACGTCGGATGCGTAACCTTGCCATTCACAGCCTGCATCAATTAATACTAAATCACCGTCTTTTAATCCTTGATTATTTTGTATGTAATGCAAAATACAGGCATTATCACCAGACCCAACTATTGTCCCATAGGCTGGATATTTAGCACCTTGCATGGCAAATTCGTGATGAATTTCTGCTTCAAGATGATATTCATTTTTACCAGACTCAGCAAATTGCATTGCTCGGATATGAGCTTGAGTTGCCACAGCTGCAGCTTGTCGCATCATATCTATTTCATTTGCAGATTTAATTAATCGCATTTCATCTAGAATTATTCGAACATCAATCAGGCTATAGTGTGTTTTTTTACTCTGTTCGGGGGGATTACGTAATTCTTGCAATACCGAAAAAACCAAATCTTCAGCCTCTTTATTATGCCCTTGAGCAAAATATAGATACTGATGGCCATCAATCAGATCTAACAACCGTTCATCTAACTCATCTAAGGCAAATGCCATATCTGAAGCGTATTGTTGTTTAGCTTGTTTTGGACCAGCTCTTCGCCCATGCCAAATTTCCATAGCAGGGTCCTTGTCTAAACAAAATAAAATACTCAAACTTTTAGCATATACTTGATGATTAGATAAAACTAACCAAGCTTCTGGTTCAGGAAAACCACATAAATATTGAAAATAACTGTCTTGCCTAAAAGGGTACTCGGTATCGCGGCTACGAGTAACTAACTGAGACGCGGGCACTAGACAAATACTATTTGGTTGCATTTCTTGTAATAAATGCTTTTGGCGAGTTAAAAATTCTGTATTTTCAATAGGCAATGGAATGACTCACTTTACTGACTTACATCAAAAAACATTAAACTTATTTAATAAAGAGCTTAATTCAGAATTTACTTAAACGACTAATGAACGGTTTTAGGTTCACTTTGTTGTTGTTCTGGTGACTTACCTAATTCATTAAAACATAACATTGCGGTAACGCGAACGTATTCCATAACTTCAAACAAAGCCTGCTCTGACTCTTCGTTTTCATCCATTTCATCATCCATTCGTGCTATTTCTGCAAAATCCTCTAACCCTTCTTTAACATCGGCAGAACAGCCAGTTAAATCATCCTGATGCAGACCAAACCCTAGCATAAACCCATGTACCCAATTCAACAGAGCTTGACCTCGTTCATTAATAGGTGACGAGTCCTCAGGTAAACACAGTACTAGAGCAAAATCGCTTTCAACTAATTGTTGACAAGTCACGTCAAAAAGACTTTTAAATGCTTCTTCAACTTCTTTGGAGAAGGCCTCACTTTGATGAATAAAGTCAGATAGAGGTTCTAACCAGTCTTGGAATTCAAGAGGCATTCCACCACCTAACATACCACAAAACATTCCTTGAATTTCAGCGGCTGTTGTTAAAATATTGTTACGTTCAAGTAACGGAGTTAAAATATCAAAAAGGTTGGTTGATGTATTCAAAGTACTCTCTCAATCGTTGGACGCTACAATCTTAACACTCCCTAGAAAGCAAATACATATTCGTGGGCAGATAGCACTAGTATATCTGCCCACGAACAGATTATAATGACCGAACTCGGTGCAATATTAGTTTTTAGTATTGCTGCGAGAGATTTCTATGCCTCCTGGGATGTTTGCCAGTCTAGTTATGTCCCTGGCCGATGCTTTTTACCTAGGGAGTTGACTCCACTACTATTGTGCAAGCTTGGCTCGTATCAAGAAGCCTAAGGTAGCGATGATACTTCCGCCCTGAACTTTCGGTTCACGGGCTTATACTGGGCAGCGGCATTTTGGGAGGCGTCCAAAATTAATAAAGGATTGAGATTGAAAACCCATATGAATCATGAAGAACAAATACAGGCTTACGGAAAAGATGTAATTGAAACCTTGTCTTCAATGGTAAAATGGAAATATGACGATTTTCACAAAGTGATGCTAGCTGAGTTTTCAGTAGATAAACAAGACCAAGTATTGTTTACTTTACAACAATTTTTTCCCATGTGTTGGGATGTCAAAACCATCAAAAAAGCGCCACACGAAACTAAACATTATGCTGGTGCATTTTCAAAGCTGGTCAAAAAACAAAAACTATTCAGTATCAATATCGAACATAACCCTAAAATAATGGCAGTTTGGTGGCCATGGGGGCATGGTGCTACCGTATCGGTAAGACTTTTTTTAACCAATACCTCCCCCTATGTGGCCAAAACTGGGCTTTTCCGTAAACTAACACGCATTTTTGCTTAGATAAATTTGCTGTCAGAGTAAAAATCAATATAATCGTTTGCAGACCAAATGGTCAACTTTTCAATTAAAGATTATTATATGGCTTTTATTCTTCTAGAGTAAAAGCCATATAATAGAACTTTAAACAAGAGGCACAGCAGCGCATTATGGCCGTTATCAATTTTGGTTCCATCAACATCGACCATGTCTATCAGGTAGAGCATTTTGTTCAACCTGGAGAAACCATTGCGTCAAGCTATTACCAGTGTTTATTGGGTGGCAAAGGCGCTAATCAGTCAATCGCATTAGCTAGGGCAGGTTCTGAAGTGCGGCATGTCGGAAAAATTAACGAATCTGATGTCTCTTTTAAGCAAACTATGATCCGCAATGGTATTGATTGTAAACATGTCACTTGCAGTGAGACTGCCTCTGGTCATGCTATTATACAAGTCACTCCTTCAGCTGAAAATGCTATCGTGTTGTTTGGTGGTGCTAATCATGAAATGACTTCTAAAGACATTATGCATGCATTAGATACTGTAAAATCTGTAGACTGGGTGTTAACCCAAAACGAGACCAACAGCATAGACCAAGTACTTATTCAGGCTAAAAAGAAAGGTTTACGCGTAGCCTTCAATCCTGCTCCTATGACTGAATCTGTCAAACATCTACCCCATGAGTGTATCGATTTATTGATCGTCAATGAAGTCGAAGCTGAAGAAATTTCTGGGTGCCAAGATTTAGATAAAATTGAAGACTACTTTCGTCAAGACTGGCCACATGCTGAAGTACTGATTACTTTGGGTAAAGCTGGCGTGCGTATGCTCAAAAAAGATAAAACCATCGACGTGCCCGCTTTTGAAGTAGAGGCAGTGGATACAACAGCAGCGGGTGATACGTTTATCGGCTATTTTCTATCTGCTTATAGCAACCATAGTGATTCAAAAACCGCTTTAAGACGCGCTTGCGCAGCCTCTGCCTTAGCAGTTATGAAAATTGGTGCGGCACAATCTATACCGAACGAAGAAGACGTCAATCGTTTTCTTGCCAAGCAATAACCTCAAGGGAGATAAAATGAGCCACAAAATTATATTAGATACTGATCCGGGTATTGATGATGCGATGGCAATTTTCTTTGCCTTCCAACATCCTGAAATTGACGTATTAGGTTTGACTACAGTATTTGGTAACGTGCCTGTTGATATGGCAGCCAAAAACGCGATTACCCTTTGTGCATTAGCAGATAAAAATATTCCAGTATGTAAAGGTGTTGGCATGCCTTGGGTCGGAAAAGAGTCAGGTTATGCACATTTTGTGCATGGGGACGATGGCTTTGGTAATATTAATTTTCCTGCTGCTAAAGGTGAGCTAGACCCTCGCAGTTCAGCACAATTTATTGTTGATATGGCACGTGAATACCCTGGTGAAATCACTGTGGTTGCAATTGGTCCATTAGGTAATCTAGCTTTAGCCCTTCGTCTTGAACCTGAACTACCAAAATTACTAAAAGCTGTCTCTATTATGGGTGGAGCAGCATTTGTGCCTGGTAACGTTACACCTGTAGCAGAAGCCAATATTTGGAACGATGCATATGCAGCTGAAATAGTATTTGGTGCATCGTGGGAACTAAATATGTTTGGACTAGATGTCACCAACTCTTGTCCATTCACTCCAGAATTTTTGACTCAGCTTAAACAAAACAACCCCAAATTAGGCGGTTTTGTTCATGATGCAGCTCAATTTTACGTGAAGTTTTACTCAAAAAATAGAGACCAAGATGTGTGTTTTTTCCATGATGCTATGCCACTTGCACATTTAGTCGACCCAGGTTTGTTCGAATTACAAAACGGCCATGCAAGAGTATCTACCGATCCTCTAAATATTGGTCAAACATCTGTTGCGCTGCCTGGTTCTACTACCAGCCCTGATTGGCTCAATGCCCAGACGATTAATGTAGCAACCAAAGTCAACAAAGCCCGCTTAACTCAGTTGTATTTGGATACATACAATAGCTAATTTTGTTTAGAAAGCCTAAAATTATGTTCTGGCCTTGCGAGACCAATTGAATACCTAATGAAAATTGCTCCTCCAACAATTGATGAAGCCGCTCGTTTAAAATCATTATACGACTATGATATTTTAGACACTGAAGCAGAAAAAACATTTGACGATATAACTCAACTCGTTGCACAAATTTGCAACATGCCAATTAGCTTAATCAGCTTGGTTGATTCCGAACGTCAGTGGTTTAAATCTAAAATAGGTTTAGCCCCACAACAAACCGCGAAAGATATTGCATTTTGCACACATGCTATCCACCAAAAAAAAGTTTTTGAAGTAGAGGACACTCTGCATGATGAGCGTTTTTTTGATAATCCTTTAGTTACCTCCACACCTAATATTCGATTTTATGCAGGCACACCATTGGTCAGCCCCGACGGGCATGTCATTGGGACATTATGCGTTATTGATGACAAGCCAAATAAATTAACGCAAGACCAACGCCAAGCACTTGAAGTTTTAGGTAGGTCAGTCATTTCTCAAATGGAATTACGTAAAAACATAAAAATTTTAAAATTGGCCAACGAACATAAAACTGAATTTTTATCCAATATGAGTCATGAGTTACGTACTCCACTTAATGCCATTATTGGCTTCAGTCATTTAATGTTAGAAAATACTCAAGATTACAAAATACCCCCAAAGTTTGCTGAGTATGTTAAGCATATTGACTATTCAGGCAGACGATTGCTGAGCGTAGTAAATTCCGTAATAGATTTGAATAAAATTGAAGCAGGCATGATGCAAGTTCAGCTCAAAACTATTTGTTTTAGAGAGTTTATAAAAAACTTAGAGGGAATGTTAGCCATCACCGCTAACCAAAAAGATGTCGAATTTTCAGTACATGTCAGTAATGATTTGCCAAAATATTTGGCTGTAGATCAAGCCAAAATTACTCAAATCATTACTAACTTAGCTCACAACGCTATCAAGTTTACCGATGGAGGCAAATGGGTCAAGGTTGAACTCTCACTCAATAATGAGCAACTGGTGATCACAGTTGCCGACCAAGGGGTAGGCATATCATCCAATGATCAAACAAAACTATTTAATCAATTCCAGCAAGTTGGACAGGCTAAAAGTTCAGAAGGAAGTGGCTTAGGTTTATCAATTACACAAAGCTTAGTGACACTTCTAGGTGGCAAAATAAAGGTTCTTAGTACGGTAGGCTCAGGCAGTATTTTTAAAGTTTTGTTACCGCAGCAAAATGACACTAGCATTTTACAGCCAGATCTAACTCTTGTTCCTGAAAAAGCTAATTTTGACCCTAGTAGTAAAATTTTGTTAGTAGAAGATAACAAAATCAATCAAGCAGTTATGTTGGCAATATTCGAATCTTTAAATATTTCAATCATCATCGCTGAGTCAGGAGAAGAGGCTGTTGAAGCTACTAATAATCAATATTTTGACCTGATATTTATGGACATTCATTTGCCCGGTATCGATGGTTTTCAAACATCTGAAAGAATTAAGCATAACTTTCCGCGAACTCCTATCATCGCCTTATCAGCCGATACATTTTGTCAAAAAAGATTTAACCAAAATACCAAAATTTGGGATGAATATTTGTGTAAACCTTTAGAAAAAGAAAATCTTGTGCAAGTGCTCAACCGGTTTATTCCACTTTTACCAAACATGCCAAATGCATAAATGAGTAGGTAAAAAAGAATGCAAAAACAAAATGTACAAGAAGACTGTCGAAAGGTGTATCGAAAAGTTTACCGTAAAAAACGTCAAGCATTGTCTTATCAAGAACAATCAATCGCGGCACATGACCTACTATCCGTCTGTATTGCATCAACAACACTTTCTCAAGTCAAAACTGTTGCCTGTTATATTGCAAACGATGGTGAAATTAACCCCATAGCAATTATTGATTATTGCTGGCAACAAGGTAAATCTGTGTTATTACCTGTGTTACATCCTTTTAGCAAAGGTCATTTACTGTTTGTTGAATATCATCCTCACTCACCTACACGTAAAAACTGTTATGGTATCGAAGAACCAATAGTTACGAGCTCAAACTTATCCACTCTAGCTAACATTGAACTGATACTCACGCCCCTTGTTGCCTTTGATGCTTCAGGTAATCGATTAGGTATGGGAGGAGGATATTATGATCGAACCATAGCTCCGATCCGTCGTGATTCGCTGCCAACAAAACTTATTGGATTGGCTCATACCTGTCAACAAACTGATATGTTGCTCACTGATAGCTGGGACATCCCTTTAGATGGCATCGCGACCCCAGAACAATTTTTTAGTGTCAGCTAAACTGCGGCTTGAGTTACACTATTGTATATTAGCGTTTTAACGAACAGGGCCTGAATAATATGACACAAGATGACAAGAAAAAAGCGGCAGCCAAAGCTGCGCTAAATTACATAGAAGAAGGCGCTATTGTTGGCGTAGGAACAGGCTCAACCGTAAATTATTTTATCGATGCTTTAGCTGATTTAAAATATGACTTACAAGGTGCAGTATCCAGCTCAGAAGCCTCAACTGAGCGCCTAAAGGCCATGGGTATTGAAGTTTTTGACCTTAATTCGATAGACAGATTTGATGTATATGTTGATGGCGCAGATGAAATAACTGAACACAAACATATGATAAAAGGTGGTGGTGCAGCTCTTACCAGAGAGAAAATTGTTGCCGCTGTAGCTGACAAGTTTATTTGTATTATTGACGACACAAAACAAGTACCAGTATTAGGTACTTTCCCTCTACCCGTTGAAGTGATCCCCATGGCACGTTCTTATGTTGCCAGAGAGATTTTCAAACTAGGTGGTGATCCCGCTTATCGTCAAGGAGTAGTGACTGATAACGGTAATGTAATTTTAGATATATACAATTTAAAAATTCTAAACCCCGTAGAGCTCGAAAGACAACTCAATGCCATTCCAGGAATTGTCACCAACGGCTTATTTGCTCACCGTGGTGCTGACGTGGTTTTAGTAGGCACCAACGATGGTGTTAAAATAATAAATTAACGTGATTTTTATCATAAAGAGGAAAAATTTCATAAAAAGGGATCCACATGCAGTGAATAACGAAGCAATGTAAAAACAACATTTACACTGTCATCATACTCATATGTCATGTTGGCCTTTAAATTCTGTGCTTTTTCTCTTTGAACTGTGTGGTTAAATGTGTTTTTTTAGATGCGAACATTCATCCTATGAAGCCTTTCCAATTCGTGAAATAAAGTATTTTTCAACTCGTCTAGGACATAATATCCTCCAATAAATATAAATTACGCTTTTAATTATCGAGGAATAAAATCATGTCGAATGAGTTTACAGGTAAAACAGCCATTATATCCGGGGGAGCGGGTGGTATTGGTTTTGCTCTTGCTGAAGAATTTGGGCAATTAGGTATGAAGATAGTCATTGCAGATATAGATCAAGAAGTGCTCGCAGAGGCAGAACAAAAACTAAAAGATGCTAACATTCAAGTGTTAGCCTGCTCACTAGACGTAACGGACTATCAACAATGGGAAGAGACAGTTGCGGCGGCTGAAGCTACATTTGGCGATATTCATATGTTGGTTAATAACGCAGGTGTAGGGGGTATTCCCGGCTCAGTTGATAAAACCAGAATTGAAACCTGGAAATGGGTATTGGATGTCAATGTGATGGGAGTTGTGAATGGTACCCAAGCCACTGCCCCTTCGATGAAGCGTCATGGCCAAGGTGGCTGGATCATTAACGTTGCCTCAATGGCTGGCATGAATGGTGTACCCTTTTCTGGTGCTTATGCTGCGTCAAAAGCAGCGGTGGTCTCCATGTCAGAGAGTTGGGCTGTTGAATTGAAAAAGCATAACATTGCGGTGTCGGCGCTGTGTCCTGCTTTTGTTCAAACACGTATCCATGAGTCATTGCGGAATCTTCAACCTGCATACAAAGCTGTCAAGGAACACGATGCTGATAAATTAAAATCAGGTAATGCTGAGAACAAGGCGAAACTCTTAGTGGAGTCCGGTATACCAACATCAGTATTAGCGAAACGTGTGGTGGAAGCGCTTCAATCAGGACAAACTTATATATTTACTCATCCCAACTTCCGTTCGTCTGTTGCTTATAGATCATCACTACTAGACGCTGCGTTTGCAGATGCTGAAGACAGCCCTATCGTAAGACATCTAAAAGACGACGAAATAATGATGCTTTAAAACAAAAGCGCCTAGTTACAAATTTAAAAAATTTATCCACCACAGAAACCACAAATTAAAGACAATTCAGTTTGTTCTTTTCTCGGTGTTTTTGTGGGAAAAAATTATGACTAATTTTGTCTCTAAATTAGACTGGCATCTTCTGCTAATTTATTCACGTCAGCAATGTTTGTATAAGATTGGCGATTAACCAACATTTTTGTAGCCATTTCAAGAGCCTGAGTCTCTAATTTTGCTCTGAGCTTTAGGTCTTCAAACTGCATAAAATCAGCTACCTTAGCAACACCTAATATTCTCCTGATCATCTTACATGCTGCAAAGCCTAAAGTATCACTTAACAACTGTTTCAAAAATAACTGTCTAAAAGCTTTATGACTGTCGTCAAAAAGGTCTTTGCCCATAAATGGACTCTGCGAGGACTGTTCGTGTTCTGACCACAAAGATAAAAACTTGCCTTCAAATTTGTACCAAAGGTCGTCAATAGTCTGCAATAACCATTGACTATAATTGACAGACTCAGTTGATGAATTATGTGCATGTGAAAAATAGTTCAAATATAAGTTGGCAATCAGTGCGCCGATATCAAATCCCATAGGGCCTGCAAAAGAGAATTCAGGGTCAATCACAAAGGTTTGTTGTGCATTCACCATTACTGAACTGGTGTGCAGGTCACCATGTAACAAAGCCTCCGGCTTATTCATAAACATATGCTTCATTTGTGCAACATGTGCTCTAACATTAGGTTCTTTTTGAACCGAATCGATAGCTGACTGAGATAGCGCAGGATTGTAATCGTTCATGTCATGATGCTCAAAAGGATACGTAAAGACAAAGTCCTCGGTGATTTTGCACATATCCTGATTACCACTTTTATTGACCATCGCTTTTTTTTCTGCAGATGGCAAAGCAAAATCAGAGGAATAAAATAATGTCTCTGCCAGAAAAGTAGATAAATCTTCTGCCAATCTGGGTAAATATCGACCTTGTATAAGCTCCGTTCGTAAAATAACATGATGATTGAGGTTTTGCATAATAAGCACTGAAAAGGCTTCAGATTGGTAATATACCTCTGGCACCATCTCTGGGCATACCCTGGAGTGATAACTTAATGCATTAATTTCAGCAGTCATCCGTTGACGTGTCAAAGGCCAGTCCTCACCTAATACTTTAATGTAAGGGGGAGCTTGCTTAATAAAAACCGATTGATTAAAGTCTAACGAATTGGTTACTACGAAAGCGTAATTCATATTGCCATCGTTAATTTCCTGAACTTCTAAGTCATCGAAAGACGAAAACTTAAGTAGGTAATTGGGTAGCGATTGTAAGTAGCCGATAATATTGGCTTGATTTAGTAGATAGTATTCCATTGCACTCTTAAACATTTAATTATACTTCACATTGGCTCAATACATAACGTGGAATATTGACCTTACATATTCGACTTAATCGGGCAGATGCAATTGCAAATATCGCAGCATATTACCACCCATCACTTGCTTAATTTGAAATTCGCTAAGCCCTATATCTAAAAAGGCTTGGGTTAAATAAATCAACTTTGAGGTATCAAAAGGCACGCTAACCGCGCCGTCATAATCTGAACCGAGGGCAACATGTTCAACACCGACCAATTCAATACCATATTTAACCGCTTTAGCAATCTCGCGAGCATTAGGCCCGCATATCGCGCCGTCCCAATAACCCACTGCAATTAGGCCGCCTTTAGCAGCAATCTGTTGCATTAAATCATCCGAGATATTCCTAGGTGATGGGCAATGTCCGTGAAAACCAGTATGGCTGACCAATAACGGCTGACGGCTAATGGCCAATACATCTTGGACCACTTGTTCTGATGAATGTGACACGTCCAACATTATGCCTAAAGATTGCATTCGTTGCAGAGCTTCTCGTCCAAACGCAGTTAAACCTTCGCCACTTTCCCCGTGTAATGAGCCCCCTAATTTATTATCAAAAAAGTGCTGTAAACTCATCATACGAAAACCCTTATCGAATAAGCGTTTAATGTTGCTCAAATCACCGTCTAACGCATGAGAGCCTTCAGTGCCTAACAACATGCCTAATAATTTAGGATTGATTTCTCGCTGCAATAAAAACTGTGAGAGATCTGTTTTTGAAGTAATAAGTGACACTTGCTGAGGAAATTTATCAACCAACTCTAGTGCTTTACTCGCTTGAAACAATGCCCTCTCAGCCAAGCTATTCCAAGTATTTGTAGGCCAAAGATTCACTAAAGCCAGTTTCGTAATATTGTCACTGGCAACATTACTATTGCCTTCGTAGTTAAGCCCGTCTGGGGACTTAGTAACAGTAGTAAACATTTGTAAAGCAATATTGCCTTGCTGCAATCTAGGAATATCAACATGGCCATAATCATGCTTATCCATTAAATTTCTTTTCCACAACAAGGTATCGCTGTGCCAGTCACCGATAAACAACTGTCCATGTAAGCTTCTTGCTTGCTCTGATATCTCAGGCAAAATCGAATCATGTAAAAGATTCGTTTGTTTTTCTAATTGGGCAGGGAAAAATATAAAAAAACTTACAACAGCAACAGCGACTATAACAGCGATGCTTTTAAAAATGATTGTTTTAGAAGTCATAGTTATTAATCAAAAGGTTGAGTAAAGTGATGTGTAAGATCGTATTTTGCTGAATCAATGTCAAATCTAAACGTTAATGCTTATTCCTTAACCCTAGCGACTAGGAAATCTACTGCTGCTTTTACTTTAGGTACCAGATATCTTTGTTTTTGATACAGTAGATATATTGCCATCTCGTTATTTTGAGTAATTTGTATTGATGGCTCTAACACCAATTCTTCTAATTGACCGCTTGCTAAATAATGTGCCGCCGCCCAACGTGGCGCCATTAATATGCCCTTTCCTTTTACTGCCAAATCACCTAACCACTTCCCATTATTAGAAACGGCGACTTGTGGCGCAGAAACATCTTGCCATTGTCCATTTATATAACTTAACCAAGGCGTTGGGCCATTAGGCGTCCGAAAATATAAACCTCTATGTTGCTTTAATTCGATGGCATATTGAGGTTTGCCCATGACAGCCAAATAACTCGACGCTGCCACTGGGATAAATTGGTTACCCATAAGCTTGATAGCTAATACTCTTTCATTAGGTGCATAACCACCTCGAATAGCAACATCAACATCATCACGGCCCAATGCAGATAACTCATCACTTAGACTGACATCTAACACTATCTCTGGATAAAGCTGGCTAAATTCATCAAGCAATGGCAATAAAATGCGCTCGCCAAAACCCACCATAGAGCTGATATGCAATTGCCCCATGGGTTTTGATTGATAACTACGCACCGCTTCATTACTTTGCTCAAGCTGATTGAGAATATCCAGTACTTGGACGTAATAACGCTGACCCACTTCAGTAAGTTTGACATCACGGGTAGAGCGCTTTAATAGTGTAGCGCCTAGGCTATTTTCTAGGTCTGCCACCCGCCTTGACAACGACGAAGGTGGAACCCCAAAAATGGCGGCAGCTTTAGTAAAACTGCCAGTATCTGCCACTTTACTGAAATACCTTAATGCTCGAAATTGATCCATCATTCTCTTATAAATTAAATTTATCGTATGACTATTGTCTTTATAGCAATAAAGATAACAT
>NZ_CAJXPA010000031.1 GCF_913058035.1 uncultured Paraglaciecola sp. | reverse complement strand
AGCTTGTTCAGCAATAATATTATAATGAGTACCTTCACTCCATTTTTCTTGGGCAAAGGCCTGTAACGGTAGTAACAAAGCAAAACTGATTAATAACAATATTTTTTTCATAACATCTCACAACTTCTTTCAGAATTAGTTTCAGATTTAGTTTTAGATTAGCATAGCTACTAAAAAAATCCGATAGGACTTTGAAAGTGGTGTTAATAAAACGGACTATTTTGGAGCGTGCGATAAAAGGCTAAAATGTAGCTACTTTTTAATCACATTGTGTTTAATTAGATTTTAAATTCGTAATGGTTCTATTAATGTAAGGTGAGCCTTATCAAAGACACGTTACTCTTCATAAGTTTATATGAGTGTGCACGTTTGCATAAGGTGCTGGTGCCCGAAAGCATCATTCGCATGTCTTGAATAGCAGGTCCGCTTTTGCAATCATCTAGATCATTGAAAACGGGGTTAACCCTCTGCAAAATATTACCTATGTGACAATATATATGTAGCCTATTATTATTTGTGTCAGTGTAAAGCGAAGAAGCTAAGTTAACAATTTGCTATAAAATAGTGAAAAAGCGGTGTGTAAGCCTCAGAAAGCCATGAATAATCTAGCACCCCTTTTTAGTACTTCTTTTTAGCACCTCTTTAAAGAGTTCAATAAATAGAGTTCAATAAAAAGAGTTCAATAAAAAGAGTGCAATAAAAAGAGTGCAATAAAAAGAGTGCAATAAAAAGAGTGCAATAAAAAGAGTGCAATAAAAAGAGTGCAATAAATGCTCTTCGATACTCATTGCGAGGCGATGTTCTAAATGGTCCACTTCGAATTGTCGACCGCTGGTTGACAAAAAAAGTGCAGAATAAAAATATTTATAAATATGCAGACATTGTTTATTGATGGTTAGCGGTACTATTACATAAGTACCTTGGGAAGCTGACTCGACAGAAAAATCATGTTCCTCTTGAATTTTAGTGTAGCCGCAGCGTTGTGACCGATAGAACTAAGCTACATGACGTTTTTTGTTCTCAGCAAAAAACGGATAAACCCTATTTTCGTAAGTATTTTCGTAACAACCCAGCGCTAACAATCCAGACTCAACAACCATACATTGTGCTTCTGTTGGGTCGAGTATTAGAGCAGAGGTAAGTCCTGAAAATCAAAAGCACTCATAAATCTGGATACAAAAATTTACTTATTTCTTGTACTTTGATGGGACTGTTATCATGGTCAATTGATTCAACCCTAAAACTAAATTCGGTGGATTCTTGAGTTAAGTTTTTCGGATTGATAGCAATACTCAATGGTAAATTAAACACCTCGCCACCTGAAACAGTCGCTTCATTTTCACCAATTAAAGTATGCCCCTCGAGGTTATCAACGTATACACGGTAGCGTTGTGTGATCTGAGATTTATTCAATATTTTCAAAGTAAATACATTCTCAATCAGCCCGTTGCCTGTTTCTCTGTACATAGGAACACGGTCTTTAATGATATCTAATTCTAAAGGTTTCCTAGACACGATTTCGAATACTAAAAGTCCGGACATTAATAATAAAACAATTCCGTAACCGATGAGTTTGGGTCTTAATATTTTTGTTTTACCACCTGCTAGCTCAGTCTCTGAAGTAAAACTAATCAGACCTTTGGGATAGTTCATTTTTTCCATCACACCATTACAGGCATCAACGCAAGCACCACAATTGATACATTCGTATTGCAAACCATTTCGAATGTCTATGCCAGTAGGGCATACTTGTACACATAAGTTACAGTCAATACAGTCTCCTAAGCCTACAGCTTGATTTTCTTCGCGGCTGACTTTTCGTCCTCTGGGCCCACGTTTTTCTCCTCGCTCTGCGTTGTACGCAACGGTAAAGGTGTCTTTGTCAAACATTGCAGATTGAAAACGTGCGTAGGGGCATATGTGGGTACACATGATCTCGCGCATCCAACCAGCATTACCATAGGTGCAAAGTGTAAAAAAAAGCACCCAAAAGACAACCCAAAAACTACTTGAAAAGTAAAAAAATTCAATAAACAAAGTATCGATGGGTGTGAAGTAGCCAACAAAAGTTAACGCGGTAAGTAAGGCAATTCCAACCCAAGCGATATGTTTCAGAGTTTTACGCCACAATTTATCAAAGTCCATTTTTCTTTCATCTAGCTTCATTCGTTTATGACGGCTGCCTTCAATCGTTTGTTCAAACCAAATATAAATAAAGGTCCAAGTCGTTTGTGGGCACATGAAACCACACCAAACGCGACCCGCAAAGGTGGTTACAAAAAATAATGCAAAAGCAGCCACTATCAATATCCATGCTAATAACGTCAAGTCTTGTGGCCATAGTGTCAAGCCAAATATATTAAACCGCTGTGCCCCAAAATCAAATAATACAGCTTGACTACCATTAAACTGTAACCAAGGGATGAGTGCAAAAAGACTCATAAAAAACAGACCAAAAAACCGACGGAAATTTTCCAACATACCAGAAACAGAACGCACGTAAATTCTGCTGCGAGGAGTATAAGTATTATCGTGTTTATTTTTATCAGGGTGGTGTACTTTTACGGGTGAGATGTTTTTAACAGGAATTCGCTCACTCATTAGGTGTCCTTGGTATAACAAAATGCAGGTGTTGAGAGCTCAACAAATAGGTAACGTTAAGAGTATATCAGCATGTAAACTGCCATGCTTGGTCCCGGTCAGTCTTTTTATACTTATATAATAACCTACGGATTATCATACGATAGTCAACACTAGGCATAACTATCGTATACGTTTTACCATATATTCATTACGTAGATTTAGACATAATCGATCTTGAGTAATACTTTGTGTTGCGCCTTGCGATAGTTATGCTTGAAATCTTATGTTTGATTATGTTTTTGCGCAGCGCGTTTTACAACTTTGGTTATCCGACATGCAAACGACCACAACAAGGTGGATGCATGGTATTTCTATGAGCATAGATAATTAACAACTAGTTAAATTTAGAAATTAAATTTTGCAGCAAGTGCAAGATTTATCCGTGCTGCAAACTGAATATTTATACAAAATTACCAGCACAAAAACTGAGCTCAACAAGTTTAATCAAGACTATTGTCATGCAGGTGATAAAAACCCCTTTTATATGGAATTAATTTACGCTTAGTCTGCAGCGAAATCAGCCGTAAGAGTATCCCTAAATGGATTGAGAAAATTGTTTGGGTAAGTTGATAACAAATTTAGCCCCGCCAAACTTGCTTCCGGTTACGTAACATTCTCCTTAATATCAATCGACAATCCTTTTATGATAACTAAACCAAGACCCGCTTGACTATTATGTCTATCTCGGGACCCATCAGGGCGAAAAAGGTAAAATGTTTTTTACGCATTTCCTAGGAAATACCAACACCGTCGTCGTCTAGGTATACTCATACATGCTTATCTCCAATAGTTTGATGTTACTTGAATACTACATCTACTAACACTGAGCTGATGCTTAGAAGTTTAGTGCGGCGTATGTGAATGAAAACCTTATGTTTATGGATGGGAGGATAGAAGTGTTATTCATGGAAATAATGTTTACTGCATCCACAGTAACCAAGTTAGGTAAACCACGCAGAATAAAGATGGGCAATATTTGGGCTCTTTTAATCATTTGTACAGTTTTGTTGTATTTGGTGAGTGTAGAAGAACTTTTTTTTGTTTTACGAAGGTAAATTGCAACTTATTTGAATAAGGTTCAGTATACATTCATGTATAAAAGTAATAATGACAAGCACTGTAACGTAGAGGAATTTATTATGAAAATATTAATCGGACTTATTATTTCTGCAATGACGTTAGGTATATCCAGTCAAGTCGTAGCCCAGACTGAGGTAGAAATTGAATGGGTTAAGCCAGAAAAATACCGTGACGTGAGGTCTAGTAATGAGTCGCGCAAAAGGTTCAGAGAAAACACGTTTGAACATATCAACGAATATATGAATAAGTTGGCATTGGCACTACCTGATAACAATAAATTACTAATAAAAGTAAGTGATCTTGACTTAGCCGGGCGTGTTTTGCCCGCTTCATTTATTGGTTTGGGTACGGGTGGTGCAGATGTTCGTGTCGTCAAGAGTATTGATATACCAAGGATAAACTTTAGTTATCAGCTATTAGATTCATCTGGTCAAGTTCTGCAAGAGGCAGAAGTGGAACTTAAAGATATGTCTTTTCTCGACCGCAGTAAGCACTCTTTTAGAAATGAAGCATTGCGTTATGAAAAAAATATGTTGAAGCGTTGGTTTAACCAAGAATTCGACTCCCAAATAGCTCAAAAAAGTGTAAATGAAGAGCCGGTTAACTCGTAAGTGTTGCGACTATGAGTAAATACTATACAAGTTTTTACCTGAGTTTTTAGCAACATACAAAGCGGTATCGGCTCGCTTAATAATTGTTTCAGGTGTCAAGACTTCAGTGGGCTTTGAAGTTGCAATGCCAATACTCATAGTGACATAATCTGCCACATCGCTGTATATATGTGGCAATGCTTTATGTCTCATTTTTTCAATAATGTTGACCGCGACCTCTGCTGCGCCTTGTGTATCAGTGCCTGGAAGGACACAAACAAATTCCTCACCACCATACCGACCCACGAAGTCGGTATCACGTTGCAATGAATCACAGACAACATTCGCGACATCTTTTAAACATTGGTCCCCGGCCAAGTGACCATAGTTATCGTTGTAAAGTTTGAAACAATCTATGTCCATGAGCAAGATAGTTACAGTAGATCTTTGTCTAACTGATAGTTCAATATCATGTTCTAGTCGTATATCTAAAGCCCTTCGATTTGCGATACCAGTTAACCCATCAGACATCGAAAGTTTTTCAAGTTTTTGTTTTTGTATTTCAATTGTTTGAGTAAATTCATTGAAGGTCTCCACCAAATCTGTGATCTCGTCGTTACCATCAAGTTCGATTTGATAATCAAATCCTTGGGATCTACTAAGTAACATTTGATTAAAAACGCCGATTCTTTTAAGTATGCGTTGTTGGAATAAAATGACGATAGCTATCAGAAAAACAACGCCTCCTATCAATATTAACCTAATGAGTTGTGTCTGTTCTTTCATTTTACTAACAGAAGAGGCTACTTGTGACGTGATACTTAGTTCTGTCTGATGAGTAAAAAAACCTAGTTGCGTCACATAATCTACAATTAAATTATGAACAAAGCGTTCTCTTCCTAAAGCTCTACCTTCTAAACGCAAAGATTGTATCTTTAACGATTCCATTCCATTTTCACTAAAAAGTAATGTTTTAAACTGCTCAGTTAATTGACGCTTAGCCACATTATTTTGTTCTTCGGCAGAAAAAGCGCTAAGTTCGTTGAGTTGTTCCTTTAACTGATTAAATGAAAATCTAACTCTTTGTAGTCTTTTTTCGTTCAGTACTCTGCTCACATTTACTGATACTTGGGAAAACGTTAACACCCAGGACGAAGAGTTGAGTCTCTCGGTATCAATCGCTTTAAGATTTAGCTCATACGCTTGTGTTCTTAATAACTCAATAATGTTTTTAGTTTGCAAACGCTCTTCTATTAAATCAGAAAATTCATTTAATTCGATAGAGATGGTATTTATTTGTGTATCTAAAAACTCATTTGCAAATATTTCTTTTGCTGAATTACGAATATTCATCAGGTTGGACTGAAGTTGTTTTTCAGCTAAACGTTTTGATGCATCTGATGAGGATTTAGACAAAAGCTCTGTAGATTCTAATAGTTTGGATGCTTGACTATAAAGTTGACTTATCTGTATTAGATTGGGTAAGGATTTATTAGATATGTCTGTCAGTGTTGATTCAAAACTCAGTAAGCGCGTAAAGGTAAAATAACTGAGTAGAATAAAAACAAATAATATTCCTACTAGGCCAGCACTAAATACTTTTACCAGTGATACTCGCGCCACTTTTTTTGCCGACAAAGTAGTCATTCGTAAACTCGCTTTATTCTAAATTCAATTTTAGGTAAAATGGTCTCTTGCCGTTGAATCATGCGGATAACAACATCGGCTAACAAAGGGGGCTGTCGATTGTTTTGTTCTAGGATCAGGGCGTTTTCAAACACATCATAACCATCCCCACCGTTTGCCAGATAATCAGAAGTGCCGACTGAATATTTTTTCTTAGGATCTAATAAATTTCCATTGATGCTTACGGTTTGTACGCGCTCGCCAACTGGTTTGTTAATGGAATAGACAAAAGATATTCCTGATACTTGTAAAAACCGGCCTTCTGCAATTTCAACCTTGCTGACGCTATTTTCTAAAGCCAGTAATAATTGTGCCCCTGTTACAGATAAAACACTTACATTTGACCTAAAAGGTATTTCTGTAGCAATATCTCTTCTGGTGATAGAGGACCCTTTAGTATAAATTTTATCACCACGTATAGCGCCACCATTGATTAGACCAATATCGGCTTTTGCATAGTGTTTAAGTGCGTCAGCGATGAAGTTGCCAAACGGCATTTCCATAGTTCTAATTAGACTTCTCGTTGTTTGAACTTCATTACCAAAAAAACCGATTTTTTGACTGAGTAGTCTATCTAGTCTGTGGTTGTATTCATCAACTAGCAAGGGAGTTGTGGGCTTACTCGGTTGGTAAGAGTAATTAACTGTTGGGGTATCAATAGTGAGATTTTTTACTCGGCTGTCAGTTTGCCAACTCATGCGAAGCAACATGAATGGCTTTTGACCGGAAATAGAGTAGACCTTTTTAGATTGATGTTGTGTGTCTACATTGAGCACTCTTAAAGCAAAGTCAATTTGATTTTCAGATATAAGAGTTTGATAGTAATCTCTTTCTTTGGAGTAAACCAGCACCACCAATTCTGCACCTTTTTGTTTGAGCTCAGCAATTTTCTCCTGAATGACTTGGCGAGGCTCAAATATGCTGACTCTTTCCAATAGGTACTCTTCCACTACCTCTTCGTCTAAAATTGAAATAAAACCAACCTTGATGTCATCTTTTTCAATAATAAGGCTGGTTAAAATACCCTCAAGAGTACCGTTAGTTAATGGGTCAAAAAGGTTACTGCTAACAATTGGAAAGGCGGCCTCATAAGAACGTAAAGTAAGCTCATCTTCAAAATAACTGAACTCGCGTTTTGTAAGCGTCATCAAATCCGGCTCTAAAGTATTCAGAATATCGATGATGTGTGAACCACTATCCAAACTAGACAAAGGACTCGGTCCTAAACTTCCTCCAGCAAAGGTAAATATTGTAGGGGTGTTTTCGGCTCGCATTTTTTCTAATAAACCCGCAAGGCCTGTGAAAGTGCCATAGGTCTGTATACCAATATTAGGTATGCTACCAGCAAACACCAAGGTTAAGCGTTTTTCAGACGCCGCAGCGCCATTCACGCCTATTATTGGTAAAAGTAAATATAGAATAATTAAAATGCGTGAAATCATAACCAATATGTTACTGCCTATATAAAATTATTATTCAACGTGACAAAAAATGTCAGCTGGTGTGAATGTGTCACCATTAACGACAACACATCCATTACTCAGAATTATTTTTACAAAGATTCAATACTGCTTCGCTGTTCATGCAGTTTTTCCATCTGCATGGTAAAATCGGCTAGCTTGGCTTTCTCTTTAGCAATTACCGCCTCAGGCGCATTACGCACAAACTTTTCATTCGCTAATTTACCTTGAGTACGAGCAAAATCTTTTTCTAATTTATCTAGTGCTTTGGCAATACGAGCTAGTTCAGCGTCTTTATCAATTAAGCCTGCCATGGGGATCATGACTTCAAGTGAACTCAATAAAGAAGTGGCACATGCTGGTGCATTCTCATCTTTATTCAATATAGTCACAGTCTCCAATTTGGCAATTGAGTGTAAAAATATCGCGTTCTCTTCAAGCCGCCTGATATCCTCGGAAGATGCATTGCGTAATAACACGGGTAAAGGCTTACTTGGCGCGATGTCCATCTCGCCGCGAATAGAACGGATGCATAACACAAAACCTTTAACCCATTCCAAATCTTGCATCGCAGTGGCATCGACTTTAGCAACATCATATTCAGGATATTTTTGATTCATAATGGTGGCAGAGTGACAATTAGCGAGAGGCGATACATCTTGCCAAATAGTCTCTGTAATAAACGGCATAATAGGATGCATTAATCGCAGCAAAGACTCTAAAACTGTCACTAAAGTATGTCTAGTGCCACGTTGTTGCTCTGCGGTACCTTGTAATAAGATGGGTTTAGTCAACTCTATATACCATCCACAAAATTGATCCCAAGTGAATTTATATAGAGTATGTGCAGCAATATCAAAACGATAGGTATCCATTGCATCACGATAAGTTTTTATGGTGTCTTGGTATTGCCCAATGATCCACTTGTCCGCAAGTGAGAACGTCATAGTGGAATTTGAATTAAATCCGCAGTCATGCTCTTGGGTATTCATCAGAACAAAGTTACTTGCGTTCCATAACTTATTACAAAAATTTCTGTAGCCCTCTAAGCGTTTCATATCCCAATTGATATCGCGCCCAGTAGAAGCGAGTGCCGCAAGTGTAAAACGTAATGCATCGGTGCCATGGGACTCTATACCATCAGGGAACTGCTTAGCTGTTTGTTTTTTGATTTTTTCAGCCATTTTTGGCTGCATCATATTGCCGGTACGTTTTTCTAGTAAATCTTCGAGAGAAATGCCGTCTATCATATCCAAAGGGTCGATAACGTTACCTTTAGATTTAGACATTTTATTGCCATCATCGTCGCGGATAAGTCCTGTCACATATACCGTTTTGAAGGGCACTTGTGGTTTGCCATTTTCATCTTTGAGAAAGTGCATCGTCATCATGATCATTCTGGCCACCCAGAAGAAAATAATGTCAAAACCTGTGACCAATACATTTGTTGGATGAAAGGTTTTTAAGTCTTCAGTATTCTCAGGCCATCCTAATGTAGAAAATGTCCACAGTGCAGAGGAGAACCAAGTGTCTAGTACATCGTCATCTTGTCTGAGAACCACATCCGCAGCTAAGCCATTTTCTGCACGTGCTTCTGCTTCATTGCGTCCCACATGGACGTTTCCTTGTTCATCGTACCAAGCGGGTATTCTATGACCCCACCACAGCTGTCGAGAAATACACCAATCTTGGATATTATTCATCCAAGAAAAGTACATGTTCTCATACTGTTTGGGAACAAATTCAATCTCACCGTTAGCAACAGCATCTGCTGCCACTTTGGCTAGAGGTGCTGCACGCACATACCACTGGTCAGTTAACATAGGTTCAATTACCACATCACTTCTGTCGCCATAAGGGACAGTTAGGTCGTGGTCTTTTATTTCATCTAATAAACCTATTTCTTCGAATTTAACTACGATGGCTTTTCGAGCTGCAAATCGGTCTAAACCTTGAAACTCTGCAGGTAGTGTTGAGTTTACGGCATCACTTGGTTCACCGTTGGTATCGAATATTTCAGCTTGCTGGCGAATTTCACCAGAAAAAGTCAAAATATTGATCATTGGCATCTTATGGCGTTTACCCACTTCATAATCATTAAAATCATGTGCTGGGGTTATTTTTACACAGCCTGTACCTTTTTCTATATCTGCATATTCGTCACTTACAATCGGTATACGACGATTGACTAAAGGCAAATCAATAAATTTACCAATCAAGTCTTTGTATCTGGGGTCTTCTGGATTTACGGCTACGCCTGTATCACCTAGCATAGTTTCAGGTCTGGTTGTCGCTACGACTAAATAATCGTTACCTTGTGCCGTTTTGGTTCCGTCAGCCAAGGGGTAACGGAAGTGCCACATGTAGCCTTTTTTGTCTTTATTTTCGACCTCTAAGTCAGATATGGCAGTCAGTAACTTAGGATCCCAGTTTACGAGGCGTTTACCGCGATAAATTAAGTTTTCTGAATGAAGTCGAACAAATACTTCATTCACAGCATTCGAAAGTCCTTTATCCATAGTAAAACGTTCACGATCCCAATCGACCGAAGCACCCAAACGACGCATTTGATTAGTAATGGTATTACCTGACTCGGCTTTCCATTCCCAAATCTTGTCAATAAACGCTTCTCGGCCTAACTCCTTTCGAGTTGGGCCATTTGTTGCAGCTAATTTTCGTTCTACTACCATTTGAGTGGCGATACCTGCGTGGTCAGTACCCACTTGCCATAAAGTGTTATTACCCTGCATTCGTTTATAGCGGGTTAAGGCATCCATAATCGTTTGTTGAAACGCATGACCCATATGTAAACTACCCGTCACGTTTGGTGGCGGTATCATGAGGCTGTATGACTCGCCTTCTCCAGAAGGCTTAAACTGCCCACTGTCTTCCCAATTTTGGTATATATCGCGTTCTATATTTTGTGGATTAAATGTCTTATCCATTATTTTGTGTCTCGTTAATGCTTGAGGCGGCTAGAGTATCGAGTTGACATCCTGCCGCTCTGTATTGTTTGTAGCGCTCTCTGGCCAGAGGTTTTAGTTGTTCTTTTGCAGGAACAAAATCAATGACTTGTCTAAATCTTTGATGAAAATCAGGAATGTTCTCGGCCAGATTAATTAGTACGGATCTATTAAATTGGTTAGGTGTTTGCCAACATATTTCAACTGGGGCACCGCCTAATGGACCTTCTCCGGTCAAATTGTGAGGAACAAAAGCATCGTTAGGCAACTGCCATAACAATTCATCAAATTGTTCAGCCTGTTTTTGATCTTGGCAATAGACTAAACATTTTTGTTTTTGGCGATAACTGCGGGTCGCCAACAAACAAGCCAGCGCAAAGTGCGCTGGCTGTTGGTGTCTTTCGTCTGTTTCATCAAGCAGATAAAACGTTACATTTGGCATATACGAGAGAGTCCTAAGAGGTGCGGTTAGTCTTCCGTTTCGATACCAGCCCGGTTAATTAAGAACTGAGATAACATCGGCACAGGACGACCTGTTGATCCTTTGTTTTTACCACCAACCCAAGCCGTGCCAGCAATATCCATATGTGCCCAGTTATACTTGCGTGTAAAACGAGATAAAAAACATGCTGCGGTAATGGCGCCTGCACCACGACCACCAAGATTACTCATATCAGCAAAAGGACTTTCGATTTGGTCTTGATATTCATCCCATAAAGGTAAACGCCAAGCCTTATCACCGCTTTGTTCTGAAGCGTTGATAAGCTCATGGGCTAGGGGATTGTGATTACTAAATACTGCACTGGCATGTTTGCCCAGTGCGACTACACAGGCACCTGTCAATGTAGCAACATCTACTACCAACTCCGGATCAAAACGTTCCACATAAGTTAATGCATCACACAATACT
Organism: uncultured Paraglaciecola sp.; assembly: GCF_913058035.1. Classification (GTDB taxonomy): domain Bacteria; phylum Pseudomonadota; class Gammaproteobacteria; order Enterobacterales; family Alteromonadaceae; genus Paraglaciecola. The sequence continues at coordinate 22,169 of NZ_CAJXPA010000031.1, read as the reverse complement.
AAACGGCCTTCGGCATCCGTATTAAGCACTTCAACCGTTTGGCCAGACATAGTGGTCAGAATATCACCAGGTCGGTATGCATTGGCATCGGGCATGTTTTCACAACCGGCTAGAATGCCTACAATATTAATCGGTAGGTTGAGCGCACTGATAGTATGCATTGCGCCTAATACCCCGGCTGCACCACCCATGTCGTACTTCATCTCATCCATGCCTTCACCAGCTTTGAGAGAAATACCACCAGAGTCAAAAGTTAACCCCTTACCTACTAGCACTATTGGTGCTTGGCCTGATGGGCCACCTTTGTGCTCCATGATGGTCATAATAGATTCATTCACTGAACCACGGCCCACTGCCAAATAGGAGTGCATCTCTAAGTCGACCATCTGTTTCTCATTGACTGAGGAGACATGCAAATTATCATAAATGGCGGCTAAAATTTCTGCTTGTTCAAGTAAATATTTGGGATTACAAATATTGGGTGGCATATTAGCGACATCTTTGGCTGTTTTAGAGCCCTGTGCCACTGCTAAACCATGCTCAAGTGCTCGTTCACCAATAGATAGCTCACGGCGCGTTGATACATTAAATACAATTTTTCGAAGCGGTCGACGTAATCCGTCTTTTTTCGTTTTAAGTTGTAAAAAGGTGTACAGCGTATCTTGTGTCGCTTCTACTGCCTGGCGAACTTTCCAATAGGTATCGCGACCTTTGACATGTAACTCAGTTAAGAAACTGACAGCCTCCATTGATCCCGTTTCATTAAGTTTTTTAACGGTTTTTGAAATGATTTGTTTATATTGGCGCTCGTCAAGTTCGCGTTCTTTGCCGCAACCTACTAACAATACTCGCTCACTTAATATGTTAGGCACGTGGTGAAGCAGCAACATTTGACCGGCCTGACCCTCTAAATCACCTCTCCTAAGTAAATTACTAATATAACCTTCACTTATAATATCGAGCTGCTCGGCGACTGATGTTAGACGCCTAGGCTCGAAGACACCTACAACAATACAAGCACTACGTTGTTTTTCTGGACTGCCACTTTTTACGCTAAATTCCACTTTGAACCCTCGTCTTATGATGAATAAAACTGCAACCATTCACTCTTTTAATCAATAATCGAAAGGTGATATTGGGTAATGCAACTATAGTACTGTAAGATTAACATTAGCCGGACATAATCTGTAAATAAGATCTTGGCTGAGTGCTTTAAATTCGCACAATTTGTAAATTAAACTTGTGAAAATGTTAAGTTTACTTAAAATTTCTCATAGTACCACTTAAATACTACTTTTTCCCTTGGATGTGTTGTGCTGATTTTCCGTTATTTAATGAAAGAAACCTTAAAGTCTCAAATAGCAATTTTTATGTTGTTGATGGCTATTTTTATCGCACAGAGATTCGTCAGGGTATTGGCTGATGCATCGGAAGGTGAAATACCTGCTGGTTTAGTTTTAGGTTTTTTGGCTTTGCATACGCCAGTTTTGGCATCACTTGTTTTGCCACTCAGCCTCTTTTTAGGGATTATGTTGGCACACGGTCGTTTATATGTTGATAGTGAAATGACTGTCATGCAGGCATGCGGTATCAGTGAATGGTACATCACCCGTGTTATGATGATCTTAGCCTTATTTATGTCCATTTTAACCGCAGTATTAACGTTGTGGTTAACGCCACTGTCTATCGAAAATACCTATCAGTTAGAAGATAAAGTCGGTGCTCAAAGTGGTCTGAAAAGTTTAAACCCTGGACGTTTCCAACAAACTGCCAATCAACAAGCTGTGATATTTGTTCATGAAATCGATAATAGCCAGAACCCATTAAGGAAGGTTTTTTTAGCACAAAGAGACAGTGACTCCGATTCAGAAGATGTGCGAATTGTCTATGCCAACAGTGGTGGGGTTCAAGAACAGCCAAATGGTGCGCAAAAACTGATACTTAATCAAGGCAAACAATACCAGGGAGAAGTGGGAAGACAAGATTATCGTGTTGTTGAGTTCGAAGAGTATCAAATTCAAATTGCCGAGCAGCAAGCCGAAAAAAAACGTAGAAAATTAAGTGCATATCCAACCTCCGACTTGATCGCTGACTCATCATTAGATGCGTTAGCAGAATTTCATTGGCGTATTGCCATTCCTTTGTCATTGCCGTTTTTAGTGCTGATTGCGGTGCCCCTCAGTGCCGCTGATCCCCGGCAAGGTCGATTTGGGAAAATGTTTCCTGCGTTGATGTTATATCTTGGTTATTTTATTTTGTTAATGGCGGGTCGGAAGGCATTGGAAGATGGAAATATACCTCCGCAACTAGGATTATGGTGGGTGCATGCGGTGCTATTATGCATTGGTATCGTATTATTGCTCAGAGGTAGACCTTTTGGTGTCAAGCTGCGTGCTCGATTAAAAGGGGATGTCCATGTTTAAAATATTAGACATATACATAGCTAAGACATTGTTGACGACAACTGCGTTGAGTCTAAGTGTTCTAGTCGGTTTAAGCGCTTTAATTAAATTTATTGAACAAATGAAGCAGGTAGGGCGTGGTAGTTATGACATGACGGTTGCCGCTATATATGTTTTGCTGAGCTTACCTAGGGAGCTAGAACAATTTTTTCCTATGGCTACCTTAATAGGTGGGTTGGTGGGTATGGGAATATTGGCGAGCAACAGTGAATTAGTAGTGATGCAGGCTGCGGGACAAAGTCGTTGGAATATTATCACTTCTGCCATGAAATCAGCTTTGTTAATGGTGCTATTTGTTATGTCGATAGGTGAATGGGTTGCTCCCATCACAGAAACAAAAGCGAAGGATATACGTACTCAGGCGATTTCTGGTGGTAGTTTATTTGCTTCGAACAAAATAACGTGGGCAAAAGACGGCGATAACTTTGTTAGCATCGGTGAAGTGGTCGATACTAAAACCTTACGCAAAGTTAACGTGTATAAGTTTGATAAAAATTTAGTGCTAAGACAAATTACCAGCGCCCTACAAGCAAATTATGTTGAAAATGGTTGGCAATTAGAGCAAGTCAAATACACATTTATTGGGGATCTAAGCATCCGTTATGAACAGGTTGATAAAGGTGTGTGGCAGTCAACACTAACACCAGACAAACTAGGAGTTGTGACAGTTAAACCCGAAGCTCTGTCGATCCGTGGGTTAGTCGAGTATGTTAACTATCGTAATAATAATAGCCTAGATCCTAGTCGTTACGAGCTAGCTCTTTGGCGTAAAGTGCTGCAACCTTTGTCCGTCGGAGTCATGCTATTAATGGCACTTTCATTTGTTTTTGGACCACTGCGCAGCGTTACTATGGGTGCAAGGGTTATATTAGGGGTGTTAACTGGGTTTGGTTTTTTTGTCAGTAACGAAATATTTGGTGCTTTTAGTTTAGTTTTTCATCTCCCCCCATTCCTGGGAGCCGCTTTACCTAGTTTTGTTTTTCTTGTTTTTTCTATGTTTTTATTACAACGAAAAGGGTAGAGATACGATTACAGGCAAGAAAGATGGCTAAGGGCTAATCTTGCAGCCCTTTCCATGCAGCGTGATGGTTATCTTCTTTGCTTAGCGTTAAGATTTCGGTATTCGCTATTCTGTCTTGCAATGATTGTTTAGATTTGTAGTCAATTAACACCAATAATGTGCCTATTCCTCCAAACGAAAATATCAGGCGCAAGAACGCACGTCTATAACCAAATGGTTGGTCATTAGTACTAAATAAACGCAGTCGCCAAGCTCTCATGCCTATAGTTTGACCGCCATTACGCCAAAACCAGAGGAAAAATCCCAACACCCATAGTGCTACCCAGACCTGTAAAATAATTTGATAGCTGAGAGAATGCTGTATTAGATCGCTAAAATGTTCATAACCTTGATCATTCAGCACATTATTTTCTACCAGCAACAGCATTGTCAATAACATGACCATTGCTGCGCACATGCCAACAGCAACGGCGACTAATATGTCGTATATCATGGCGGCTAATCTTCGAATGAAACCAGCGCGAGAATTTTTTTTGTGTGTAGGTTTCACAATATGCCCTAAAAGATAAAGATAAAGGTAAATTTTATCAGTAAAACAGATAAATATGCGAACCAATACGTATCTCTTTTTTATTTGTTCACAAACAGTTCATCCAATTTCATATTCAATATAATTAATATGAATTTACATTCCATTATCAAATAAGTCATATTTATCAAACGATATAAACTTAAGAGATTTTTATGACGATACTTGGGTTCCCTGCTGAGCTAAAACCACATGAAAAACGCTGTGCGATATTGCCTGTCAACGTTAAAGCATACGGATTATTAGGTGCTACTGTGCATGTTCAGTCTGGTATAGGTAAACATCTGCACGTGAGTGATGAGGAATACGTGACGGCTGGGGCAGAAGTTGTGTCAAATCGTGCAGAACTTTTAGCCAGTGCTGACATTGTGCCAAGTTTACACAAGTTAAGCACCGATGACCTAAGTCACTTAAAACCCAATACCATTACCGTGAGTTATTTAGACCCATTTAATGAGAAGCCGTTTATCACCAGTTTGTGTGAAAAGAAGGTCACTAGTATAAGTATGGAGATGATCCCACGTATTAGCCGCTGTCAAAAAATGGATGCCTTAAGTTCACAGGCTAGTTTGGCTGGTTATGTGATGGTCATGCAAGCTGCGAATCAGCTTGATAACGTTTTGCCCATGATGATGACCCCAGCTGGAACACTAAAACCCACCAAAGTCTTCGTTATTGGGGCAGGTGTTGCAGGCCTTCAAGCTATTGCTACTGCCAAACGATTAGGTGCAAGCGTTACTGCTTTTGACACCCGAAGTGTGGTGGCAGAACAAGTGCAATCTTTGGGTGCTAAATTTTTGGATATTGACCTAGGTAAAACAGGCGAAACGGGTCAAGGTTATGCGCAGGCTCTCACCCCAGAACAAACGCAAATCCAGCAACGTGAGCAAGCAAAATGTATTGCGGACTCTGACATAGTGATCACTACTGCGCAGTTATTTGGTCGTAAACCTCCTATGTTAATTGATGCTCAAACGATTGCTACGATGAAACCAGGTAGCGTAATTGTTGATATGGCGGCTGAAAGTGGTGGCAATGTGCAAGGTTCGGTTGTATCTGAGATTGTAATTCAATCAGGCGTGAGCATCATTGGTACAGGTAATTGGGCGAATGGTGTTGCCAAACATGCCACACAAATGTATGCCAACAACGTACAAAGCTTAGTTAGTGAATTTTGGTCGCTTGAAGATAATAAATTTGTTGTTGATGTTGAGGACGAAATACAATCTGGCTGTATCATTACCCACCAAGGGCTGGTAGCAAATAGTATGATTAAGACTTTTTATGCATCTAACCCAGATCAGACAATCCCAGGAGAGAAAACATAATGGAAGGTGTTTATTTACTTTTTATCTTAATTTTATCGGTATTTGTAGGATTTGAGCTCATTCAAAAAGTACCTGCAACCTTACATACACCTCTGATGTCTGGGGCAAATGCAATATCGGGCATTACAGTGGTGGGTGCGCTTGCATTAGCTGGTGGAGAGGGTATGGGAGAATATGCTGCTTATATTGGTGCGTTTGCGGTGTTTTTAGCCACCATAAATGTAGTAGGTGGTTATTTAGTTACAGATCGCATGCTTGCGATGTTTAAGAAAAAGCAGTAGGTGCTCAAATGATAGATGTAATTTCAAACAACGTAACTTCAATCACAGATTTAGTGATTAACTTTACATATGTTCTCGCTGCGGCCCTATTTATTTTAGGCCTAAAATTATTAGGGCATCCGTCCTCAGCACGAAAAGGTAACGCTTTATCTTCCATAGCGATGTTATTAGCAATAGTTGTCACCTTATTTGATAAACAAATTGTTAACTTCGAACTTATCGCTATTGCCATGATTGCAGGCAGCATAGTAGGAATATTTGCTGCTCGTCTAATAGCGATGACTGCAATGCCTGAGTTGGTATCTTTGTTAAATGGTATTGGTGGCTTAGCCAGCTTATTTGTTGCATGGTCAACCATAGAAGCAAATAGTCAATTATCTCATTTTGTTTTGATAGTCACCTTTTTAGCTCTATTGATTGGCGGTGTAACTTTCTCAGGCAGCTTGATTGCTTGGGCAAAACTCAGTGAGCGCATATCAGGTAGGTCGATAACGTTTAGTGGGCAAGCGATTTTCAACTTGTTGTTAGTAGCTGCTATTGTTTTCGCTGGTTATATGTTCGTCGCTCAGCCAGAATTATCGCCAGGTGTGACAACTGTATTATACGCCAGTATAGGTTTAGCATTACTGTTAGGTGTGATGTTGGTATTGCCAATAGGTGGCGCCGATATGCCGGTGGTTATTTCATTGCTTAATAGTTATTCAGGTCTTGCAGCATGTGCCGCCGGTTTTGCTCTTCAAAATAATATTCTGATAGTGGCAGGTTCTTTGGTTGGCGCAAGTGGGATAATATTAACCCAGATTATGTGTAAGGCCATGAACCGTTCGTTAAGTAACGTTTTGTTCAGTGGTTTTAAGGCTGCTGTAAAAAACGATATGGTAATAGAAGGTGAGGTAAAACCTCTATCTGCAGAAGATGCTTACTATGTATTGGAAGCGGCACAGTCTGTTGTTGTTATTCCAGGCTACGGCATGGCAGTCGCTCAAGCACAACATGCTATGAAGGAACTGCAGCAATTATTAGAAGGGAATGGTGCCGAAGTAGCCTATGCAATTCATCCAGTAGCTGGACGCATGCCGGGGCATATGAATGTGTTGTTGGCAGAAGCTGATGTTTCTTATGAGCAATTATTTGAAATGGATGAAATTAATAAGCGTATTCACAATTTTGATGTTGCTATGGTAATTGGTGCTAACGACGTGGTGAACCCCGCAGCACGAGAAATGAAAGGCAGTCCTATTTATGGTATGCCTGTTATTAACGCTGATTTAGCTAAAAACGTTTTTGTGTTAAAACGTGGCATGGCATCAGGTTTTGCCGGTGTAGATAATCCGTTATTCTTTAAACCTAATACTCGAATGATCTTCGGTGATGCTAAAGAAACTCTTAACTCTATGATTAGGCAATTCTCCGACTAGGGTCGAAAATTAGTCTTTACAATAGTATGTCGATTAAAAAGTCGGCAAACTGTTGTAAAGACTAAAAAAATTCTTGCAAGCAAAGACTCTATGGCTATAATGCCCACCTCTTGAAGATTGATTAATCAAACTTCAAGAATGACAAAGCCAGTGTGGTGGAATTGGTAGACACGCTAGATTCAAAATCTGGTTTCTTCGGGAGTAGCGGTTCGAGTCCGCTCACTGGTACCATCTTTTTGATTATTAATATTAGAAAGATAAAATAACCTGCTAATAGCAGGTTTTTTTATGTCTTTAATTTGACGATTTGTCATTATTGTCACACTAGTCATACACTAGTCCCTGGAGATCTTTATTCAAATTTACTGTCCTCGGCGCACTGTTTAGTTAGGCGGAGCCTGCACCTAAAGAGACTGGCTGAACTCACTGGTAGAATTTTAGGCGTTCGTTGGATATGGCGTGGGCTAGTTTAAACTGCGCGTCTAAGGTCTGCGAGGCACCTGTGCGCAGCAGGCAGCCACTGAGTTGCGAGAGCGCTTGCGACCGAAACAATACGCAGTGAAGCGGCAACGAATTACGGCACCTATTTCAGGCAAAGTTGTTGATCCTAAAATTACATCTGAGGAAGGCGTGATAACCCGGCGTGAGTCTATTCTAGATATAGTCCCAGACGTTCTCGACTTATTAGTAAAAGCACGAATAAAATCTAAGGATATCAACCTTATGTACGAACACTCATTTGCCGACTTTCGGCTTACCCCTTTTCTTTAGCGCATCACCCCGGCAGTAAAGGGTAATACTACCTACATTTCGACTGAACAGCTTAAAGACAAGGCCACTAATATATCTTATTAAGTAGTGCATGTTCGAGTTTCGCTCGACGCTTTAAATGAAGCAGGCAATCTACAGCTCCAAGCAGGGATGCTGACCGTGTTCTTTATTAAAGCCACGTCTCGTGATGCGTTACAGTACTTTTTGGATCTTATTACGGGATTTTTACAGTGCTCAATGCGAGAACGATGAGATATAAATCGAAAATAATACTTGTTTCCCATGCTTTAGATTTACAAGACTGGGGTAATTGAAATAACGTTGAGCTTATGGCAACAATGACTGCCCAAGGTATCTCATAAATTTTTTATCTGACAATTAGGCAAAAGAGGCACGTAAATAGCCTACTTTTGATAGTGAGAATCTTAAAACGGACAAAATTAACGATGCCATCAGTAATTGAATTGCTGACTAATGATCCTACCATCAAAATTGAACTGAATTTAAAAAGCTCATAAAAAAAGCTCATAAAAAAAGCCCATAAAAAAGCTTATAAAGAAGTTAATTCAAGGCCTGAATTTGATTTGTCTAAAAAAAAGGTTTACTCAATGACATCATTGGGAGGAAATAAATTACTATGGATTTAGGTAATTGTGATGGCAGTCCTTATTCTGCCGAGCTGCTCTATAGTTAACAAACACGCATTCGGTTGCACTTTGCAAATTAAGAGTCTTAAAGCGCTACTTGAGGGCTTTCAGGATAACCGAAGTGTTTCAGTTTCTTGGATATTCGTCTCATCTATAACGACTCGTCAAAGTTATTCCAACAACAGCGAGTCTTTCCGCAACACAACTAATTGATGTCCATACACTATTCCCACTTGCAGGTCCTCTTATGTCGACAAAGCGGCGACGAATGATTGAACTTTGATGCTGTTGGATAACGATAATAGTAGCCATGTAGTGCTTGTCTATGCTGCAAATAAGCCACCAACTAAAAACACTTAGAAGTGTTTTTGTCGTGGTCTATTTTTTTTAGGGAGATATTTTGCAATTAAATCTTCTAAAGCTTTGTGCTTAAGGGGTTTGACTATGTAGTCGTCCATTCCTGCTTCTTTGGCTTTTTTATAATCCTGCTGCATGGCGTTAGCAGATAATCCACAAATAATCAGCTTATTATGTCCACGTTGCCTAATTTCGTGTGTTGCTGCATAGCCATCCATGATCGGCATTTGTATATCCATCAACACTAGATCGTATCGAGGTGAATTGACTATTTTGGCAACAGCTTGTTGACCGTCTTCTGCGATATCAAAAGTGGCACCTAGTAGTTTAAGCATTTCGCCCGCTACCACTTGATTAATGTTGTTGTCTTCAACTAATAATATATGGCCTTCATAGTGAGTTATTTCATGTTCGAGGTTGAAGCTCTCATGCTCTGATGAATATTTTACTTCGCTCTCAAACAACTGTTGTAAAAAGCTAAAAGCCTTTTGTGGTGTAAATGGGTGGGATAAACATTCTACCGGCCATATAGATGTTAGCTGATTTGATAAGTTGCTCGGTTGTGAATTGGTGATAAATCCCACTTTTAGACAGTGGTTGATTAATTTGTCAATCAATTCATGATGGGTGCTAAATACCACCTGACTTTCGATATCTAGTAAAACAGCGTCATTATTTGTTATATCTTTAAAAGCTGCAGACAGTTGATTCAGTGGTAGGTGGTGATAATCTAATCCCGCTTTTTCGATATATAGAGTACTCAATAATCCTTTGGGACCCTCACTAAAATAGTATAACTTTCCGTCAGGTGTCGGTATAGCGGTCATTATTTCCATGTCATTGTTTGTGGTTGTTAAAATAACATCGACTTTAAACGTACTACCTTTATTCTCCTCAGACTTCACTGACACATTACCATCCATCATCTCAACTAACTGTGTCACTATGGACAGTCCTAATCCGCTGCCACCAAAGTTTCTGCTAGTAGAACCATCAGCTTGAGTAAATGAGTCAAATACACTACTTACTTGGTCTGAGCTCATGCCAATACCTGTGTCGATAACTTCAATGTACAAGGTCAGTAATTGTGTTCCTTCATGAAGTTGAAAATCTATATTGATGTAGACTTGCCCATTGCGAGTAAACTTGACGGCGTTGATACATAGGTTAAGCAATATTTGGCCTATCCTTAATGGGTCACCGATTAATTGAGCGGGTAAGTTCGGATTGACATTAAATTTCACATTGAGATTTTTTTCTAGCGCGCGATTGGCAATGTTAGCCAAAATATTGTCGAATAATGACTCTACTGAAAACTCGATGCTTTCTATATCTAACTTACCGGCTTCAATTTTTGAGAAGTCAAGAATGTCATTAATTAAGTTCATCAATATTTGACCTGAATAAGCTGCTTTGGTGAGTTGTTCTCGTTGTGATGGATTTAATTCTGAATGTGATAAGATCTCTAACATACCAATGATCCCATTCATTGGAGTGCGAATTTCATGGCTCATATTAGCCAAAAACATACTTTTAGACGCAGTGGCTTGCTCAACTTTTAGCTTGGAAATAGTTAATTGATTGTTTAACGCTTCTTGTTTGGCATTGAGTAATCGCGATTGCTCAAGAAAGGTAGTAGTTTGTTTATTTTTTTCATGAAAAACGTCTGCTGCTTGCGCTAATAGTCCTATTTCATCTTTACGCTTAAGGTTAGGAATGCTGTCAACATTTTTTCCCTTAGCTAATCGTTGAAAAACATTGGTGATAGTGTTTATAGGCAACATTATTCTATAAGCTAAAAAAAGCGCTGTAATGGCGGTTAAAATAATGCCAACCACAGAGAATAAATTACTGCTAATACGCGTATTTTCGAGGGTTTTTTTGACAGCAATATTAGTGTTCACAAACTTTTCGGTAACCAACCTATTTAGTTCTCTAGCCAAAAATAAAAATTCGTTTGCTGAACCTGCCATGACTACATTGACCAAAAATAAATAACCTCTGGTTATCTGAGTAAGTTGTAAAAAATCTTGCTCCACCTTGTCAAGTTTATTAATGGCTGTTTGAAAGTTTTTATCAGATACCAGTTGTTGGCTAATTTGTGCTTTAGCCAACGACAGTTGTTGTTGAAATGGTCTAACAAGTTGTTGTTCTGGAGTTTGTAAGTATAGCAGCAGTAAGTTTTCTGCTCTTGCTATATGGTATTTAGCTTTTTCCAGTGAATTTTGCACTGAACGAAGAGTGATATTAGCAAACAACGTTTCCAGTTCATTTAGTAACCCTTCGTTGTAAAGAACTTGTCTCTTCGTTCTGCCCACTACCACACTATTAAAATTGTCATTATAGTCATTCAGGTGGTTACGCATGCGTCTAATATAATCTAAGTACACCTCACTATCTGCCTCTTGTGAGGTAAGTTGTTCTAAACGTAATAAATTGCTGTTGTTTTTATCCATCAACAAATCGAATCTACTAATTGCAGAGTTGCTTGCAGATTCTTTATAAATAAGCACATTACGCTGTAAATCGATAACGTCGCGTTCAAGCTCACGCACTATGCCCACTTTAACTACGGCTTGCTGCGTCAAATCAAGACTGTCAACAAAGGTTGATTGCATGTTTCTAGACAAAAAAACTTGGGATAACAACAGCAGTACTAAAATGGTTAAAACGAGTAAAATCTGAGCTTTTATTGTCCTAAACACCTTATCTCCTTATTGTTCTTAAGAACTAATAAACTCATACCATTTTTGTATGCTGTAGTCATAGGTAGGCATAACAGTATTCCAAACGGCAACATTGTTAAAGCGTTGTTCATAACTTCCTCCAGTACGAATTTCGCCTTGGAGCACTGAAATATTGTCATCTGTTCCTTTAAGTGCCTGGGTGGCTTTTTTACCTTGGTACCAATAATCCCACTCTGCTTGGCTTAAGTATGAGCTAGAACGTTCGGGGTTTGAAATATAATAGCCCTGCCTTGCTATAAACGCACCTGGCCAGCCAGATAACCACCAATTCATATAATCGTAAGATGCGTCTTTACTTCTGCCTTGAGAAGCGGAGGACAAGCACATCACACCATGCCACCCACGATAACCTTCTTTTGGTGCGGCAAATGTAACTGGAATTTTTTGCCCGTTTAGAGCTGATACTGCGGGGGAAAACATGCTTTCTATTACAACTCTGCCTGACCGCATAAAATCCACTGATTCAGGTACTGAATTCCAAAAACCACTGAAGTGATTGTCACGTTTCAAGTCGATAAGTACCTTAAAAAGTATATCTAATTCTGTTTTAGTTAAATTACCAATGTCGTTAAACGTAGCCATTCCCTGAGCTTGGGTTGCTAAAGCTAAGTCAAACAATCCAATAGTAGGGGCATTGACAATACCTACTTTTCCAGAATATTTAGGGTCAAGCAACCAGCCCCAACTTTCGGTGTTATATGCTTCGCCTTTTTTAATCACATTGGTGTTATAACCAAACGAATCAACATTGTGTACATATGGCAGAAAGCTTATTTGGTCGGTATGTTCAGTACCTAATTGGCCATCGGGTTGAATATGTAAAATTTTATAAGGAGCATCCCCAGCACCAAACCTTGCTTGCGGACTGATTTTTCCAGTTTTAGATAATGGATTTATTTCGTCCCAATATTGGAGTCTTTTTTTATCAATGGGCTGGATTGAGCCACTTGCCCAAAGAGGTCTGATACTGTTTGACCATTGCTCATAAAGGTCAAACGATTGAGGTTTCATTAACGCTTTTTGTAATACAGCGGCGCTTCCATAAGACTCGAATATCAGATCGATATCTAGGTCTTCCATTGCTTTTTGGCGTAATTTCTCTTGTAAAGTAACGTGTGTGCCCAACACTCTGAGTTGAGTGCGTTGTTTGGCAAAAACATATGGCGCTTGGGTAATTGCGGTTACACCCACTACTGCTTTGCTGATAGATTTCAGAGCTTGTCTTCGGCTGGCACTTATCGAAGACTTGGCAGAGGAGTTGATAATAACCATGTATCTAGGATCCACTTAAATACTTTCAGTATAGTCGTATATTAATCTACCAATAATCTAACTGCAATAAGAAAAAGGTATGCAGTAATTTCTAAATTACTGCTCTTGAAAATATAAAACTTTGCTCTAATCAGCGTAAAATTTATGCTGAAATTTTAGATTTTTTTGCTCTACTCCATCATTAATACTGACTGATATACGGTACTGCTCTTGATCACTGAAAGGTAAGACAGCTAAATAGTAGATTGATTTCCCTTCTGTTACTTGCTTAAAATTTAACTTTTTAATGACTCCAATTAGATTTTTAGCCTCGCCTGTTAAAATTACAGACTGTGCGGATTTATCTTGTCTATCTAGTACTGAAATATTGATTAGCGCATTAAATTTACTACGCACTATGCCGTATTGTTTAGCCACTTCAGGTGTCAAAAACGTAGTAGTCAATGCGATATAGTGAACGTCCCAACTACCCAATTCTTGCTTTTGTTCTGCGTTAACTTGATAAGAAAACATCAGCCCTAACGCTAACGAAAGGCCTAAAGAATAAGAGTAAACAGTTTTTAAATTAAAAAATTCCAAACAAATCACCTAATAGTTTTTGAATAAACAGTATCAGAACAATCACTACCATTACCGATAAGTCGAGTCCGCCCATGTCAGGTAATCTTTTACGAATAGGTGCTAGCATTGGTTCAGTTAGTTGACCTAGCACTAATTCCATAGGACTTCTTCCCTGGCTAATCCAGCTCATGATGGCACGTAAAATAAGCACATACATGACCAGAGTCAGTATTTCTTTTATGACGATAACTAATGACACCACCACTAAAGATAAAATACTGAGATCGCTTCCGCCCAACACCGTATTGAGAGTGAATATTTTTAATCCAGCTACCAATAACGCTAAGACTAAGGTTGCGGTATCCAAGCGACCTATTGATGGCAACACTCTGCGTAGTGGCGCCACAATTGGTTGGGTAGCTTTAACAATAAATTGACTAAATGGATTGTAAAAATCGGCTCTGGCAAATTGTAACCACAAGCGTAATAACACTATCATTAGATAAAGGTTAAAAACAAAATCAATTAAAAACTGAACTGAACTCATATTCTGGGTTTCCTCGGTATCTGTATAAAGTGTCTAAAAAAGCGTTTGGTGAGCATAAAAAGGCTTATCTAGAATTGTTGAGCCATTTCTTCAGCGCGTTTGACCGCTGCTTGCATGGCTTTGGCTACAACCTGATCTAAGCCTTGTAGCTGAAACGATTCGATGGCCTTGGCAGTTGTTCCGGCTTTAGAAGTGACTTGGGTGCGTAGCTCGCTTATTTCAAGGTGTGGGTTGTGACAAACCATTTCAGCGGCACCTAACATTGCTTGCTGAACCATTAATCGAGCAGTGGCATGATCAAACCCCTGAAGTTCTGCTTCTTTTTGCATCGCTTCTAAAAATAAGTAAAAGTAAGCTGGGCTGCTTCCTGCTGCTGCAATGACTCCATCTATCATCGACTCTTTTTCAACCCATGCTATTTCACCCACTTGATTCATCAAGTCAGCAGCATATTGCTTATCAATTTTGTTGATGTTTATATCCGCAAACAGACCCGTCATACCTTTGCCCAGAGTGCTAGGTGTATTGGGCATCGTTCGAATAATAGGAAACGCTCCACCAAGCATTTGCTGAAGTCGTGTCGTGGGAATACCGGCTGCAATCGATACAAAGATTTTGCCATCTAGGTTCTGTTCTTCTGCGAGTTTGGCGCATACCTGCTGCATTAGTTGAGGCTTTACTGCCAGTACAATGACATCAGATATATCTACAGCGTTTTTATTATCTTGAGTCACATTAATAGCAAAATCTGCTTGGAGTGCGTTTAGTTTTCCTATTGACGGATTACTTGCCGTTATCAAGTGTGCTGGGTAAGCATTGCTAACTAAGCCACTGATGATGCTTCTTGTCATGTTACCTGCGCCAATAAAAGCTATTTTTCTGTGTTGCATGGTTGTCCTTTCGTTGCTATTTCGTTACTTACGCGAGCCAAAAATAGCTGACCCTACTCTGACCATATTACTACCATTATTAATGGCATTTTGCATATCCCCTGACATGCCCATTGATAATGTGTCAACGGATAAATATTGCTTCTTTAGCTCTTCAAACAACATTGCCATATTGGCAAAGCTGGTGGTTTGTTCTGCCTGAGACTGATTGGCTTTAGGAATAGTCATCAGTCCACGTAATCTCAGGTTAGGTAGCTCGGAAATGGCCTTGGCAAAGTCATCCAGTTCGTTAGCACTTATACCTGCTTTATTTTGATCATCATCGATATTCACTTGAATACATACGTTTAATATTTTTTTTGGTGTAACTTGATCATTCAGCCTTTGGGCTATTTTGAGCCTGTCAATTGCTTGCACCCAATCAAAATTTTCAGCTACCAAACGTGTTTTATTTGATTGCAATGGCCCGATGAAATGCCATTCAATATTATCATATGATTTTAACATTTGTATTTTCTCTACGCCCTCTTGCACGTAGTTTTCGCCAAATAAAAGTTGTCCAGCTTCATACGCTTGAACAATATCAGATACCGGTTTGGTCTTACTCACCGCTAGTAATTTTACCGCATTTAAAGGACGATGTGCATCTAAGGTAGATTGCTCGACGGTTATTTGTACGCTTTTGAGTTGTTCTGCTATGGTTTTCATATTGCAACATGTTACACGGAGAATATTGATTGGATATTACCGAACTTTTGGCCTTTAGTGTTAAAAATAAAGCTTCTGATTTACACCTTTCTGCAGGTTTGCCTCCGATCATACGTGTTGACGGTGAAATGCGGAAACTGAACGTACCCACTCTGAATCATAAAGAAGTGCATGCTTTGATTTTTGAAATTATGAACGATAAGCAACGTAAAGAATATGAAGAAAATCTTGAAACTGACTTCTCCTTCGAAGTAAAAGATTTGTCACGCTTCAGGGTCAATGCTTTTGTTCAAAACCGCGGTGCGGCAGCGGTATTAAGAACTATCCCTAACGAAATCCTAAGCTTAGATGACTTAGGCGCACCACAAATATTTAAAAATATTATCAATCAACCAGCTGGTATTATACTTGTGACTGGAGCTACGGGGTCGGGTAAAAGTACCACTTTAGCAGCGATGATTGATCATATTAATTCAACAAAACGTGAACATATTTTAACCATCGAAGATCCCATCGAATTTGTACATGAAAATAAACTTTGTCTGCTTAATCAACGTGAAGTACATCGCGATACTCACAGCTTTAACAATGCGCTACGCTCAGCGTTACGTGAAGACCCTGATATTATCTTGGTGGGTGAATTACGAGACTTAGAAACGATTCGTTTAGCCATATCAGCTGCTGAAACGGGTCATTTAGTGTTTGGGACACTACATACCAACTCTGCACCTAAGACAATTGATAGATTAATTGATGTGTTCCCTGCAGCAGAAAAATCTATGATACGTTCTATGTTGTCTGAGTCTTTGCGAGCGGTTATTTCACAAACTTTGTTGAAGAAAAATGGCGGCGGGAGGGTAGCGGCACATGAGATTATGCTGGGTACACCCGCTATTCGAAATTTGATCCGCGAAGATAAAGTGCCACAAATGTATTCGGTTATTCAAACTGGCCAATCACATGGTATGCAAACCATGGATCAGTGTTTACAGCGGTTAGTCGCACAAGGGATTATTTCGGCCCAAGATGCAGCAGCAAAATCCATTGATAAAAAACCAATTTCAAGCTTTGGGAATTGATTATGGAACTCACACCTTACTTAGAAGAAATGCAAAGTTTAGGCGCCTCAGATTTGTTTGTCACCGTTGGTTTTCCAGTGAGTGCGAAAGTAAATGGTCAAATGACTTCCTTAGGTGGCAGTAACTTAACCGAGGATGAGGCGCTAACTTTAGTACATGACGCCATGAGCAATAAACAAAAAGACGAGTTTGAACAAACTAAGGAATGCAATTTTGCTATTGCTCGGGATGAAATAGGTCGCTTTCGTTGCAGCGCCTTTTGGCAACGAGATATGGCTGGCATGGTGGTTAGGCTAATAGTCACACAAATTCCGCAAGTATCAGAACTAGGTTTACCTGAAGTATTAAAAGACGTGATTATGTCTAAACGCGGATTGTTATTATTTGTAGGTGCAACCGGTACAGGTAAATCGACCTCATTAGCGGCATTGATAGGACATAGAAATCAACATTCGAAGGGACATATTTTAACTATCGAAGACCCAATAGAATTTGTGCATGAACATGCAAATTGTGTAGTGACCCAGCGAGAAGTGGGTATCGACACTAAGTCTTTTGATGACGCATTAAAAAGTTCATTACGCCAAGCACCTGATGTGATCATGATTGGTGAAATACGCTCGATGGAAACCATGGAATATGCGATGGCTTTTGCTGATACTGGTCATTTATGTGTGGCGACATTGCACGCTAATAATGCTAATCAGGCCATTGAGCGAATTATGCATTTGGCACCACCAGATCAACATGAAAAATTACGTTTTGATTTAAGTTTGAATATGCGAGCCATTGTTGCTCAGCAATTAGTGCCTACACCAGATGGAAAAGGCCGGGTGGCAGCTATCGAAATACTGCTTAATTCACCGTTAGTTTGCGACCTAATACAGCGTAACGAAATTGGTGGCTTGAAAGAAGCTATGAAGAAAGGCAAAGAAATAGGTATGCAGAGTTTTGATATGGCCCTGTACGATCTTTATAAAGCAGGAAGAATTACCTTAGAGCATGCTATCCATCATGCCGACTCACCTAATGATTTACGTTTGATGATTAAGTTAGACTCTAGTGATGGTAACCAACTTGGTTCATTAACCAATGTTTCTATCGATATGGACTAATTACAATCTTTAAGGACATTCTTGAATAAAGTTTACACTCATCACGACCGTTTTATGGTATTTCAAATTAAACAACTGTTTGATAAAAAGGGTATTCCTTGTTTTGTAAAAAATGAATTCGCCATAGGTGCCATGGGTGAACTATCCCCCATGGATGTGTTGCCTGAAGTCTGGATCAGCGATCTTGAATGGTTGCCTGTAGCTCATCAACTTATAAGAGACTTTGAAAATCAAGCTGTCGACTCATATCCTTGGGTCTGTAAGCATTGTCATGAACCCAATGGTGCTAGTTTTGAAATTTGTTGGCAATGTGGAGAAGATAGTGATGCACAAGTCTAGTCCCTTACTGCTCGAACAAACGAGTCCTCAATACTAATGAACAGTGACTTTTATGCCTCTAAATAACGCCGATTCTAACCAACTAGAAAATTTTATTGAAGCGATGTGGCTAGAAAAGGGGTTAAGTGAAAATACTCTTAGTGCTTACCGATCTGATTTAACTAAATTTGCACTTTTTCTCGAACAACAAAATGAGCTCGATCAGTCATTACAATTGATTGATTTTAATCAGGATGTGTTAAATCAATATCTAGCGAATCGTTATGACAGTGGGTTGTCCGGACGAAGTACATCCCGATTTTTAAGCAGTCTTCGTAGCCTGTGTCAATATATGCTTCGGCAAAAAATTCGCAGCGATGACCCTGTCAGCCTGCTACAAAATCCAAAACTTCCTCAATTGCTGCCTAAAACGTTGACTGAGTCACAAGTCATTGAATTATTAAATGCACCTAAAACTGACGATCCTATTCAACTTCGTGATAAAGCCATGTTAGAAGTGCTGTATGCCACAGGCTTGCGAGTTACTGAGTTAGTTAGCTTACGGCTAGACCAATTAAGTCTTCAGCAAGGCGTGGTAAGAGTCACTGGTAAAGGCAATAAAGAGCGACTGGTGCCGTTAGGTGAGGACGCAGTTGACTGGGTGTCTACTTTCTTAAAGCAAGGGAGAACTGCGTTACTTAAATCAGAAAGTGACGTCATTTTTCCCAGCAAACGTGGAGTGCTCATGACCCGCCAAACATTTTGGCACCGTATTAAGCTCTACAGCCAGATTGCAAATATTCAATCAGACTTATCACCACACACCTTACGCCATGCATTTGCAACTCATTTGCTCAATAATGGAGCTGATTTGCGTGTTGTACAAATGTTGTTGGGACATAGCGATTTATCTTCCACACAAATTTATACTCACGTGGCGACTGAACGATTACAAAAACTGGTGGCAGAGCACCATCCACGAGGATAATGTTTAAAAAGTAGGTGGGAATATTCGTGTGTGATGTTTATCCAACATGTATTTTAAAGGAGTAAATGTGTGAAATAAGTGGTTGGAGCATGTCGACAGAGATCAGTAACAGGTACTTTTTCTTGAAACACACTTTAAATTTTCAATTGAGTGGTAGTTTTGTAACAGATTTTTCAGACTCAAAACAACAGACTGTCACTATTTAATGGTGGTATACGGGCTAAAGAAAAACTAATTGCTATCACTACACCTATCCACTATGTATTTGTATACCCTCCCGATAAATCCCTTGAAGAAATAGTCGCATTAGTAACAGAGTTGTCTGGAAACAAGTTCAGTATAAATTTTCAGGAATACTAAGGCATAACATTCCATCAAGGGTATGACAGGACGAGCGCCTTGAGGTTTTGCATCTATTAGGCGATTTAAGTAGTGCAAAAATAATACTTATATCATGATATTTTTAGCTCGTTATACTGAAATAAATCCTAATAAAAGAATGGATTTTATACTGTCTAATACATGTAATTGAAAAAAAAGGTTAGAGGCTATAATAGTCAAACTCGTTAAGTGGGTCGAATAAAACTCATAAGAGTCTTACAACTGCTTTAGGAAAAACCATGCAAATCTAAGTGACCTTGCTACAGAAATGAGATTAGTTTCAATTTTAGTGGGGTGGCCGAGGAAAAATTAAACAGTGTCATCAATCAGTTGGGAGAATTATCGTTTAACTTAACTGACTATTGTGATGAAGAGTATTGCTAATACATTATCTCATTCAAGTAACTGTCGAATTTTAACGAATAGCGTTCAAATTGTGAATGAGCACAGAGTGACTCAATCTGCTTTATTGGCTTGGAGTCGAGCAGAGCAGACCCACAAGACGCCACTGCATGACTAGACACGTTAGACAGTCGATACCAACCAGACCGTCGTGAAAATTTATTAATGAGTTGGTTACTAAAAAAACCTGCCCGAGCGGCTGATTAATATATAACCCCCCTAATGAAATGTCACTTCAAGCAAAAGTGGATAAAATATTGCAGACAATGAGCTATTTAAGCCCTAGAAAAGCTTTGACATGGCTAAAAAACAAACTGACGTAGACCTTGCACAACTATATAAATCATTACTAAGTCGAACATCACACGCCAATTCAGAATTCTCTAGAGACAATCTCTACTTGATTAAAGATAAGGTATCCAATGTGGCTGTATCACACTCAATTGATCAAGGGTTGCAGCGCATTAGTCAGGTCAAAGCTGATGAATTCTTAAAATTATCCGTTGCAAGGTGGACTTGAAAAAAGAATAAAAAAACTGCCTCTAGCATTAGAAAGTCAAAAACAAGTAGTTACATACAGATTTACCGAACTGTTTGGTTTGAACAGCGTATTCCGTTAAACTACATAAATACATTTGAAATTATTTGACCCAAATAGGGTCTTATCAATATAGCAATCAGTTGGACAAATTATGAAAAATTGGACAAAAATTGGTTTGGCACTATCTGGATTGGTCAGTGCTGTCAGCCTTAATACTTTTGCAGCAGATGATGCTCCAAATTATGGCCAAGTAAAAGCCAAGCTGCAAGCCTCATTAGGTATGCAGGTCAGCTCGATTGGTGATGCGCCAGTTTCTGGCTTGTTGCAAGTGATGACAGAAAAAGGGTTGTTTTATACCAGTGAGGATGGAAAATATTTATTACAAGCACGTATATACAATATTGAAGATGGTATGCGCAATGTCACCGAAGAGGCTCTTGGGAGTGTGCGTTTAGGTGGTTTGAAAGAGTTTAAAGACGCATTTATCGAATATAAAGCAGATAAAGAAAAATACGTGGTTAACATATTTACCGATATTACTTGCGGCTATTGCCGCAAGTTGCATAACGAAATGGACCAATATAATGCCCTAGGTATTACAGTGCGTTATCTTGCCTTCCCTCGTGGTGGTATCAATAGCAATTCATTCACTGATATGGTTTCTGTTTGGTGTGCTGATGATAAGCAAGAAGCAATGAATAACGCCAAAGCGGGTGGCACAGTGGCTAACAAAAATTGTGAAACCAAAGTTGCAGAGCAATATGCTTTTGGGCAGAGAATTGGGGTGAACGGTACACCTAACATTATTATGCCCAATGGTTCAGTTATCCCTGGTTATCAACCGCCCAAGCAACTCGAAGAAGCACTGAAAGCCATTCTGTAATTAGCATGACCGACATGTTTTTAAGCCTGTGTTGTTGCAGGCTTTTTTGTTTTCATATTTCCAATGGATAAATATTTAAGTGCAAATTAGTCGCAGACTCAAAAAAGATACCCAACATCTCCCTGATCCGTTGCATCCAAGATTAAAACAAATATATGCTGATAGAGGTATCGAGGATGCCGCGCAACTGAATCGTAGCGCAAAAGCACTGCTACATTTCAATCAATTACAAGGTGTTGAAAAAGCAGTTAGTTTGTTGTCTGAAGCTATAGCGACCAACAAAAAAATTATAATAGTGGGTGACTTTGACGCCGATGGTGCTACGAGCACCGCGCTAAGTATGATGTCATTAAGCTTGATGGGTTCGACGAACCATGATTACTTAGTGCCAAATCGTTTTGACTTTGGTTATGGTTTAAGTCCGGAGATAGTTGAAGTAGCCGCTCAACAACAAGCAGAAGTTATCATGACGGTCGATAATGGTATCGCTTGTTTTGCTGGTGTTGAAAAGGCTAAGTCTTTGGGTATAACCGTTATTGTTACCGATCATCACTTAGCCGCTGAATCATTACCTATCGCTGACGCTATTGTAAATCCAAATCAGCCAGGTTGTGGATTTTTGTCTAAAAATTTAGCGGGTGTAGGTGTCGCTTTTTATCTAATGCTTGCGTTGCGAGCAGAGTTGAAATCCAATGGATGGTTTGCACAGCAAGGTTTACCTGTCCCTAATTTAGCTGATTTTCTTGATATAGTGGCACTGGGCACTGTTGCTGATGTAGTGCCATTAGATGAAAATAATAGAATACTGGTGCATCAAGGTTTACAACGTATCCGTAGTGATAAATGTCGGCCGGGAATACAAG
>NZ_CAJXPA010000030.1 GCF_913058035.1 uncultured Paraglaciecola sp. | reverse complement strand
TTGTGCAGGAGCTTTTATTTCAACTTCTGAAGGTGGTTGTATCGGTCTTCCGATCGTGTTGATAGTCTGTCTTTTTTTTTTCAAGCAGAAGAAGGCATACGAGATCTAGTACGGTCTCGTGGGCTCGGAGATGTATATAAGAGACAAGGTTGAGTCTTGGGAAAGGGGAGTCATTACTTGTAATGTTATTTGTAAGATTGTGTACTTCGGTATTGGATATTAATAAAATCTAATCGTGTGCCTTAAATCACTCCCCTAAGTCTCTTCGACTAAAAAGCTAATAATGAATGTTGTGCTAAGTACAACATTCATTAGGTTTACATTATCACTTAATATAATAAAACCAATATCTAGGCAGTTTATCGAGCGTATCAAATCTTTGTCATTATATAGGGACAATTACAATAAAGTTAATAGTACCTGTGCTTCAGTTCGCTCAGCGAATGGGCGATTCGAGGATAACGCACGCTCTAACGAATTTTTAGCCTGTGGAATACGACTCAATTTGTGCAATGTATAAGCAAGGTGATATTGATTAGACGGATCATCTGAGTCCATAGCAAAAGATTTACGTAACGCGGTTAATGCATCTTCATATTGCCCCATAAGCGATAAGATCCATCCTAGCGTATCATACAAAGCTGCTACTTCTAATTCTTCTTCTGCACTTTCTGTTACTGCTTGATTGATCAATTGGTGTGCTTTATTAAGATCCATGTCTATGTAAATATTTGCCATGTTGTTCAGGATTAATGCTTTATTAGGCAATAACTCAACTTCGATTAGTTTTTGATACTCGACTAATGCTTTTTCAAAGTTGTTTCGATTAATATAAAAATCTGCTAATAAATTGCGGCTTAGATAATCTTTGGGATTATTCTTAAGCAGTTCTTGTAGCTTATTTTCAAATGCATCATGGGCGATACCTTTAGTAGTCAATTGATATAATTTAATCACAGCAGTTCGGGAACTTCCTGCTATATCAAGGGTTTTTAGGTAAGCTTTAGATGCAGCTTCAGGCTCATTATTGGCATCGTAAACGTCACCAGATAACACCAGTAATTGTGGTTCGTTGGGTTGCACAGTCAGCCATTTACTTAACATTTTGCGTGCGTTTTCAAGATCACCTGCAATCAAATATGTGCTCACATACTGAGTAGCTAAGTTTAATTGTTCTGGTTTTAACTGCAAAGCACGAGAGATGCTTCGTTTGGCGCCTTGAATATCTGTTGCTTTGACCTGGACTTTACTTAATTTTGCCAAGCTTTCAGGATCATTTTGCACTAGTCGCTTAATCTTTGATAACTCCCCAGTGGCTAGATCAGACTGTTTGAGGTGCAAGTACAATTCAACTCGTTGTAATAGGAATCTTGTATTGTCAGGTTGGATTTTAAGCGCCTGATTAAGTTGCCATATAGCTTTTTCTGGCTCTCTTTGACGCATATGTATGGTTGACAGCAATTCCATGGCATTGAGATTGTCGCTGTCTTTTTTAAGTACACTTTCTAACTTTTCATTAGCTGCGGTAAGATCACCCTTACTAAATTGAACTTGTGCAAATAATGTCAATACTTTTAACGAGTCGGGTTGCAATTTATCCAATTGCTTTAATATTTCAATTGCCTTGTCATATTCACCTCGTAAATTCGAAAGAGTTGCTACGTTGAATCGAGTAGTAAAGTGTTCCGGATCTTTTACTAACGCCGTATTTAAAAAGGTCTCTGCTTCTGATAATTTCTTTTGGCGTATAAGAATTACCGCTTTAAAGTTAATGAACTCAATATTTTCTGGATCTAATAACAGATACTGATCGGCAATATTGCTTGCCTCATCGAAATCACCTAATTCTACTAATAGTTGTGCTTTTGTGATGATGAATTGAGGGTTAGTACTGCTGTATCCAGACAAATCTATCATGCTTAATGCCTGTTGCTGTTTTCCTCTAGAAATTAGCGTTTTAATTTCTAATAGTTTGACGTTTTGATCATCTGGATATAATGCCTGTAATTTTTGAGTAATTTCAACTGCCCTGAATATCTTATTATCTGCCAAATAAAGTTCAGCAAGTATAATCGCGGTCTCTGCATTACTTGTTACTTCAGACTCGTGGCTTTGAAGTAGTTTGAGTGCACTCTTATGATCATCTACTTTAATGTAGGTTTGGGCTAGTAAAGTGATAGCTTCAATATTGCCGGGCACTAATGACAAATACTGATTAAAAAATGTGATTGCCTGTTGATAGTTTTTTAACGAGAACGCCGACAATGCGCTTACATACAGTAGTGTAGGTCTTTTTTGTAAGGTCTCATCGTTAAATACTGTCATCTGTGCACTTAACTTTTCTAATTGAGTTGTCGCCTCTTTACTTGATTGGTTTTTAGCTAATATCCATGCTTTGATCAGCAAACTTGAAGGATCGCCGGGAGTTTGTTGCAATATTTCGTCAAGTAGTAATCGTGCTAAATCAATATTTTGATTTTGTATGTAAGCAGTGGCTAATGACCGCTTTGTAAACGGATCTAAAGGATCTATTTCATAGCTTTTTTTGTATGCAGCAATGGCTTCTTTGATGTTATTTTGACGCATATATAAATCACCTAATACGCGCAATGTCGCAATATTTTCAGGCTCTAGAAATAGTGATTTATCTAAGTATTTCGCTGACTCCTTAAAATCATCCACATGCATTTCCAAGAGTGCTAATGCGTTTAGAGCCGCAATATTTTCTGGATCGTTTTGCAATGCTTTTTTATATACGATACGTGCCTGGTTTAATTCTTTTAAGTTGATATGGGCGGCAGCAACAATAACGTACCAATTTGTTTGTGCTTTTTTAGTCAAACTTGAAAATTTTCTATCAATGATCTTTTCATTTTGTTCGGTATATAACCAAACTTTGCCTAAAGTATCGACGATTAAACTGGGATCCGCTCCTAATGCTAATGCTTCCTCTAGAACTGCTTCAGCTTGATCCATATAGGTATTGACCATCAAAATTTTTCCCATCAAAATTTTTGCTGAGAGATTATCATCATTCTGTTGTAAGCTATTTTTGAGGAATATATACGTTGCACCCAAATCACCTTCTGTGTAGACCTCTAATGCTTTCTCATAATATTCACTGCTCGTCTGGGAAAAAACCGATGACGGCAATAAAAGGCAAACAACTAAACAAACTCTCTTAAATAGTTTCAAAATATCAGTTCTCAATTTGATTTAGGGATGAATATGGTCTTGAATATACCAAATATAAATGGAATTAACAGTATCACTGTTGCTTTGTAGACACTCAACATTCTGAAGTGCTTACCATTTAAAATATTCTTATTTAGCTGATGAAAAATGCATGACAGCATCATGCTTTACCTAATATTTGATAGATTGAGGCCTAATAAAGCTGAATAGAATATGATTTTTTCAAACACTATGAGATTCAATTCTCTTTGATTTTCGATGCGTCGAGAATGTTATCTCATTAATAGTCAGGTTTATGCTGATGTTTGTGTAAACGGCATAAAAATGACTTGAGTGATGGATGCTAGTCATGCGATACGTTATGTACTCTGATAATTTTACAGGCATCTAGGTAAAGTTGTATCGTTTGTCGTTAATGTTATGGCATTCATAATATCTAGTATAGCGTCCATCAAATTATCTACTTAAGTACTAGACATACAGTTGCGCAGATCCTTCTTGAACAATAAGAACAGAATTAAGATGAATCACGGCTTATTAATGTTTAGAAGGTTGCAAGCTCAGGTGTAACGAGCTCTTCCGCATGCAATGCATCGCTTCAGTCGAAAGGATCTACAAGTGACACTGAATACCTAAGCGCTAAGTTAGAATAACTCAGGCTCACTGAACTGGTATTCACAATAGGCTGCACCATACTCTGGGTTGGTGTTGGAACATGGCTCGCACCCCAGTCTTTAATGTGTCGACATCGTCACACGGTAATCGAGTAGTGATCATCGTATTCGGGCGTGTCATTCATTTAAAAGAGAGTACATATGGTAGTAAGATAGTAACTACATTCGATCTAATACATAAATTTATCCACAATGTATACCTTCAACGTTTATGCGGATTCACTGTTATTTGTATAATGATTAGCAGCAAGCATACTGCTCAAATCATTAAATTTCACACCTTTATTTTTCAATAAAATATTAACTTTTTTACTGATTATTTGGCGAATATAAAAAGGCTGATTAGGTACAAAATGATGAATGCTATGTGTGTGACCAAAGTTGAAGCAAAACCACTGGAATGGCATAAAGGCCCAGTGATTTAATACCTGAGTTTGCTGCAATAAATTGAACTTAGCGCCATAGTAATGCATTGACGATGTGATGAAATTCAAGCATGCCGAACGTAAAAAGTTAGGTGCTACCCATACTACCATTGCAAAATTTACCCATTGCATTAGCGACATTAGCCAAACTGGGGTATTCAACTTTATTGCTGCATTATCAGCAATAAAGTTGACGCTAAAGAAAAGTATAAAGCTATAAATAATAAGATAATAGACAGTGACAAAAGGAAGGCTGGCATTAAATACATTAAAAAAATTATATCCTCTAATCTCACGAGAAAATTGTTTGCTGCGGATTATCAGCCCGAGTAACCCATCACAAACCACTAATAGCCTTAATGCATGGCTCTTAATACCGTTTCCCACTAAACGTTCTTCAATATCTTGAGGGGTACCTGAGGTTTTGTGATGGTTTAGATGCATGCCTTTACGGTACCAAGGATTGACGGTATTTGGCCTAATAATCCACACCATAAACATCATAAAATGATACACCACGGAGGTTGATTTAAAGTATTGATGATGAATTAAATCGTGTTCGATTTCGTGAGCAATAGAAGCGCTTAGAGCCGCAATGATGATGCAACACCATGCCGGAATAACAGCATAAAAATACAAACAACCTGCAGCAGTAAAACCGCATACAGATATTAAAAGCAAGCCTAAACCCAAGGTGTTTTGTTGTGCTAAAAAAGGGTGGTTGGTACGTAAGGTGCGTTCTTGATTTTTTATATACGCAACAATCTCTTTAATGTCCTGCTTATCTTGGTTGTTCTGCATGTTTTTTCATCGTAATACTTAAAAGCTTTAAGCAGCAGCCTACAGGCATTAAAACGATATGTCTTTACAATCGATTGGGTCGATAGGGGGGGGATGTCATCATCCCAAACAGGTTTTTACTATTGTTTCCTTCGTGTTTACTGCTTTTGGGATGGTTTTAAATCAGAGCATTAAAAACAAGTAAAAAGCCTTATTTGATAGTGGCTTTAAGCAACCGCTTAAACCGCTATTAAATAAGACTCTTGTCTTATATTTTTAGCTCTACGCTGATATGAACCTTTACCTTTCTTGGCTTGAACTATCTGAATTTTATACAGTTTTGATGTTACTAATGCGGCTAAAAAATTATGTTTGATTTCTCCTCGTCCCAAATCTGATTCACCCATACTAGTTTTTACTGAAGGCTTTTTATGCTTTCTCATTATCTTTCCTTTAAGTTGCTTATTCATTACGCTAGTGTAAAAAGAATTGACTCAGCACGCTATTACACTGAGAACTACACATGTAAGATATCATTTGATGAAGCTGTTGATTTTTATTTCGTAGCTTCAATCAAATAATATATTCACATTTTATTCTATCTGATTAGTCAAATGTTCTTAATAATAGTTCAAAGTAGCATTCTAAATTTAATAATTTTTGTTTTTATTTCATAGTAACAGCTACTTTCGTAACGAGAGCTTATATTATGAAACAATCATTAGATATTTAACCTGTCGATAGCTCACATTATAAAAATGCCGTACAAATTTCATTGTTTTGCAACGTTAGTGAGATGCAACATAGAGGCACATATACATAGAGGCACATATACATAAAGGCACATATGCATAAATCCACAAAAGCAGCCCTAATATCTGCCTTTATTTTCCCAGGGTTTGGGCATTTTTATTTGAAAAGTAAACTAAGAGGCGCTGTGTTTACTTTGATCTGTGTAGGTTGTTTATATCTGCTCACCACATATGTAATGGATATTGCTAATGATATAAGTAACAAAATCTTAAGTGGAGATATACCTTCAGATATTACTCGTCTTATAGTTGAAATATCCTCACAACTTACAGGTAGTCAAAGTAATCCTCCAAATGTCGCAAGCCTCCTATTATTCATTTGTTGGGGCATTGCGACTGTCGATTCGTACATCCTTGGACGTAAGTTATCTTCGCCAACCAATACAAAATAGTAACTTTTAGTCATTTATGTTTTTGTCGATGGTAAAATACCAATGCTTGCCCGTTAGCGACATAAATTAATGTTGTTCTTAGCCCAGTTTTACAGTTTTAATCTGGTGTTTATATACCAAATATTGGAAAACGCTGCTCTGAAACAGCCCAATTTAGTCTATTAAACTTAATTATTGATTATGTATTTGTTGAATGAGCTGAGTATGGGATTAATTGACTAACTGGTCGGATAGTTGCTTGGTTAACTTAAGTTGATTTATTGAAAAACCACGGGATAAAGTCATGGTAAAAGTTTCTATATTAAGGTTGTTAACTAGCTGTTTACTTATCGTTTCATCAGCTGCTATGTGCAAACCTGCGTCTGATTGGTTCTCTAATTTTAAGAATGACGCAACACCGGAGCAGCTTTACCATTTTTTATACATGCTGCCAAAAGGTGGTGATTTACATAATCATCTAGGGGGATCAAATTTCAGTGAGTGGTGGTATGAATTGGCTACTCAGCCTGAGCGAAATGGTGGTTACCGTTATTACACTCGCACTGTTATCAACCTTTGCAATGGTTATGGCACAAATGAATTTAACTCAGCGCCTCAGTCCTTAATGTTTCGTACTATTCAACACAGTAATTATAATACTTTGAGTGAGTGTGAAAAATCTGAATACCGTTTGATGAATGAACTAAACCTAGAACAAAAAACGGCATGGCTAAATAGTATTCGGCTAAACAAAGATTTCGAGGGACGTTCGGAATTTTTTGAAAGACACTGGTCAAGGCTCAACGATTTGGGACGTAATCCAATCATAGCTGCTGAAATGATAGTTAAAAACATGCAAGCTTTTGCTGAAGAAGGCCTGACTTATCTAGAGACGCAGATCAGCGCCTTTAACAGACTTAAATCTGATGGCAGTGTATATAGCGGTGATGAAGTTATCGACTTATTTCGCCAGCGGTTAACTCAATATGACGCGATTGATACAGGTGTGACAACAAGATTGCAACAATCCTTGTTAAGATTTTCACCTGATGCAGAAGAAAACTTAAAGCGTAATTATCGACTGGCTGACAGCAATCGAGATATTCTTGTGGGTCTAAATATGGTTGGTCGAGAAGACAACGATAAAGGTTATCCATTGCGTTTTCTAAAGACCTTTCGCGAACTTCGACAATCCATGCCTGCAGTTAAACTAGCTATTCATGCAGGAGAAGTGGATGAGCCTAATTTTCATGTGCGCGACACATTGCTTTTAGGGGCAGACCGAATTGGTCATGGTATTAACCTGATTGACGACCCGCAAACCATGTTGCTAATGCGGAATAATAAATATTTGGTTGAAATTAATTTGGTCAGCAATTTATTGCTTGAATACGTTAGTGAATACAGCCAGCATCCATTTCCAGAATATTTGAGAACAGGGATCCCCGTTGCTCTCTCTACTGACGACAGAGGAATGTGGGACTCGACCATGACTGATGAATACTTTGTGGCTGTAAAAGAGTTCAATTTATCATGGCAGGAGTTAATCAGTTTAGGTGAAAATTCCTTAATCTTTAGTTTCGTCGATGATGTTAATAAACAAAGACTATTAAAAGATTACGCAGTTCGAGTCAAAAAATTTGCTGATGAATTTCAGCAAAAAGGCATAAAAATACTCGATCAGGTTAAACCTAATAAGCGATTATTTATCTGTCAACGTTACCAGTTGTGCAATTAATACGAGAATAGAGATTAGTTAACTCTTTTAACTCTTTAATTATTCAATTATTCAATATGTTTTAGGCAGGCTAGAGCAAACTGAATTAAGGCAAAGTATAGGGCATTGAAGCTAAAAAAATAAAATAAGCTTTAGTTGCTTATGTTTTTAAATTTTGTTGATACTACCTAACACCAAAGCTTCCCGCTAATCATATAGGTACATTTATGACCATCAAAAGTCTGTAGTTTGTTATTGATGTGAAGTGTAACTTTATGATTTTTTCTTAAACCAGCTTTGGGTGTTTTAATCTTGTTCTGACCCTAATTGTTTTATTTGATAGTAGTTAACAGGCCAACCTTTTATGCTAAAAAACAGGTAGAATTGGTCCAATGTAAAATTTTAAATATAGTTTAGGAAAGTAAAATATTATGAAATATGAACTACTTGAGAACGGAATCGCCAAAATCTCACTAGACAATGGGAAAGCTAATGCGGTGTCTTTTGACCTTGCCCAAGAATTCATGGTCAACCTAGACCGAGCCAAAATTGAGAGCCGAGGGGTTCTGATTTGTGGCCATGTAGGTATATTCTCTGCAGGTTTCGACCTAAAGGTTATGGCAACTGGCCCAGAGGCAGCTCAAAAAATGGTTTCAAAAGGTATGCTTTTACTGGAACAAATTTATTCTCACCCGCACCCAGTAGTTGCTGCATGTGAAGGACATGCAATAGGTATGGGAGTGTTTCTTTTATTGGTATCTGATTATCGTATTGGTGCATTGGGTGAATTTGTTCTCAAACTACCTGAAACTGCTATAGATATGCCCTTCAATTCAACATTGAGAATACTTGCCAAAACTCATGTAGACCCTCTACATCATTCGCGTGCTATTATTCAGTCTCATGGTTACTCGCCATTGGAAGCAGCGAAAATTGGTATGCTGGATGAAGCTGTTGAATCAGGTCTCGTTCAAGAAAAGGCTTTAGCAAAGTTGATGGAACTTTGTGACCTTCCGAGTGGACGTTATGAAGAAAATAAGTTATTTGTGCGAGCTGAAGAGATCCAAGCTATTTATGGGTCTTTGCACGCGGATAATTAAAGTCCTGCACAAGGAACATTAAGAAGATACACGTTGTTACTGAATCAAATATTTAAAATAAAAATGTGTGAACTTTTGCTTATAAGAAGGGCTTGCACTGAGTGCATAAACCATTTGGCTGTATCATTGTTGTGGCAGAGGTAAAATGTGAGGTTTGTTCCCAAATTCAGGTTAAAAAGACCTCATCCATTTCTTTAAAATTTTAAACAACAGCTCTTCCATAATTGGCTTACTAAGAAAGTCATCCATGCCTGCCTCTTCACACTTTTTGCGGTTTTCTTCGAAGGCATCCGCTGTAAGTGCGACGATAGGAGTTCTCATTTTGTGTGATTGTATGGTTCTGATTGCTATTGTTGCTTCATAACCGTCCATTATTGGCATCTCGCAATCCATGAGTATTAGGTCGAACGTATTTTTCTGTAATTGATGCAGTGCATCTTGTCCGTTTTCAGCATTCGACACCGTGAGCCCAAAACCTTCGAGCATGTGTTGGGCAATAATACGGTTAATATCACTGTCGTCTACTATCAATATATGGCCTATTAACTTGACTTCAGTTGTTGCTTCTCGGTCTTCGTTGTCGTAAACAATTAATTCTTTTTTGTGGTTGCTTTCATCACGCTTAAGATTCAGTGAAACTGTAAATGTTGATCCGATTTGCGGCTTGCTTTGAGCACTAATACTTCCGTTCATCAGTTCGATTATTTGTTTGCTTATAGCCAGCCCTAATCCTGTTCCTCCAAATTTTCGCGTTGTTGATTCGTCGGCTTGTTTAAATGAATCGAATAGTGTTTCTAAAACATCAGGTTCAATACCAATACCACTGTCCTTGACTTTTATCTCAAGCCCTACTTCTGTAGGCGTGGATGTTGTGCTATTGATTTGGATAGTAACCGTACCCTGCTCGGTAAATTTGATCGCATTATTTATTAGATTGAGTAAAACCTGATTCAGACGAATAGAGTCACCAATAAAAAACCTATTTAAATTTGCATCATATTCTAAAGATAGTATTACTGACTTTTGATTGGCCTGAGCACGATAAAGCGATAAGACTCCCTGGGTTAAATCCTCCAGATTGAATGATATTTCCTCTAATGTCATTTTACCGGCTTCGATTTTAGATAAGTCGAGAATGTCATTAATAATATTCAGTAGCAACGCACCAGAGTCATCGATTATTTTGAGATAGTTTTTCTGAAGTTGTGTCAGCCTTGTTTTCCCCAAAAGCTGAACAACGCCAAGGATGCCATTCATTGGTGTACGTATTTCATGACTCATTTTTGCTAAGAACTTCGACTTTGCTTGAGTTGCGCTTTCAGCACGATTAACTGAGGCTAACAAGCGTTCAGTTTCGTTAAATGCATCGGTGTATCTCATCATGAGTAGAAGCGATTGAGAACAAATGAATACGATGTATCCGACGTCTGAGCTAAAGAAAAAATAGTAGTCGATTAGACCTTGTTGATAAGCTATTTCGCTTATAAGAGCCAAAAGGAGAAAGATACTACCAGCCAAGAATGTGACAGACCCTTGTGTCTTTTTCAAAACGGCTAAAATGAGTATACAAATTGAGTATATGCCAAAAATAACAGTAAGAATTCGAAATGCAGGAATGAACTGGGTAAATATATTGACAGGAAAAACAACCGCCGTAATCGAGAGCAAGATACAGATAACAACGTAACTACTTAACAAAGATTTAGAATATAACCGTGGAAATAACATGTGGATGTATGCCACAAAAAAAAGAGCAATCATATAAAAGCTTAGATAATCTATTTGAATCAATAGATCCCAATCTATGCCAGGGAAAATAGAGGGTAAATAAAGCTCGCCTGTTAACAGAGAGCGAAATGCTACCAACATGCAACAAATTGAGAACATGAGTGACGCTCTTTCTTCCCTTCTATATAAATAGAGACCTAAATAATATATGCCCATGATGAAAATAGCGCCGCATAAAAATAGGTCAATAGAAAGAGCGTTTTCTCTTATTTTTTTTATCTGCTGCTCTAGACCTATTTCGATAGGGTTCCAAGCGCCCCCTTCTCTATGATAGAAATTAGCCACCTGTAAGATGATTTCTAGTGAGTCAGTATCAGATTGATAGCTTACTGTTATAGGCAGGTATTGAGGTGTCATTGTCTCGCGTGTCGCTGTTACCACACCATTAGATGCAATCAGCTCGCCGTTGACAAATAAGTTGTAAGATCCGCTCATCCAACTGGTTCTAAACATCAGTTTTTTGTGCGGAACGTTGTTAATAACCTCTAGGTGGTATGTGGCATAACCATCGCCTTTAAGTGCTTCACCATTAACTTTATATCCGTTCCATGAACTGGGTAATTTTATGAAGTTCTGTTCTTTGGATGTACTTAAGGAAGGGAACTCGTTGGGTGCCAACAACTGTTTCCAATGAAACCCCCATTCACCTTTAAGTTTTATAACACCATCTTTTTCAAAGTTCCAATGTGAAAGGTCAAGCACGCCTTGTCGAGCAACGGGTGGAGATTTGAGTTTTGATGTATCGTCACAAGATGATAGGTACAAGCATGCGAAGACAAAAAATAGATATTTTAGAAGAGTAAGGGGTGTTAAAGGCTTTTTTATCAAAAAAATATAATTTTTACTCACCAATAAATACCCTATTTAAAATCTAAGTTTACGCATCGCCAAACAAATTGTTACGCCGTCATCACTCAATTTTTGACCCGACTTCACCCATGTAAGATACTGTTTACTTCCCTTTAAGTCACACAAAAATTCAATAGCAAGATTACAGGAGTCATAACGCTCTATGTCTCATACAATAGACTTGGATTGATTAGATACCAATTTTACATAACTAAAAACTGATAATGGATAAGTTGCATAGGGAATATCTGATAATCATTCACCGATAAGACAACTAATACACAACATACATTAAACTCAATCGTGTTTGACCGATTGAGAACACGAAGCTAATGAAATTGCGAGTATAAATTTCAAGGTGACATTAGCCACTTTACATATCAGTATCAATGTGAGGTATGTCTCTAAGCATTCTCTAGTATTTTGAAAGCTAACAAAAATGCACTCCAGAGATATTAGGATATTTGAATGGCCCATCACGTTAATCGATCTGTTATTGCGTGTTGTCCAAAGCTATGAAACGATGGTTTTTGTGTATGATAAACTCCTAAAACCAATGAAATGGTCAAGGCTTTGTAAAAATCCAACGTTTTTTGTATTCAATACATCAAAACTGACAAAGCGGTATCGTCCGAAAACATGACCCAAGCTCAGGCTGCTGCTTGTGATTTAACTAAACCACACGACGGCCATTTTGATGAACGTTCGGCACTAATTAAAACCAGCTATTTCGCTTATAAATTTGATTATATCAGGTGTTTATGGGGTTTGGATTGGGTATCGAAAATACCACTGGTATCAATTGGGTAATGGATTTAGATACTTAATATTAGATCCATCCCGGATAAGTATAAAACACAATCTCGTGAAAAATGAAACGAGACTGTGTTCTTTAATTTTATTGATTTCAACTCACCCTTACTTTTTAGTCCACTGCCCGTTCTTCCAGAGATAATGACCAGGACTGGTTTTTTCATAAGCTTTTACAGCGGCTAACTTTTCTACTTGCTGTAAGGTGATACCGTTTTCCGCAGCTAGTTTGGCATATACTGATTTGCGTTTATTATTAATGTCATCCACTAATATTTGCATTTCTTTTTGAGTATTGCTTTGAACTATAACCACGCCTAAGTAGCCGTTGTCTTTTTCACCCACCAGACCTTGTTGTTTAGCGTTATCCAAACCTAATGCAAAAACAATATTGCTGTAAAGAAGGCTGACGATAATAGCGGCTTTAAAAATTATTTTTTTCATGAAGTTATTCCTTAATTGGCTTAAAACAAACTACTGTCGTCACTGAATACATCATCAAGTTCTTTATCAACTTTTATCCGAATTTCATGGTCAATTTTCACATTGATATTGATTGTAATTGGCTCCTTGGTTTCAACTTGTACTGTGTGTGTACAAGCACTTAGAAACCCTGTCGCTATAAGCACCAAACCTGTCATTTTCACTTTTTATCACCTTGGGTTATTTTCTGTTCAATTTTATTTTCTACTGACTTCACTAATCTTATCGACTCTAATAAAGCAAATATATTTTCTTGATGACTATAATTAAAATTTACGTTTTGCTTTTTATCAGGATTTTTACCGTGCAAGGCTAAATCAAGAAACACCCAGCCATCGGGAGTAAACTTCACACTGCTTTTGAGCTGTGTGAAGTCAAAATTTTCTAATAAGGCTAATTCAGGCTGTTGATCCTTAATGGAGTCAAAGGATGGATTATTTATGATGCTCAACTTGCCTCCTGTTAAGCTCGATACTTGTCCATTATCCATCCTTACTCCTTGTTTACCCATAATAAATGGCATGTTGCCATCAATATCTCCAGTGATGTTGATACCGGGTTGTTCTTGTAGTCCTACAACACGAGATAAATCAATATTTTGGATTTCGATGTTAAACTGTTGCTCCCGATCGTCTAGCCATAAGTCATCCAACAAAAACTGACCATTAAATATCTCACCTTGAACTTGTTCCAGACGAAAACGGCTGTCTTGTGCAATAACGTTTGCGTCAAGTTGTCGAATCATCACTCCGGCATCAATCAAATCGATGTGAAGAGTAGCTCTGGCTAACTGAAGTCCAGCTGAATCAAACTCAAGTGGGGTTTGGTAAGATAAGTTTTTAAACGTGTAGTTTTGATATTTTGCAGATAAATATTGAAAGTCTGCTTTGCCTTTTGCTACAAACTGTTCGCTATCTTGGGGCAAAAACAATTCAATATTAGCTGAAAAGTTACCTTCCTCAAAAAGTAGTGTATTTTCTAACTGCGAAATTATTCTTTGTAAACTTATAATATCTTGTTGCTTTACTTGTATTTTTACTTCGGCTTGTTGTTGCGTTAGCTCTATCAAAAAGGCGTTTTCTAACACAACTTTATGTTGACTGGATAGGGTCATATTTACCAAGCTTGCCTTACCTATATGGCTCGCATTAATCGGTAAAAAGTCAATGTTTTTTGCGGATGATGCTGTGACAGTCGAGTTTCCGTTAAAACTCAATGTTTTAAGCCCCTTAATGTTTAGATCCATGTGATTGGCAATTCTTTGGACGTTGACTTCAGGGAATGTCAATTTAAAAAATTGGTTATCTGCACTCAATTGTAAGTCATTAAAACTGGCGCCTGAAAAATAAAAGTCACTGGTCATTTGTTCAATATTTACAACGCCAATTTGTATAGCGGAGCTATTCACCGTTCCTTTTATTTCAAGTTGTTTGCCCCTAGAATTATAGAAAGAAAATTCACTGCTTAAGTCACTAATAAGCAATGAGTCTGTTTTTAAGTTTTCTATAACTAGTTGGCTGTTATCATTGATGATTTTAAAACTCATTGGCAGTGCTAAAGACTGCGCAGAAAGAATAGTGGAAAGTGTGCCTTGTGCTTGTAAATCAAACATATCTGCTACTATTTTTTTTATTTTAATGGGCTGTTTAAATGAAATATTGTAGCCAACTTCAAGTTCACCTGTTGCTTTATAATTAACTTCGTTAAGGATGATACTTCGATGTATATTGACTTTGTCTACAATTTTTAACTTAGGCAAGTTAATGTGCGTTTTGTCTATTGTTATCTTTTGCGGAAAGGTAAGTGACAACTGAGGCAAATCATCTGGTGCAAAATAATCTTGTAATAATGAGCAGTTGACCACTGAAATGTTGTTAGACAGTTGGGTTAAGTCCAAACTGATTTCAAGATCATCAACGTTTACAGCAACAAATATATTGCCCTTAATGGCAGTATCAATAGAGCAGGTTGAAACATGAAAGTTGCTGACTATATCTAAGTTGTTACTTACTTTAAGCATCTGTCCATCAAAAGTTAAACGGGTGTTTATTTCGGTTTCATCAAAGGCTAGTTCCTTTAATAATTCAGTGTTTTCTTGGAATAATGCTTGTGCTTGCGGTATCCACCTTGTGAGATCAGACATTCTCCAAGTTATATTACCCACTAAATTATCTGAGAATATTTTGACGGTAGCATCCACATCACCAGTAAACTCCAACTCGTTGCTTGAAATTGTGCTTACACCAAAACTCAAGGGTTGTAACAATTTAAAAGAGTTTATTTCAAAACTTGAAATGTGTAGTTTTGGTAACGAACCAGGTAAATTCAAGCCGTTTTTTTGTTGCTCAATTGATGTTTCATTACCTTCTTTGTTACCTGCAGCGTCCTGTTTACGGTGCTTAACTTTTACCCGTTCGATAATGAGAGCATTAGACCAGAGTTGCCAAGTTGCATTGTTGACTTCTGCAGTACCAAAAGGAGAGGTGATGCATGCTTGTTTAAGGTTGAGACTAAGTCGCCAATTGAATGAAAAATCTAGACAGCTAACAGATATGTCGTAGGGTTTAGTCAAGTGTTCAATGCTTTTGATAGCGATAGGGCGTCGAAATAAAAATATTACAGACACCACAATAAAAAGTAACAAAAATGCAGTCATTTTTTTAGTTAGGTATTTTCCCCAAAACGAATGTGTCATTGATTTCCTGAGGTTGTTTAGATAGTCACTGCCCTTCAGACTATGTTAGTAATTAATAGCTTAAACAACTCCACGGCTTGGTAATATAAGTTACCGATATGAAATTGTTGATCAGTTAAAGCTGTATTATCTTGATGTTTGTAAACCATCGATGTTGATTGCTAATTCGTCATGACCATTATATTTATACTCCTTGTTTTAATGTTCAGGTCTTCCAGTGCCTTTTGTCTGCGGTTTGCCAATAAAAATATTATTTCCCAGTCTTAATTGAGAAATTAAGCTTCACTTTTCGCTCCATTAGTAGCCCCAAGTAGTCGCTCCAATATCTGCATCGAAATCGAGACGATTTTTAGTATTAGTAGAGGTGCCAGTGATTATGATGCATTTTAGCTCGCGTTATAGTCCAATAAAAACATCATCACAACGGGAGCCATAATCATTATGAATGATGATAATTACTCAAATCATCTATCGAGCTTGTTGAGTTTGTTTGATCAGAGGCTTAGCTCATTGAAATTATATTGTACTTAAATTTGCCCGTGACAATTTAATTTCTTTTATCAATGTAATGAGAAACAACAAGCAATTCAACGTTACACGTAAGTTAGGTCGATTTTTGTGGAAACACTATTTTACCCGGCAGTAGTTGTCTTGAATTGAGCATCAATAGCAAAAAACGACAGAACGAGCAAACTAGCTGATAATTCATTTCAAATTGAGGGTGAAAAACCATTATATTTGCTGAGATATAAAATACATTTTGACTCAATTTAATCAGCCGAAAAATGTGATGAAAATACTTGTTTTTGTCTTAATATCGTAGGTTACGCTTGCAGGATAATATTAGTGAAAATGTTTATACCCATCGTAAATTTAAATAATCAAATGACATTTTAGTTACCTTGGCATTCTTATTTCTAGAGATATTTATTAGCTTAATGTTTGAGTTTTGTTTGTGTTTTATTTAACAAACATGGGTCGTTTCTCAAAGTTTTCTAGGCCTACGATAACCCGCTTTTCCAAAGAACGTGTACGATTTCTAATCTTCGCTGATACAGTCATTTTTACCAATTGTCTTATTGATACAATTTAGTTAATAGTCGTTGTGGCAAAAAATAAATTATTAGTAGCCGCCGATATTTTTGGCGAAACAAGCTTTCAGTACTTGGACAATAACTAATAACCAATAAACTAGATGGATGTAAAAAGACAACATCATCTGTACATTTGATAACGCTGCAGCCCTTTAGATCTAGTTCATAATTATGAACAGTTAACGCCCGATGGCTTAACTCTTATGACTTACTATTAAGGTGAGTGACGAAGTGATTTTGGTGTTCTTTAAAAGCACCAGTCCTAGGTTAGAGTAGAAACAAGATGGCTTTCAAAAAACATATTAGGAAATGATTATGGATAAAGTAATAAAGTAATAAAGTAATAAAGTAATAAAGTAATAAAGTAATCAGATAGATTATGATCTAACTAGCTAAATAAAAATGATGAGTGTTTTAAGCTGTGAGTTCGACAGATGAGCCCTGTATTTAGGTGATGACTAAGAAGACACTCAGCCATCACGTTAACGTGTATCAACAAACTATTGGATTTCTAAAAGTTCGACTTCAAAAATGAGTAAAGAACCCGGCGTTATTTTTCCCGTTGCTCTATTGCCATAAGCTAATTCAGATGGAATGAAAAATTTAAATTTATCACCAACAACCATCAATTGAACACCTTCTGTCCACCCTTTTATCACTTGATTTAAAGAAAAACTGATGGGTTTATTCCGCTCTACCGAGCTATCAAAGACAGTGCCATCAATCAACAAGCCATGATAATGAACTTTTACTGTTGTAGTAGCGACGGGATGTTCACTTCCCTGGCCTTTTTGTAATACTTGATACTGCAAACCAGATGCCGTTTCCACTACTTCTTCATTCACTTTGTTTGTTGCTAAAAAATCTTTTCCTATATTAATATTTTCTAGCGCTGCCTCTTTATCATTTGAATTTTTAGTGAAGTAAAATATTGCTAATGCAATAACTACCGCTAAAACAATATATTTCATAACTCGTCCTATTAATGTTTTTAATGACGTATTCTAACACTCGATTCTTTTGGCGATAAAATTAAATTTTGTGTGAAGACAATTTTATTTTTTATCGAAGTATCCTACCGGTTGGTTCAACTAACTGTAAATCTTCAAAATCGATGTTTGTTGAGGACAGCAGAAACATCGTTTATTGTTACTGTACTGTATTAAAAAATAAGAACACTGATGACACAATCAACCACCTTAATCGACGGACTTTATTTTGGCGAAAGCCCCCGCTGGCACAATGGCCGTCTTTGGTATAGCGATTTTTATGACAAAGCAGTCAAATCGGTTGACTTAGAGGGTAATACTAGGCTGGAAGTACAATTGGATGAACAGCCCTCTGGTCTGGGTTGGCTCCCAGATGGAAGTTTGCTAGTGGTATGTATGGAGTCACTCACTTTAAAACGTCTTGAAAAAAACAGCTTAGTTTTACACGCCGACTTATCTGAACATTCAAAATATCTGTGTAACGATATGGTGGTGGATAAGCAAGGTAATGCTTATGTGGGTAACTTTGGTTTTAATCTTGACGCCGAGATGCAAACACGTGGCGTAGAAGCTGTGATGACTGATCACCCAAAAGCTAATCTTGTGAAAGTGACACCTCAAGGAGACGTGAGTGTTGCGGCCAGCGGT
The DNA here is from genome assembly GCF_913058035.1 of uncultured Paraglaciecola sp. Taxonomy (GTDB): domain Bacteria; phylum Pseudomonadota; class Gammaproteobacteria; order Enterobacterales; family Alteromonadaceae; genus Paraglaciecola. The sequence continues at coordinate 15,606 of NZ_CAJXPA010000030.1, read as the reverse complement.
ATGAGTTTTCCTAATGGTTGCGTTATCACACCCGACGGCAAAACATTTATTGTCGCTGAAACACTGGGCCTGTGTTTAACCGCGTTTGACATTGGTGAAAATGGTGAATTAAAGAATCGGAGAATATGGGCTGCCACTGGCACACGAGTCCCCGATGGAATATGCATGAACGCTGATGGTCATATTTGGGTCGCCAATGCAGCCGGTCATGAATGTGCTCTTATAGCTCAAGGTGGTGACGTATTAGAGATCGTTAACACCAGTCAAAACTGTTATGCGTGTATGTTAGGTGCAGATGATGGAAAAACTTTATTTATGCTGACAGCGCAGAGCTCACAAGCAGGAGAGGCAGCAGCAAGTAGAACTGGAAAAATTGAGTTGTCTAAAGTGACATCGACCGGAGCAGGTTACCCTTAAATTTCTTGTGCCATATTTAGTATAATAGAACTATAGATTATCTATTTAATTTAAATTGAGAAGAAACTGAGTTTATATGATGGATGGTTTAGCGCTTATATCAGAAGTATCTGATGTGTTTATTGAGCTTTACGAAGTTAAACCGATTGACATATGTATTTGAAACCATTTTGTACAAAGCTTGGAAATGTTATTTTATGCTCATAAAACTAATGATGTAACGTCAACGTAACGCTAATAATGTGAGTCAATTTGTGAGGTATTGTTTTGTAACTATGATTTTTTTGTCAGAATACGCCTGCTTTAAAATGATATGTCACAACTTCGTTAATATATTCAAAAGCTTTGTTGGATTGGCTTATGAAATGCGGAATGACAATTAATAATGTTTAAGGCAAAACCAAACAACAATGCCCAAACAAAAAAATTAACAAGAGAAAAACAGACAATGGTTAATGACGGAAACTATAAAAAAAGAAAAATTGGAAATCACGCGCTTAAGCCTGAAACAATGATGATGTCCTACGGTTATGATCCACAACTATCTGAAGGCTCTGTCAAACCGCCTGTCTTTCTGACTTCCACATTTGCTTACCAAACACCGGAGGAAGGTGAAGAGTTTTTTCACATTATGGCCGGCCGTAAGCCCGCACCAGAGGGTAATGTTGGTGGCCTTATCTACAGCCGCTTCAATCATCCCAACGTCGAAATAATTGAAGACCGACTGTCACTGTTCGAAGGCTCAGAGCGCTCCGTGGTTTGCTCAAGTGGTATGGGCGCCATCAGCGCTATACTGTTGGCTTATTTGCGGCCCGGTGATGTGATTGTCCAAAGTGCGCCTTTATATGGCGGCACTGAAACCCTTATCCGCAAATTCCTACCCGAATTTAACATTCAAACTGGTGAATTTCATGACGGTTTGGACGAAACAGGTATGCTTGCTTCATTGCGTGATGCTGGCAAAAAAGGCCGTGTGGCGATGGTTTTCATTGAATCACCAGCCAACCCAACCAATTCTCTTGTGGATTTTGAAGCGTTAAACCGCGTGTTAGACATCATCAAATTGGAAACCGGCCACCGTCCAATCAGTGTCTGCGATAACACTCTTATGGGACCTGTTTTTCAACAAGCTGTGCCCCAAGGCATAGACATGGCTATGTACTCATTGACCAAATACGTGGGTGGTCACAGTGACCTTGTTGCAGGTGCTGTCTGCGGAAGTGTTGAAATGCTTCGCCCAGTTCGTGCTACACGAGGTATTCTGGGTCTTAACCTCGACCCACATACAAGTTGGATGATTTCTCGCTCACTCGAAACGTTAAGTATCCGTATGCAACGTTCTGCTGCTAGTGGACATAAAGTGGCACAGTGGATTGCTGATAATTCTTATATTTCTGCAAAGATTCTGCATCCTGACTTCATCGCGGATGAAGCTTATCAAACTGTTTATAAACGCCAGTGTTCAGGGCCAAGCTCAACATTTTCTTTTGTACTTGATGTGTCAAAATCAGACGCCTTCCGCTTGATTAATAACCTGTCTATTTTCAAGTCTGCTGTCAGCCTAGGTGGTAGTGAGAGTCTTGTGTGTCATCCGGGTAGTACAACACACTCTGGTGTGTCAGCTGATTTACGTGAGAAATTTGGTGTAACCGACGGCCTTATTCGTCTTTCAATTGGTCTTGAACATCCAGATGATCTTATTGCCGATCTTGATAACGCTTTTTGTGCCACATTCAAGGATGCTAAATCTGCGTAAAATATGACCATTGGATCCTTGATGAAACATCACGTTACGAAAAGGTATCCTGACTTGCTAAAGCGGCGATGTGAACAAGTCACAAAGGCTAGTGGCGTTCAATCGTCACTGGTCGTTAACAATCAAGATAATAAGTTTTATTCTATTATAATTACTTGTTAGTTCTAAGATTGTAGGCTGTTATAAAACATCTGTATCGCGAAGAGAACCTGACCAGACGAGCCTAATGCAGAATTATTTTATCGTGAAGATTGCGCAGGTTTATGACATTTACATCAGGCTGAAGCTCGAGACACTCTATCGTTTACAGCAGCCCATGCATCAGATTGTGGCGGTTTTTCAATAATAATTTGGCTAGGAAATGTCTGATCAACTCGGTATAACGTCACATATAAATCACGTCCAAAGAGAGCCGCATCGTTTTCCAAATTAGACCATTTTGATACTGGAAAATTAACTTTTTTACATCGTTCAATAATCGTATCTGACCATACAATCAAGTGACAATTTTTTTGTAAAAGGCTATCTATTTTTTCCAACAACTGCGCAGAAGATAAAATACGTAGAGGAGTGCTCGGTTGATAATGCGCTTCAATATTCCCCGGCACTGCTTCAGCATGGTTTTTTGGAGTATCAACACTATGACCCATAGCGGTTTCTAGTTGCTGTTGAGTCACGGGTCCAGCACGAAGCACTCGTGGCTTTTCACTGACTAAATCAAGAATAGTAGATTCTAATCCATGTTGACACGGGCCACCTTCCAAAACAGCGGCAATACGACCACCTAGCCCTTGCATAACTTGCTCCGCAATGGTCGGGCTTAGCTGTTTATATCGATTCGCGGAAGGTGCTGCAAGCCCTATATTTAGTTTAGTTAATACTTCTAAAAATAAAGGATGTGCTGGTACTCGCAAGGCAATGGTATCTAATCCACCGGTGACTTCATAATGAACATGGTCAGCTTTTTGGAGCAGTATTGAAAGCGGTCCTGGCCAAAATAGTGTTGCCAAGTCATAGGCAATATTAGGGATTGTTTTTGCCCAGTTTTCAAGGTGTGATACATCGGGTATATGGACTATCAGTGGGTGGTTTTTTGGTCGGCCTTTAGCCTCAAAAATCTTATTGACTGCGATGATATCTGATGCGTCAGCGGCAAGGCCATAAACTGTTTCTGTTGGCAACGCCACAGCTTCGCCTTTTTGTAAAAGCTCCATTGCTTGTGTCACACTATTTTCACCGCTCAATAAAGAAGTTTGGTAATTTTGACTCATGTTATCTACTCAAGGATTACAAAATTGACAATGAGTCGGGTCGGCGCCTTTTTGTTGCACGACTTCATCATTACGATAGCCACAACCATCACAAACACGTGTCCATGCTTTTGCTTGTTCTGTTGGAAGGGTGCACAAAGTGCAGGGTAAACCGGGTTGCTTTTCTTTTATGACAAAGTTAAATGCCTGACATTGTGGGCAGGTTTCTGACAGCCGACGAACTAAATCTTCAGCCGCTTTTGCAATCATCTGTTGTCGTTCAGGACAGTTCATAGCGCGTAAGTCAGGCTCGATTGTTAATTTTTGAGAAGAAGATACAAACTGTTCTAATCTGTTTAATAGCTGCTCGGCAGAAAGACCTTTTTGAATATATTTTTGTAAACCTTTCTCATATCGTAAAATCCAAAGTTGCTTAGGAAGTAACAGTAGTTTTTGTTTTAATGGCACTTTGCCATTAAGAGTCAATTCTTGCACAGATGTTGGGCCTGCTGCATGGGCATAAATGGTAACACCAGTTGATGCTTGATAAAGGCACAATAGTTCATCGTTCCAGTTAATCATGCCCGGAGCGGGTCCACCGCCAAAACTTCCTTCGCTTCCCAATCCCCAATCTGTATTCGTGAGTTCACAAGCCTTTTTTGCTTTGGTTAATGCAGCGTCCATGGGAGACAATATGCGTGCAACTTCACCAGAAAATGTACCTAGAGTATCGGTATCGAACATGTTGGACTCAAACACCTCGTAGCCCAGCTTAGCTAGATAGGGAGCTATCCAAGTTGCTTTTTCATGTTTTGTAATTAACGCTACTCGTTGCATTGAAGGAAATCCCTGACGTTTTGAGGACTATTTGGCCATAATTACTTGAATTTCGTACTACATTCAAGTTAAATTTTTAAGCATACAATAACTTGCAGAACATCGTGCTTAAGCTTTTTACTTAATGGTTAAATGCTAATGTGCTTAAATAAACCTAAGCTACTTTTGCTACACCATTTATTTAAAATACATGTATCCAAAACGACAAATTTTATATTTTTCGGTCATAATATCTAACTATTTGAAAAGTGGGTACGGTCAAATTTATCAATAGGCGCTTCTTTTTCGAAGACAAAACCATTAAACAATTACAATTAACCATTAAATTTATTGTTCGGTGTTGGATATTGGTTTTTATATAAAACAACACTTCTTGAATGCAGAAAACTTGTTTATACAGGGTTTTCAGGCGATTAACTCAGTGCAAGTGATAAAAAAATACACTTTATAAAGTATAGATAATATATAGTGTTAGGAGATTAAAGACATATGAAAACACAAATATTTTGAACGTTAGAGCAAAACAGGTTTTTGGTTCAATGAGCCACTATTAAATTTAAACGTTGGCAGTTTAAGAGCATAACCAAAGCCAGCTAGCCACACATCTTTGTGAACATTACTCTCGAAACCAGGCATGTCATTGATACTGACATGGTGTAAGCAGTCTTCATAACCTAGGTGAAACACTCGATATATAACAGCCATTGTTTGTGTTGCATTAGCCAAACTCAGGCCCTCTAATTGGGCGTAAAGGTGTGTTGCGTAGTCACGCTCTTTGGCTAAAATAGCTTTATAAATTTCATCAAGAGTAAGATGAATATGTTTTGGAACCACGAGACTAGACATTTGATACCTCCATTTACAATGTAACAATAATGCACATCACTGTAATTATATACAGTATTTAATTTTAATCAATCTGCTTCCTTGTTCATTCTTATTCGATAGATTAATTGATGCTTATTTTATTCCTAAACTTACATCGCTTTTTAATGAATTCTAATAACTTTATACTGTTCAATATTTAGAGCAATAAGCTGAACTGAGCGAAGTTAACCTCTTTCTAGGTTTATTCTCTGAATCGTGATCATTTAAGACTCTTATGGATCATTGAGCTTCATATCACGGGAAATTTTGCCATTACGCCATTAAACAATCGTCTTAAAAACTAATCTGAGTATGGACAACTGGACTGATTAACAAGCTAACACAGAGACATGCGATAATATGGGCATGCAAAATACCAATATTTATGCCAGATATCGCTATCCACCCCAAATAATGAGTCACGCTGTGTGGCTTTATCATAGATTTACACTTAGCTTTCGTGACATCGAAAAATTGCTGTCAGCATGAGGCATAACCGTCAGTTACGAAACTGTCAGAAATCTTTTACTACTTGCTTCTGTGCATCCAGCCCTAAACTTGAGCGATCCTCTTTGTGTGCTCACTCGAAAGTAAGCGACATATCTTGGTTTCAATGAAATATTCATTAGAATTTTTCTTTGGTTTAGTTAGCAAAAGCAATCAGCAGACGCAACTATGCCTACAATTGAAAGTTGCATATCACTAAAGGGACCTTTTGTATGATGTGAAACGCCGATTTAAGACGCTATGAGGGGGGTTACTTAGAGGGTTACTTCGGGGTGGATTTACTGGCGGTTTTAGAACTGTTGGCTTTGAGTTTACTTTAGTTTTCTGCACGCACTTTTATTTTAGCGGCATCACGCTTGGCCACTACATCATGCAGACTGACCTTGTCCTTAATCAGAGTCTGCATACTGCTTTCAAAGGCTTTTATGTCACCCATATCATGTAAGCGCTTAGAGTCTTTAAATGGTACGAGTATGTTTTCAGCCTTCAGTGCCGCAGCAAGGAATCCGGCGTTGTTGGCACTTTGTGATTTATAAAGTGAAGTGAATATCCGAGCGTTGAAGCTTGTGTCAGGTGTAGGGCGTTTTTCAATGGTGGTTACAATGTCATCGAGGGCTACCCATTCGTTTGAGAAGAGGCCTCCGGTGTCATTATCTGTGATGCGTAGATGTAGCGTTTTCTCGGAGGTGTCGTAGCCAATGTTGTAGGTCAATGTGTGGTCATCGGGCAGAGTGACTTTGCCGCAGGTTGAGATTTTAAGTATGTTGATGGCAGGTGCAGTGTGGGTTGCTGTATTAGGGTTAGTCATGGGTGGTTCCTCTAAGGGGTATGAACAGCGATCGTGCTTATTCATATAAGATACCTATAGGGCCGCAAAGGGTAGGAAGCACCCTGTTATCGTGGATGTTCCTTTAATTGTCTTTTTCCGCCAAAACCACCCTGAGAGCTCCACAGTTGCACCCTCCAACAAACTTTCGCTGGCCAAGTGCGTCGGTGTTGGCCAGCAGTGAAAATCACGCCGCGGTTGACTGAGTACAAATGTTCTGTAGGCGGGGTTTTTGCACCTAAAAGTGAGACCAGAAATCTATCAGTCGGCGGGTCTGGAGTAACTCGATGATTTGTAACAGGAAAATGGTGGCCCCTCCCTGACTCGAACAGGGGACCTGACGATTATGAGTCGTATGCTCTAACCAACTGAGCTAAGGGGCCAAATTTGTATAACGGATTGTTTTAAACTTACGATAAGCAGAAAACGACGCGCAGTATAAGCAGTTTTTTTTAAATTGTCATCTTACTTGTTGAGCTAATGTGTTCGAATGCTGGATTTTTCGACGATTACTCTTTGAAACTCTAAGCAAAATACGCTCAACAGTATTAACCTATTAACACTTCCTCCCCTAGAGTTGGTTAATTGATCGTCTTCGTTGGTGTTAGTGGCAATTACGTCGATGAAGATATTATCAAAACTAGTTAAGCCACAGTCATCATTAATAGTAAGCGATTTCGCATCGTTAGTGTCATCGTTTCGAGTACCGGAGGGGGCATTATAAGTCGTTCCTAATGTCACAGGATCAGATAATGAGCACGAGCGAAACGCACCGCTGTAATTGTTGGATTCTAAAAGATGTACCCTAGGCTCTTGACTGGTCAAAGCAATGTTTAGCCCGAGCTCCACATTATTGACGACTATGTTGTGAGTAGTGCTGTCTGTCGTTTAGCGTCTCACCAGTGAAACTCCACTTTCTAAATCGTTTAAGTCGATGATTGTCAAAGCTTCATTGGCCTCAGTGGTGGCATAAGCGTAGGTCTGCCATTTTAAAGTGGGCGTATCATAGTATTGATACACTTTTATGTCTCTCTAGCTCGAAGACAGACCAGAGATGCTGCCGATTATTTTTGGCGAAATAGGAGCATAATATTTAGCACAGATATGCCATTTCTGAGTCCTATGACGGCATATTATTTTTGAGTGTTAGGGTTTACATGACCCTAGATATCATTTGAAGTAGAAGGATTTTTAGGGACGTCAGATAATGGAATATGTGCCAGTAAAGATAGGTTATTACAAGCAAAACCATCTGAGCTGGCATCAATACATGGTGTATTAATTTGTTTTGTTGCATCAATTGTACTTGAGAAACATTCAAGCCCTTGGCTTGTAAACTTAGTTTCGTTAAGTTCTTTACTAATCCTTTTGTATCACGAACAACTTGAAAGCCTTATTGTGTTAGTTGCCCTTCATATTCAGCAGGCACACCTGAAATTGAGATTAAATAGGTATCGGAATTCTGCCCCTGATATTGTTCAAGTTGATTAAACCTACCTAACACGGGAAAAATTTGAATAGTGATATATAATAAATCTTGTTCAGATTCAATAACATATTGTCCCTGTGCCACTAGGATATTGTCTCCCTTATTAGCTTTTTGAGCTGCGTAAGTCACTGTTTTAATTGGTTTAAATCTATTATTTCATGAGCCCTGATTCTCTTCGTTGTTGGCAACAAATCGAGCTTTATCAATTCCTGCATGAGCCTGAACGCCTTGACTGTACCCCATTACCAGTATCATCATGGTAGCAATTAAATACTGCATGAAAGTAACCTATTACAATATGAATCTTGCTAACACTTTACCTTTTATAACTTATATATCAAATTTTTTGTGCTGTAATGGATCTAGAAAAACGCTTAGGTTTTTTTTATTCGTTTTTTTAATTCAACTTAACAGTAGTTGTTCTAGGTCAGGTGATGGGAAAGGTATAGACGTTGAAATTTGGCACAACGGTGGTCCATTAGATTGCAATATGTTTAAAAGTGCTCAACAGGTTTGGTCTATACAGCAGTTAGCTTTTTTTATAAGCAACGTTGAATTATCTAACAAAGATACTGAATATCACCCAAAATTGAGTTCAACACCTTGGCAAAATAATGATGTGGTATTGATCCAACCTAATTTGGATAACTGTGCTACAAAATCAGAAGGTGAAGATAAAGTGGTGCATGATGACCCCGTTGCTTCAGAACAACATAAAACCAATAATCGCCTACAATTTTTGGCTCCTGCTGATTTTGACTCATCCGAACAATTTTCTTTTACACTCGCTGTGCCTTTTGAGCTGAATCATCAAAACCCGCTGCTGCAACCTTCGCCACTAAATTTGCCAAGCATGTTTTGGTCGTGGCGGTCGGGACATAAGTTTTTTCGATTAGATATGCAAAGCCCTAACGGAAGCTGGGTATTTCATTTAGGCAGTGTTGGATGCAGCGCTGCCTCGACTATGCGTTCTCCTAAAAATGAATGTGTTCAACCCAATAGAGTCAGCTTTAATCTGGATAAAAAGCATGATGGAACAAAACTTGTTATGCATCTTGATAAGCTCATTGCCAATACTTCGATGCGAAACGATGACTCTTGTTTGTTTCACTCTGGCCAAGAAAATTGTAGTATTTTGATGTCAAATTTAAAAACTCAAAATGTGTTCGAATGGCACTAAATATGCCAGGTTCTCAATTTATAAAGATTAGTTTTTATTTTATCTTGAGTAGCTTTTTGTTAGCTTGCGAACCACCAACTTTTAACCAAAAAGAATATGATTGGAAAATACCTGAAGGTTTTCCAAAACCTCTAGTCCCCTCTGACAATCCTATGTCCACCGCCAAGGTTGCCTTGGGAAAAAGACTGTTTTTTGATGTAGGCTTGTCTTTCAATCAATCCATTTCTTGTGCAAGTTGTCATCAGCCACAATTTGCTTTTTCCGAACCTCAAAAAACTGCCATAGGCGCATCGGGTCAAAGGCACAGGCGCAATACCCAATCTTTAGTCAATGTGGCTTATAACAGCAATCTGACATGGGCACATTCAGGACTGAATCAAATTGAGCAACAAATTCTTATTCCTATGTTTTCTGAAAATCCGGTTGAGTTAGGTATTACTGGGCATGAAAGTAAAGTATTACAACGATTTAAAAATCAAAGTTATTCGAGGCTGTTCAAACATGCGTTTGATGATGGTGGTGTGGACTTTGACAAAATTGTTAAAGCACTTGCCAGTTATGTAAGAAGCTTAACTAGTTTTACTTCGCCATTTGATGAGTACGCCTATCAAAGTAATGATGCTGCTATTTCTGATGCTGCCAAGAGAGGTATGGAGTTATTTTTCTCAGAAAAACTTGCGTGTTTTCATTGTCATGGAGAATTCAATTTTACTCAGTCTAGCCAACATGAAAATCAGAGATTAGACTTACAACCCTTTCACAACACTGGTTTGTACAACATTGATAATAAAGGTGCCTATCCCGTCTATGACGAAGGATTGATTGAAGCCACCTTAGATCCCTATGATATGGGAAAATTTAGGGTACCTACTTTACGCAATGTAGAAGTGAGTGCGCCTTATATGCATGATGGTAGTTTTGCAACATTAGAAGAGGTCATAGAATTTTATGCAGCTGGTGGCAGAACACAGGGAATATCTAGCCCACTAAAAAGTCCTTTTTTAGTGGGCTTTGAGCTTAAGTCAGGACAAAAACAAGATTTAGTTATCTTTTTACAAAGTTTAACTGACCGTCAGTTTTTAAACTAAAAAGTAAATGAACCACTTGTGCCTCCTTGAGCACATAAAAACTTTGGTTTATTCTTAAAAAAATCGTAGACTTAGCGCATTAGAAGCATTTTTATTTGAGAATAAAATGACGGAAAAACCATTTTTAGTAAGTGGCAGCAACAAAATAATTCATAAAATACGAAAATTAGACTTACTTAATATTAACGGTGAGGATAACCCTAGCATTGTTGTTTCACATAAAGGTATAAAGGAATTTTTGCAGGAAGTTCCATATAACAAACGTGATGCAAAACAACTAGATTTGGAAATGGTGCAGTTGACTAGCTCTGAAGTATTTGGCGAAGAAAAAACATTGTTATTTGTGCAAACCATCAATGGTAAAGAATACAAGGTGGATTATAGTAAACACGGTACACCTCTGTTTATTAGGATCCATCAAGAAAACGCCTTTTAAGTCCGAGCTCCAATCTATATTAATAAACCCTGTTTTCAGGGTTTTTTTATACCTGTATAAATTTAGGACCATTATTTTTATATCTCTGATTAGGTCTCAGGCATCACAAAATAACTCTAAATGCGACTAACTAATGATTTATAACGGCAGTTTATCGCTGAATATTGTTAGTTGGTCGCTTAGTCGCATTTTGCCGTAATTAGCCTTTTTTAGACCACCTAAAGACATCTTGTCCACTACATTAAATATGAACTTGCAATCAAGCAGAATTTAACAGACACAAGGTGTGACATCATGAAAAAAATTATTATAGGTAGCATATTAACAGTAGGTATTTTTTTAGCTGGAAGTGCACAAGCTAATTATATGGAAAAAAACACTCAAGCAAATTTGGTTGAAATATGTGAGGCTATTAAAAGCGACAGTAAACTTAAAGTACACAATGCAATCAAAAGAAGTGGCATCAAAGCAAGAGTGATCAGTAAAGGCTTGGTATGTAACGGTCATGATCCAGTAACCTTCGCTATGATTAACAACGCACAAAAGACTGCAAAATTTATGGCACTTAAAAGTGGAGTTGATTACGTCGATTTACTAGCTAAGTTATAAAAGGTTCAAATGACTTTTCCAAAGTGAGTGTGTAAACCTGCATTGTTTTTGTTGTATCTTGGTTAAAGCATTCACTTATTTTCGAATTATTATTACCACATAACTGATTTCCTTTTGTCAGCCTCGTTTAAAAATCAATATGCCAATATTACTTAACATCGCTTCGAATTCACTGTAAGTAAAATTTGTCCCTAAGGTCGATTCCCAATTGAACTTTGGTTAGTGTCGTATCGTCGCCAAGTTTTATTTGCCGATAATCAATTATTTAGATCATAAATTAATATCAGGGAGTTTTAGACAAATAATTTTTTAAGAAAAATCTAAAGATATTTCTTGTAGCAATATCTTTTTGGTTAACCAAACCAGTATTCAGGCTTTATCATCGTGGAGTCTATTACTACATTATGATCTAAGCACTTTGACTAAGTTCATCCCATCACCTGAATGATTCATGGTATTTAGGTTTTAAATCGAACGGATGGACAGTCACAATTAATGTCGAAGTAGCGACCCGGTGAATGACTGTTTTTACTAGATTAAAACAGCATGTAATCTTTCCTGGATTAAATAAGGGGTGAAGCTACAAAGTGCAGCTCTTTATTTTTCTCAAAACAATTTGTTACAGCTTATCTCCATCTATCTTAGATCTCCGCAGTTGGTCTCATAAACATTAGCTGTTTGTCCCTTAGCTTGTATGTTTTGTAGGTGCTAATTCAAGAAAGGTTTTTGCTAAAACTATTAATTGCCGTTATGTGTTTTTAAACAAATTTAGTGGGCATGCGCTTCGAGTATTTGAGTAATGTTTTTATGAGGGGCCGAGAAGCAAAAAAGCAACTCGTCAAACAATACAAAATGTATCAGCAGTGAAATCGGTTGGTGCAGTTAAGTTTGTGAATGTAGAAATATTACCTAAAAAAAGTTCGGTCAATTATATGGAGCTGTATTGTTCAGACTGTGTGCTATTGCATACAGGAACGTTGTGTAAATTTGAAATGTATATTTACTCAAAGAAATTTATACGTGTTCATTCTTACGTGATAGTAATTATTGAGAAAACAAATTCAGTAAGCAACGAGCTAAGCCATTTTTAGTTGTTATGTTTATACCGCGGTGGAGAGGTAAAGACTGGTCAGAGTCAAAACTTCACTTTTTGAATTTTAATTTTGGATGCTTATTTTATGTACAATAAAGTAATTGTGTAGGTGAGAGATACAGCAGAAAGGTTCATCGCCAACCAAGACAAACCCTCGTTTGGTTTTTTGCATAGTTTAGGATGGATGTCCTATGTATTTATTTTTACAGCGGATAATGTGTTCTTTTATCGTGACATCAACAAACTTGGGATAGAGGTGTTTTTCCCTTTGGTATTATCGGGTGCATTCGCAGCACTTTTGACGTGGCCTTTAAGATATGTTTATCAGCGATGTTGGGGTTTGCCTTCTGGTTGGTTAATTATCACCATCGTATTTTTCAGTTTTTTAGTTGCCGTTATTTGGACCCCAGTTAAAAATATTGTGATTTGGTATTTTTATGAAGATTTTGATGTTTTATCCCTTATCGCTGGTAATCCCTCAGAAGATTTTAGATGGTATATGCTGCTTATGTCTTTGAGCTACGCATTTTTTATGATTTTTGTTTGGAGTACTCTGTACTTTGGCATTAACTATCACTTCCGTTTGATGCATGAGAAAAAGCTACACGAAGAAGCCGTTCGTCTGTCTCATATATCGCAAATTAAGATGTTGCGATATCAAATTAATCCACATTTTCTATTTAACACGTTGAATGCGATTTCAACTTTAGTGCTAAAAGGGAATAAGGAAAAGGCGAATGGCATGTTGACTCGATTAGCTACTTTTTTACGTTTTTCGTTAGACAATGATCCTGAAAAAAAGATCCGCCTATATATGGAGCTAAAAGCATTGATGTTGTATTTGGAAATTGAAAAAACACGCTTTGAGGACCGGCTAACAGTAAAGTTTAAAATTGAGCCACAAACTGAAGCGTTGCTTGTACCCAGTTTGTTATTGCAGCCCTTGGTTGAAAATTCCATTAAGTATGCGATTGCACAGATGCCTAACGGAGGATTAATAAAGATATCGGCTAAGTGTCAACGTGGATATTTACAAATGGAGGTGGCCGATAATGGGCCTGCCCAAAATCAACCATCTATAACGTTAAAACCCTTAATTGAAGGACAAACAGCATCGAGTCACACTGGCGTGGGGGTTCAGAATATTGTTGATAGGCTTAATGTTTTATATCCGAACAACCATGATTTTAAGGTTGTTCGTGGTATAAATGAAGGGTATTGCGTGCAAATCTCTATACCTATGGAATATTCATGAGTCGTCAACTAACTGTCATTATTGTGGATGATGAGGCCTTGGCTAGAGAAGGGTTAATGCTGAGATTGATTGCCGATACTAGGTTTGATGTAGTTGCGCAATGTCCGTCTGCTCTTTGTGCTTTAGATGCGATTGAGCAGTTCCGGCCTGACATTGCTTTCTTAGACATTGAAATGCCAGGATTAAGCGGTCTTGGATTAGCAGAACAATTATCGAAAAAACTGTCTCCTGTGCCTAAAGTAGTCTTTTTTACCGCCTTTAAAGAATTTGCTCTCAATGCTTTCGAGTTTTCTGCATTTGATTATTTACTTAAACCCTTTTCAGATGAAAGATTAGCCAGTTGTTTAAGCAAACTTGTTGAGTCTTTTTTTGATAGTGATGTAGTACAACAACACCTCAAACTGGACGAATTACTTAGCCGAAAAACGGGAAACTCTATTAATGGCTTTATCCGTAACTTAGAGGTGACGAGTGGCGGCTCAATGAGTGAGTTGCAGCAAACGGTTTCTATGAAAAGTGGCTCGGAGTGGATCAGGGTAAGGCTTGATGATATTTCTTGGATTGAGGCCGCAGGAGATTACATGTGTGTGCATACATTGGAAGGTACACATATTATACGTAAAACACTTAAACAATTTGAACAAGATCTCGACCCCAGTCTTTTTCAAAGGGTTAATCGATCAGCCATGATCAACCTTAGTAAATTGAACAGACTGACGCCCAATTCAAATGGGGAATACCTAGCACAATTGACATCTGGTGATAGCGTTAAGGTCAGCCGTAAATACAAATTCAAACTAGATGATTTAAGAAAAAATAGCGATTTTGAAGATTAATCACGAATGTTGAACAAAGTCTGTTTCAACAGCTCTATATTCGGCGCGAGTTCTATCTCTAACCCCCCAATTTGGCGAGAATAGCCGATACCTGGATTCACAAACCCCTCTGAATTAAACATTGCACAAGATGTGTCTTATTGTTGTGAGTGTGGATACCATTAAATCTAACAATTGAGTTACTTTGTTAGTTGAACACACCAGCATTGCCGGGGGCGACATTGGTATAGCCAAAGCCCAAATAGAAAAAATTAGGATAATTGACCCAAAAGTAAGACTGGAAGCCGAGATTAATTATGAACTTTCCCAAAATAATGATGTTTTAGTCATCAAGCTTTTACAGCAAACTAAACAAACTTATAACGATATTCCCGACTTTTTCTTTCAATCAGGTATGTTTCAACAACAAAATAAAAATTATCAAGTTGCCTCTGAAGAACTTTCAGAGGCTATCAGTAGAAATGCTGAGACTGATGTAAGCGTTCTTGCAAAATGTAATGCGTTGTACCAACTAGGTAGAACATCTGTTTTAGCTGAAAGTAATATTGATGCTGGCATAAGCGCTTTGAAGAAGTTTATTGATAAAGCACAAGACTTAGATGACTTAGCGCCTAAACCTTGGGCAGAATTTAGGTTAGCTAATCTAATGTCTCTAAATTCTCAGAAGTTAGAAGCTAAAACAATTTATTTACGTGTGGCAAAAACAGATAACAAAGAGTTGGCTAAACAAGCAAAAAAAGCAGCTGAGAGGATATAGGCCTATAAAATGACCTACGTTTCAACAATGTATTGGTTTAAATTCAAACTTTCGTGCTTTGATCTAAATACAGGCTTGAATTCTGCAGCAATTACCTCAAGATTATAAATATAAATCTATTCGTCTTTTAAACGTAAAATTAACGTTTAAATAATACCTCTGAGGTGCACTTTTGACCATAAAACTTGGCATAGTGATGGACCCTATTCAGGCCATCAACATCAAAAAAGATACCAGTTTTGCTATGTTGCTCGATGCGCAGAAACGTGGCTATGAATTGTTCTATATTGAAATGGGTGACTTGTATTTGCAAAATGGTAAACCCATGGCGCGAATGGCTAGTTTGTCCGTTGAGCCAAATGCTGACAAGTGGTTTACTTTAAGTGATGAGGTACATCAAAGC
>NZ_CAJXPA010000029.1 GCF_913058035.1 uncultured Paraglaciecola sp. | reverse complement strand
TTAGCGGCGATGGTAGTTTGGGGTCTCCCCATGCGAGAGTAGCACACTGCCAGACTCCTCATAATAAGAAAGGCCACCTGTTTCAGGTGGCCTTTTTTTATGTCTATTGATTAGGGATATTCAGGGGGCAGGGAAGTAAGGGGTAGGGAAGCAAGGGGCAGGATGGGCTACCGCTAGAAACACAAACACATAACGGTGTATCCTGTTCTTATTCCCATTGTGAGCCGTTTACGGTAAATCACATAACTTACCTTTACCCACTTCATTATTGAAATTAGGATTACATGCTAAAACACTAAGTAAATTTATAAACTGCACATTTATAAAACATGAAATATTCTGCCCAGTTAGATGATTAGGGTAGATACTGAAATCTATTATGACGAACGGTGTGTTGAATAAACTGGATATTCAGGCATTCTAGGATTGTGACGTCAGAATGTGCTTTGAATATTATCTACAGTACAATTCGACTTGCCCCTTTAAGTGAATTGCAGACATACGAGTGAATCAATCTAGACTGATAAAAGATAGCTCAGTACAGTCATTCAATTTTGAAAAGTAGCATAATGTTTCTGCACTAGGTCATATGCTAGCTGCATACAATTAACTCGCTCACCACACGCTTGAATGTTTTCCGGTTTGCTTTCAATGTAGCTAGTCCAACCAAACTTCAAAACGAGTATTCAAGGCTTGCTTTAATTATTGCTATATATAATGCTTTCGAAAAGCGTAAATATAAATGCCGAACCTAAAGCTTGGGAGAGAGAAATGACGTGTAAACAATGTTATCAGTTAAACATTGGTATTGATTGGGCAACCAGTAATCATGATATATGCACTGAATTTCCCATCAAAAAACACAGTTTTAACATTAACAATACGTTCAAGAATACATTGACGAATAGATAATGTCGCTCCACCAGTAATATCATGTCTAAATAGCCGTTGCGGATGAGTTATGTAAAGTGCCAATTGTTTATGGTCTTAACAAGGAGAAATTGTCACTATGTTTACTATCGATACTGCGATCTTTGTAAGCTATAAAACGGCCTTTTTAGCAAGCGGAGCGAAGGATGAACCTACCGATGCTGAACTTGGCTTAGGCATGATACTGCGTGATCTAGAAACAACTAACACTCAACATGCTCAAAGTGTCAGGAACGGAAGTCTCTAATTTCTAGCCGCATAACGAAGACGGCTTGTTAACGCTAAAAAAACGCTACATCGACCGTATTTAAATACTTTGAAACAATACTATCCTCAGGTACTAGAGTGGTCTTTGCATAAAGATACGTAGTTTTTTTCTGATGTCTCATTCACTGGCTGAGTATTACTAAATTAAAAAGAGCAAGAGGATCAATAAACAGAGCGCCTTTTAATCGTATAGGGGGAAAAGCGGTAACGCTATTAAAGCACTGTATATTGTTAATATACAGTGCTATGCCATTGACTGAATATGAGGCCATCTAAGAGTAAAGCCAGTTTTACATTAAGGTTTCAGCATTACAGCTTTAAGCCGTCATCGTGGCTATTAATCATTTAATATCGCCACTTATGAGTTTTTTAACGGTATGAGCAACGCCCATATTTTCAAAACATTATCCACCACAGGACCTTGTCTTGTTTCTAGGTTGTTAGTAATAATGGGCAAGATAGAGACGCTCTTTATAAGTGTGGCTGGAGTACAAACCTATTCAAGTATTGTGCTGGTCACTGAGGGCAGTGGTATAAAATTATGGCTACATAGGCGATAAAAGTGTTCAAAACTCTTACGACAATCATTCATTGAGTGGTCAGTAAAATCTGTTAGCCAGTCCTTACGAGCTTCCTTGTATCATAATCAACAGGGTGCAAAAGGAAAGATTTATAATGCCGCAATTAGAGAGCTCGCGTTTAAATGAATCAAGATATTGTTTAAATACTGGAAGAGTAATAACTCGTAATGCGGGGCTAAATATCTACTTGCTTTAAAAGGGGGGAATTCTCCTCCACTGATGTCAAATTAGTTGAATGCCTCAGGGCGTGAATCAGCCATAGGGCTGACTAACCATTATCATCTAATTTGGTTCTGACCCCTTTTATTAATCATCTAATTTGGTTCTGCCCCCTTTTATTACGTCCAAAAAAAAGCGCATCATTGTTGGTAATGATGCGCTTTATATTAGCTTGTATACTTAACAGCAAACATTACAAAGTACTGTTTGTTTGTAACGTTTATGCAAGGTATAGCACTTACAGAACTGCGCAACCTATACGTCCACCAGCAGCTCCTGTTGGCTGGGTAGTATAGTCATCACCTCGTTCATGTATAATGAGAGCTGTACCATCAGCGTCAAGTAACGCAGGCAATCCGTGGTCACCATCAATGGAAGCACGCTCGTTAATAATCGTTAGTGTTCCGGTACCGTCAGCTCCGACTTCCATATTCATCATGTCGCCAGCATGCGGACCATCGGCAGATAACTTTCCATGGGCCATATTCATTGGGTTAAAATGACCACCTGAGGATTTAAAACTAGGGGCTTCACACGCACCTATTTCATGGAAATGCATGGCATGAGTACCAGCACCATCAAGGCCACTCACTGTAACTGTTACTTCTGTGCCTCCCTCACCAAGATCTTTTAAAGAAAGGGTGCCAAGGGTATCGCCTGTTGCGGTAAGAATAGTGCGCTCAAACAAGCTTGTATTATCTGTTGTTGACACTGGCAGTGATGCTGGCGCTGTTGCTAGTGGTGTTGTGGGTGATGTTGAGGGTGGTGTTGAAGGCGAGCAGGCAGCTAAAGTGCAAATAGAGCCTATTAGCAGTGCTGTTTTAAGGTTATTCATTATTGGTTTCCATTAAGTAATCGTTAGCAAAAAGAGTGCTGATATAGTGTTGTTTATTATTACGCATTACTTGCGTCGAGTGTTCAAAAAAAGTCAACTGTTGTTGTGCTAACATCTCAAAAGTGCCGGTAAACATACCAGCTAAGAGTGCATGGGAAGATAAACGATAAGCCCGTTTTATGCAACAGGCTGTGTTTTTATAACCTTCCCCGTATCCAGAAACTCTATCCAATCACGGTTTTATGTTTCATATGAGATTCAAAAAATATAGGACTCGGCTTTACCTGCGCAATATTCGTTAAGTAGGCATTCTGATTCTTTCAAATCCTTGAAGTGAGCTTGAACCAGCCATGTTAGTGTGCTGAGTGGCAACCGTTCTTCCAAATTATAGCCAATCATGTTCCCCAAGGGCTCATTAAATTCAGTCTCGCCCGATTGTACTTGCCAATTCCAAGTGCCGTTCCCAGTAGGCTGAATGACTAGCTGAAGTTGCTTTCGACTCTCATTAAATCTTGCTCCTACGTTCTTTAAATCAGCTATTTATGTCTGTAACAAATATACTGATTTTTTTGATTCGTCTGAGTCTGATGATTGAGTCATGGTCTTGGGTACTTCTGTGTATTACCAAGACGAGACTAAAAAAGGATAATCCACATTCCTGATCTGCTCAATATGCCATTATATAGGTAATGTAGATTATGAATTTATAGGAGGTTAACCATGATATTACTGATCATATATCTTGAGACCTTACCTTATGAAACTATTATTTTAAGATACCAGTGCACCACCAAGAGTTATTATCAAATTTTAAAAAAGATTAAAATAAAAAACCTGCTTCAATATGTCGTCCGTTAGTCTCAAGAAAAGGAAGTAATATTGTACTTCTATTGAATGCTTCAGGTTCGTTGAATCAAGCTAGTTAACACTCATTACTGAAACGTTTTCCCATAATGTTAACGAAGCAATTAAACGAAACGATAAAGTATCTATCGTCTTTTATGCTGGAGCACTCGGAATAGTATTAACGCCTGCTGATGGCAACGATAAAAATGCGCTCGCACAACTAATAGTAAAGGATGCGGAATTCTATTAAAGAGCTTGCAGCTTTTCGATAAGTAAAAATCTAGCCGCTTCTATTATCTAAATATAATCTCGTTTTTTTATATATCAACCCGTCGAGATTCACCTCCAATCAAGTCACCAAGATGCTATAAATGATCATTCTCTTGGTTTGGCGCTGTAAAGCTATCATTGGGATTAATATCTTGATGAATTTGAAATATTCAGTTCCATTGACCATCTTTAATCCGCAATAACTTTAATTTCTGGCTGCGGCTAATCAATTAGTGTACGTACATTATTGGAAGTGATATCCATTAAATAAGAAAACTGTGACAGTTGGGTATTATTAAACTCTAACTTCAAGGCATTCCAAATTTTTTCTTACATTTATTGGAGCATCGATATCGTTAGTTGTTGAGCTAAATCGATCGGTATCTTGTCTTGGGCAAAATGCTCACAGTTCTGAACCAATTTTTACGATGTTAAGCTGTAGGTTATTTAAGTATTTACCGCTATTTAATTTTTCGAAACGAAATAATTGTGCGTATAGATCACCATTGTCTTCTATCAATTTTTGGTTAAGCTCTGATTAGATGCGATAGTTATATACTGTTCTCTTGAGCGACGCCACTGGGCTACGAGTTCAACTGGTCATAAGAATGAATAAAAAAACATGATTGATAAGCGATCGATCATAGGAGGAATTGAGTGGTCTTAGTAAATGTCAAAATTTGCATGATTGCTGACGTTTAGTTAATAGTCGGTTTTCAAGTGTTTTGTCCCCGTGATTCTTATCACTATGAAACATGCAAGTGGATAAATTTTAAAGAGAGCTTATGTCTAGTCATTCCAGAAGGGATCCAAATCCTGCTTAGTGAAGGAAGGATTAACCAATCTTTGTCAAGAAGGATAAAGTAATATATTCGCGCACGAATCCATCAAACAGTAAGGTATGATTATGGCTGAAATTTTAGACTAAACGATTCCAAAACATGCTCATTAGTTACTTTCCTGTTAGCTGCATATGCAAGGCTTTTTTATATGCCTCAATCCCCGGATAAAGAGACACTATCATGGTTGCTAATATCACTAAGCCAATTAGGCTAACGATTTCAGAAGATAATAAATTGTGACTTAGAAACAAACCAAACTCGGAAACCATCCACCCGTCTAATATCACTAGCATTACTTTTAATCCACTGATTGCCATCGCTATTGATATACAAATCAAAATAAGGGACTCGAAAAGTATGAGTAGTAATAGTGTGAAAGGGCCTGCACCTAAAACACGCAATACTGCAATTTCTCCCTGCCTTTCGTTCATTGAAGCCAAAAGCATTGTAGCTAGCCCAAACAAAGAAGATATGAGTACCAATGCTGCAATCGCCCGCAATAAATTTTCCACCGTTGACATTAAGCTCCAAAGTTCCGCCATCGCTACACCAGGTAATATTGCCATAAGTCGATCATTTGAGTAGTTATTTAGCTCTCTCTGCATTCTAAAAATGGCAAACTTATTTGTGAGTCCTAGCATTACTGACGTAATACTCTCTGGCCTCAGCGCTGCGTTTTTTGGATTATTTAAAACAGTCTGTATAGTGGAAGGTGGTAGGTGAACTGCCTCGATAGCTTCAAGACTGATATGGACCGTTTTGTCGACAGGCGAACCTGTTGGCAGCAATATACCACTAACCACGAACGGTGCTTGCTCGTGATGTGTAAAGCTTGTACTGCCGATACCATGGGCGATAACAATCTTGTCATTGACTTGATATCCAAGGGTTTTTGCCACATCAGCACCTATCACAGCGTCAAAAAGCCCATCAAACTCGCGGCCTTCTTTGAACCTTAAATTTTGATTATTGCCATATTTATAATGCGTGAAGTAGCTGCCATTGGTACCCATTACTCGAAAGCCTCTATGTGAGTCTCCTAATGATAGGGGAATTGCCCACTCAACTACTTCATGTTGTTGCAACATCAAAAAGCTTTCGTACTTTATGTTGTTAGTGGGGTTGCCCATTCTAAATATTGAGTAGAGCAGCATATTTAGCTGCCCACTTGGCGCGCCCACAATTAAGTCTACGCTCGATATAGTTCGATTAAAGCTCTCCTTTGCTTGCAGTCGAATGTGTTCTACGCTGATCAAAACCATGGTACTGACACAAAGTGAAAGTAAGGTCAAAACGACTGTTTTTTTGCGGCTCAATAAACTGTTCCATGCAACTGAAAGTAAGATTTTCATAGCGACATTTCAAACTCAGGTGAGCTAAGTGAAGAAAGGTCTACCTTTCGCTCAAAATAATTACCAAGTGCAAGATCATGGCTTACAAAAATTAGTGTGGTATTGGCTGCGTCGCACATATGCATTAACACTTGCATGAATGCATCCCTTGCAGAAGCATCTAAAGCAGAGGTGGGTTCGTCAACTAACAGTAATTTCGGCTGGTTGATTAAAGCTCGTGCGATTGCAACGCGCTGTTGTTGCCCAGTGCTTAAATACCTGACTTGTGTGTTCAAAATATCCTTAGGTAAGTTCAAATTTTCAATCAGGGTTTGTGTACGAATTTTTATATCTGTATTGTCACTTTTGAACATAGAGTAGTTAGCAAAAAAAGCCGCGAGTTCAATATTTTTTGATACCGTTAGATAGGGGATAAGATTAAATTTTTGAAAGACTACACCGATATTTTTAGCTCTAAAGCGATCACGCTTACGATCCGACATATTATCTAATTCTTCATTGAATAGTGTTATTCGGCCGCTACTAGGGACCATAATACCGCATAAAATATTCAGAAACGTGGTTTTTCCAGAGCCAGAATCACCATATAAAAATACACGTTCGCCAAGCTTAAGTTGCCATTTTGGTATGGACAAAACGCTATCAGTGTTTTTCGAGTAGGTATAACGCAGATTCTCAATTTCAAGAGCAAACGATGACATCTTATAGGCTCCTTCTTAGTTTCAGCTACTTTTTTTAATTGTTATGTTATATCATTTGATTCGTGCGTAAACAAGTTATCTGAGCAGGTACATTTTAAGTGAAAGTAATGTTAACTATACATCGACTCGTGTTTGTTCTACTGGTTGCAGTTAGCCTCTCAACCGGAAAAACCGCTATTGCGGATGCTAAATATAATGAGATTGAATGGACACAACTGATGCCTGCAGATGATTTGGCGGCATTGCTTAATCCACCTGATTTTTTACTTGATATTGAGGATGGCGAAGATAATGACAATATCGAATCACTCAGTACTTTAAGTGAATCAAACGAAACCGCAAAACGCTTTGCACAAGCGCTTCAGTCTACTCGTGTGATTGATGCCTTTGATCAGGCGCGGATTAGATTACCGGGTTTTATCGTACCATTGCAGTCTGATGAGCAGCAGCGTGTCACGCATTTTTTTATTGTGCCTTATTTTGGCGCTTGCTTACACATGCCTCCCCCCCCTCCTAATCAAATCATTTACGCAGAGTTTCAATCCGGTGTTCAGCTTAACACTCTGCTCGATCCTTATTGGTTTGAGGGAACCTTGCAAATAGCTCATACCGTGAATGGGCTGGGCAGTTCAGCGTACACATTGCGATTGGACGCATATTCTCCCTATGAGGACTAAATTATGATGTCGCGAATAAAATATGGAATAATTTTTACTTTTGCCAATATAGTCATATCTAGTTTTTCATTTTTAATTCATGCCTGTGACTATCATGACCCTAGGGGTTTTGGGAATTTTAGTCATATGAAGCAATTTGGGCAAACACATCCATTAACGCAGCGCCACTCGTCTGCATTTATATCTGCAGGACTGACGCTAAAACATAAGAAGACTATAGTAGCTTCGATTGCTAAAACTCAGCGTGTCGATATAAATTATCATTTACCGACTGCATATAAAAATGTGTATTTACGCTTTACCTCCAGCGACGATATTTTACTGGAAGCTAATGATAATATTCAAATAGACGCACTTAACGGTGTATACACACTAGATTTCGTCGTAAAGGCAAGTGGAGATAGTCATATCTTGATATGGATTGATGCGATGAAAGGGTCTTTACCTTACTCGAAGGTACAGCGAATTGATGTGAGAGCTAATTAGTATTTTTTCGCAAACAACACAATCATTGATCAAAATAACTTGAAGATTTTATTAAACGATTACGAACAATATGGCTAAAATTTTTGTCTTTTTCATTACATGCTTGCTACTTGGTGTGGCTGCCGGTTATGCCTATGTAAACTTCCAACCGACACTTGCACAATGGTTGTTATTCAAACCCAAACTCTATCAAACTGACGAGGCGCACCTGCAAAATAAATATCAGGCACTTAGTCCTATTTTGCAGGTCCAATGGTGGCAACTGCTGCCTGATAATGAAAAGTCAGTATTAGAAAAGTATCAACAAATGCAGGCAAGCACACCAACCGAGTTAGCTGACACCATTTTTTTGTCTTTGCAAGCCAGTACTGACAATGAATATGGTGCCGCAATGATTTCTACCAACAGCGTGGATACGTTTGATAACAAAGCGGTGTCTATTTCTGGTTTTATTGTGCCTGTAGGCTATGTTGCGGATCGGAGCCTAAATCATATTTTTATCGTGCCGTATTTTGGCGCGTGCCTGCATTTTCCATCACCACCACCTAACCAAATGATATTTGCACAACTTAACAGCGGCTTCACCGATTTTGACATAAACCAAGCCTATCGCTTGGATGGCATTTTTCGCCGAGGTTTGTTTGAAGACCCTTTAGGTACCTCGGCTTACATTCTTGATGTGGTCTCTATCGAGCCTTATTATGACAATCCAGATAATTTTAGGCGGCATTAGATTTTTTAAAAAGACCCATATAATCTTTAAGCGACAAAGTCGACAGTCATTAATAATCTGTACTCGTCTGTTTTCAGCGGGGGAGAGCGATGAACTAAAGCACTGCCTTCATTGCCTTCCCAAGTATCGCCTTTTAACAAGGCTACATCACCGCAAGCGAGACTTTGAATGTCAGCTTCTGTAGCAATTAGCCCCGATTCTTCATCTGATTTACCGCCACTACCGTGTCCTAATTTGTTCATGTTTATTTTGTTATTCGGCAACCATTGCGTGCCGATACCGCTAAATGTGGTCACCAAACGACATGGCACCCGATCAAAATGAAAGCGCGGGCACATCGCTTTGTCGAGGACGGAAAGCCTTAGCCCCACTTTGTTGGTATCGAATAATATGCAAAACATATCGACAATATCGTGTATGTATAAACGCAGTTGTTCGCCATAAACCCTGTCTGCAGCAATAGTAGCAATGTCGTTTTCAATATTATCTGCTCTGACTTGCACCGTCTTGTTGAGCATAGGATCGCTACTGATATCTTGCGCCACCTGTTGTAAAAATTCAGTCGGTAAACGCCGACGCCATATCGCAATGTTGCATTGTTCATTATAGATATCTGTCAGCACTTGCGGATCGTCTGTCTCACTAGCAAAGCGGGTTTTCTCTATTACGATATCGCTATCTGTTGACTCTCTCATTGCGCCCATACTATTGCTCCCACCTTGGGAATGGGTCGCTTAAAGAACTCCAGTATGCTTGACCTCGGCATAAGTCTTCATCGTTTAATAAGCAAGCGTCCAACGCGACTGTTATTGCCGCTTTATCCAGATTTTGACCAATAAATACTAATTCTTGACGCATATCACCAAAGGGCTCAACCCACTGTTCTTCAATCGACTTAAGATCGTCTAGCTCTGTTGGCCACTGCGACTTGGGAACGGCCATCCAAAACATCCCTCCGTATCCGTAGTGAGCAATACCACCAGCTTGATTCCAATGTCCTGCACATTGCGGGCGACTGGCTAACCAGAAGTATCCCTTGGAACGTAACAACTTTCCAAAATCGCTGCTGTTGTGAAAAAACTGATAGATTTTTTCGGGGTAAAAAGGACGGCGTGCTGAATACGAAAAACTGCCAATGCCATATTCTTCTGACTCTGGTATATGTTCACCTCGCATCTCTTTGAGCCAGCCCGGCGCTTGTTGCGCTTTGTCAAAGTTAAAGAGTTGCGTACCCATTACTTCTTCAATAGCGATTTGACCTTTACTAATAGGGATAATTTTAGCCGTAGTGTTTAGGCTCTTTAAAATCGCTTCGAGTCTTTTTAGAGCATCATTGTCAATCAAATCAGTTTTGCTTATCAGTATGACATCTGCGAATTCCACTTGATCGATCAGTAAATCTGCTACTGTACGCTCGTCTTCTTCGCCTAAGGACTCACCGGTTTCAGCTAAATATTTTGCCTCGTCATAGTCCTTTATAAAATTTACCGCATCAACCACTGTGACCATAGTGTCGAGTTTGGCAATATCTCCTAGTGAGACTCCGTCTTCATCGGCAAAGGTAAATGTTTCTGCCACAGGCAGGGGCTCAGATATCCCCGTTGATTCGATTAATAAGTAGTCAAACGTGCCTTCATTCGCCAATCGACCTACTTCAAGCAGCAGGTCTTCACGCAACGTGCAACAAATGCATCCATTACTCATTTCCACGAGCTTTTCTTGGCTATGATTAAGAGAGACATCGTTTTTTATCATCGCAGCGTCAATATTAATGTCGCTCATATCATTCACAATTACCGCGACTTTTATGCCTTGCCTATTGTTCAGCACATGACTTAGTACGGTTGTTTTACCTGCTCCTAAAAACCCTGAAAGAACGGTAACGGGAAGCTTGGGCTTGGTTGCATTGTTTAAAAGAGTCTGTGTATTCATCGTATTCTCTATTGTTTATTTGTATTATTTTATTAGTTCAGCTCGATTGAACTTTCGTATGCTGTAGCTCGTCTTAATCGAAAATTACTTATATGTCCAAACGCGATTAGTACCGAGCCAATAAGCGGCACTATAACTTCGCCCTTTTCATCTAACGTGTCGTGTCCAAATATAGCGGCACTCAACGGTATCAGCATGCCAATAGCGCTGATAAAAAACACTTGTGCGGCGGCGGTGAAAGTAGTCCGTTGTAATCGCAAATATGCTAATAGGAGCAACGGCAATCACTAACCACAGGTGAAAACGTTCATCACTAAAGACAAGTAGGCCAGATACTGATGGTAGAACAATTAAAATTAGTGGTAGCGCCATACAATGCAATACGCACACGAACGACGATGCAATCGCGGTTTTTTCGCTAGCGTTTAATAGCTTTTTCATAATGTTCTCCTCTAGCCATCAGGCTTGAAGTGTATTCGCGTTGTTATAGACTCCTTTTAGTTCAATTTTAGAGTCAATAACCTCAAAGTGGGAGGTATTAGCTAGCGAGCACATGTCCTTCATAATCACACAGAAAACAAATAGCTCGTTCAAGCCGTTACATTGCACACATATCACAAATATAAGAGAGCGACCTTCGCTTAGCTGGTTAGTATGTTTGCAAACAATATTTCTGATAATATTTCTGTTAATATTTTTATTAATATTTCTGTTAATGGTGTCAAATCGGTAGGCAATGTGTAGCTCGTTTAAGAATTTTAAAATAAAATATATTGAGGTTCTGGTTATCTCGCCCTCAAAGCGCTCATTGCAGATTTTTGTTAACTCGGAGTCTGAAAGCGCCTGATTGGCGACAAGTAAAACGTTGAGCACTTGTTTATGCTTGTTAGTTAAACGGACGCGGTTTGTTTCACAGCGTTCTTGTACCGCTACCTTAGTCTGGTCGACATGAGCCTGGTTCATTGTCCAAATCTTATAACAGCTGATGATGATTTTAGCTTTACAGCGCCTTGTTGCTCGTTAGTTATCCATTGTGCATTGAGTACGTGTAAGGAGCTTGCCCATTCCATTACAGTAGCCACAGCAGAGTCAGGGGTATTCTTGCACTTAAAGATATAGGTGATTTTTATGTCTAAGTGCTCGCGCAAATGACCTTGTTCAACATGAGCAGTTATTGCATGTTTGTTGGCATGTGAATGAGTACTCTCAAGACTTTGGGGATTTAAATTGAACAAGGAGTGCGACATCGATACCAGCGTGCAGTATCTCGGCAACCTTATCATTTCTTCTACATTTTCAATCTTGCTCACAATGCTTTTTAATTTTTCCTTTTGCTCTGCCGACTCGGGAACATACTCAAATCCAAGTAAATCAGCTGCGGGTAAAATAAATTGAAACTGCCACTGTTGCTGATCTTGCGCAATCAACAACTGTCCGTCTCCATGCACATGTTTTTGTGCCACAACGGCTTGACAACTAAGACACAAAAAAGCCATTAGCAAACCTCGTCTAAACATAATTTCCTCTCAGCGTTTTGTGCTTCATTTAGATATTTTTTAATATCCACCTAAGTAATTGTTACAATATAACATAACAATTAAAATTGAAAAGTGTTTAGCACAAAAATAATTGAGGGTATAAATGAGAAAATTAGCCAAACTTGCCGTGCTGGTGTGTACTGGATTATCAAGCGCTGCAATAGCCAAGTCTTTAGAAGGGATAGTTACCAGAGAAGACGGCAAACCCATATCAAATGCCACGGTGCAAATTGTTGATTTTAGGTATGCAAACACGCACTGATAGTAGTGGCTGTTTTGCTTTTTCTGATTCTAATATGGGTAATACTGAGGTGCACATTAGTGCCTCAGGTTTTGAGCATTTACATAAAGATTTAAACGTGTCTGAAACAGATTTGAGCAACCTGACATTCATTCTAAAACGCTCACCTATTGAGGTGATTGATATCGTATCGACTCCATTACACATGTCTTCAATGGAATCGCCGATAACAGTCAGCGTGGTTGTTACTGAGGCTCTGCGCCGCCAGCAGAACGGGACATTATGCGATACCCTTGAAAAATGGGTAGATTTGTACACTAATTTTCATGCAAAAGTGGCCAGTACGCCGGTGATCTAAGTGGGCCGCATATTTTGATCCCTCAAAACGGTTTAGATGTGAGTGATGTTTCACGGGTGGGGCCAGACCATGCACTTGCTAGTGAGGCTTCAACCGCGACTCAAATTAAAGTGCTGTATGGCTCCGCGACTTTGTTTTATGGCAGCGGTTCTATTGGCGGTGTGGTTAATGTTGTCGATGGCTGGGTGCCCACCAGTCATGCAACCCAAGGAGAATGCAACCCTACTAGCTTAACATATACGGTCAACATACATGGCGTGGCTGAACCGAGAGGTGAATATTTGCTTGCAAGCATTTGTAGAGACGACGCAGAAAGCACCTCAGGCAATACGATTTTACCTGACTAAGTGGGGATCTATCATATGCATGGTGATGAATTTGAGTTGGAACAGGTGTTAGATGTTGCTTGTCCTAATTTACATGGAGCCCGCAAAATCATGACTTCGTAGTATCTGACTGTGGCGATAGCGTTTTGATGGCTCATGAACACGATGGTAGCTTTGATGCTATAAATATAGAAAATATTGAGGCACGGGATGACATGCGAATAGGTAGCCTTTATGGGTATTGTAATTCTGATGCTTTTATTGGGGTGGCAAGCTCATGTGAAACTGGCTAAACATTTATTATGAACATTTCTTATGAACATTGATCCAGTAACAAATGCGATGCTTTTTGAAGCATTAAAACATGCTGCACCCGATTGTTGCCAACAGTAGCAATTAGATAATGCGGTTGTCATATTAATGCCTTTTATTGAAGGTTACTGCATTAGATCTTCACATCTTAACGTGTCGACAAAAACCTGTCCGAACAACTAGGCGTTATCATGTATCAATTGTTGAGTGAATCATCGAATTGATAAAACAAACATTAAAATATTATGCCCAATCTAGCATGATTATCCATCTGGTTTAGATGTGCTTATGTCTTCTCTATCTGTTTTTCTGCTATAAGAATAACACCCCCTGAAAAGCTGAAAATAATTTTGTCTTATATGTTTGGCTCAGTTTTTAATGTTTAACTTCGTCTTGAACCAAAAAATACCTTATCAGCAATACTATGTGCTGGGATCATCTTAAACGTTCCAATCTATAGCTTTTTTAAACTTATATTGAATGTTTTTTACCGCTTGTGATGTTTAGAGGGTTTGAATTTGTTGAAGAATGACCTGCAAAGGATTTTGGATGAGGGAAACAGAACAGAACAAATGGATGACATGGAATAATAAGAGGTCTTTTGTCTAAATCACTATTTTTCCCTTTGTTTCTATCAATGTTCTCACTTTTTCCAGGGGCAAAACGCTTTGATTTTTTATCTTGTATCTAAGTTGATGTGTGACAGGCGATGACTGGAAATAGATTTTTAAGTATTGCTTACCGGGATACTACGATTTTTTCGAACATATTGAGTGCCATAGTTTTATTTAATATATGGCACTCATACAGTTTTAAACAGCGCGTGTTCGATCTACTTTTGCTGTTCCATTTCAGAAAAATTCAAGATGTTTTGCTCTGGACTACCGCTAATTTCGTTAACTATCTTTAAACGGGTCAATAAAATAAACAGTAAACAACTGAACATTAAACCAATCACTACGGCACCTACCCACTGAATTTGTAAAAAATCTAAAGTGAACAATAACGTCAAGCCGGACAATACTAGAAGGTTGCCAGCAAAATAAGGTATCTTACCAACACTTTTGATCGTCAAATTTAAATTATCGGTGTATAAGCGTATCAATGAATCTAATGAATTGACCACAAATAGTATGCCCACTGCCACCATTAACCCATTGAGCCAATCCGAAATATTTAACTCATTAAGGTGGTAGTAATATAACCCTACAAACCATATTGCAATTGGTATAGATGGGAATATCAACATGGCTAAAAATACTTGGTAGGTGCGCATGCCTCCTACAAACCTTGCGGTAAACTGGCCGATCATGATGCTCCAAGCAAACCACCAATATAGATAGAATTCGTGATAGTCGTTAAGCGGCAACACAAACTGATGGATGTTTGCAAAGTACCCGTTCAATAAACTAAAGGTTTGCAAAAACTCACCGGTATTTCCTTCGCTTGTCAATAATGCTCCTGCCCATGTTAAGCCAATCAAAGCAAAGAACAGCCAAGTGCTGCCTAGACTGAGTAATCGAACATAACGTATGTCAGTACTTGAATACACTGCTGTGGTTATCACTAGCAACACGATCAAATAAAGACTGGCGGTGAGCGCACCTTCATTGGCGAGTTGAGGTATATACCAAGGTAAATTACTTAACAATAAATAAGCAGTAAAAGCACAGGTACCTATTATGACAAAATTATTACTAAACCTGATAATAGGGATAGCAAAAAACTGAACTTTAGGCTCAATAATGCAAAAGTAAAAACAAGTCAGGAAATAGAAGCCCCAAATCAAAAATGCCCAATAGCCAAATTCGATGGCTAAGGGATTGGTAAACGCATACTCTGGATTAGTGGCAATGTCGGCGTAGCCAGCAAACTCGGTTAAGGGAAACATTATCAGCCCTACATCTAATCCAGATGTAAATAAAATGGCGATAAATGTAAAGGTACTCACTGGGGTGACACCAATACAGCGTATGTTTCCCCATTTAAATAAAATGCAGCCGATGCAAAAAAATGTGAATAAAATGCCTGCTGATAACCAAATAGTCATAATAAAACCGACAGTAAAACCAAAAATACAACTGAAAAATATGTGATAGTTTAGCCCTTATTATCGTTTAGGTTTGTTCGCTCGTTGTTGCACTTGCCATTGCGTATCTCCAGTCACCTTGACTGTCTCAGGCGGTAAATAATGTCCTTTAATCAAATCAGCAGCACGTTCAGCTAACATGATAGTTGGACCGTTTAAATTTCCATTGGGAATGGTTGGAAATATTGACGAGTCCACGACACGTAAGCCTTGAATACCGTGTACTTTTGTT
This sequence comes from uncultured Paraglaciecola sp., assembly GCF_913058035.1. Classification (GTDB taxonomy): domain Bacteria; phylum Pseudomonadota; class Gammaproteobacteria; order Enterobacterales; family Alteromonadaceae; genus Paraglaciecola. The sequence goes on along the minus strand of NZ_CAJXPA010000029.1, from coordinate 18,793 downwards.
TGTGGGTCAACCACAGATAATTCATCTGTACCCATCTTACATGAACAGCTTGGGTGATAGGCACTTTCTACTGATTCACGGACAAAACTATCGATTTCTGTATCGCTGTCAATGTGCATACCTGGTTGGATCTCTTCCCCACGGTAAGCATCAAGAGCAGGTTGATTGATAATTTCACGGGTCAATCTTACGCAGTCCCTAAAACCTTGAATATCATCCTGATGTTGCAAATAGTTAAAACTAATCTGCGGTGCTACATCAGGTTGAGCAGATACTATTTTAACACTGCCGCGGCTTTTCGGTTTGTTATGACCGATATGTACCTGAAAACCATGTCCAGCAAAGGCTTCTTTGCCATCATAACGCATCGCTGCTGGTAAGAAATGATACTGCAAGTCTGGCCATTCAATTCCTGCTTTTGAACGAATGAACCCGCATGATTCAAAATGATTTGTTGAGCCTAAACCGTCTTTATTTAAAATCCAGCGCACGCCAATTTTGAGTTTACTCCACCAGTCTAATTCACCATTTAAAGTGATAGGTTGGGTGCATTTAAATTGAAAATAGAACTCTAGGTGGTCTTGTAGGTTTTCACCTACACCATTTAACTCATGCAGACATTCGATACCTGCTTTATCCAACACTGCTTTAGAGCCAATGCCAGAAAGTTGAAGTAGGTGTGGAGAGCCAATAGAGCCAGCACTTAGAATCACCTCTTTATTGACTTTGATTTCATGAATATCATTTTTATGAGCAAAACGTAACCCCACGGCGGTTTTGTCTTTGAGCAGTACCTTATGCGCTACAGCATGAGTGATAACTGTTAAGTTGGGACGCTGCATCGCGGGGCGTAAATAAGCATTAGCTGTTGATGCGCGGCGACCATTATTGACAGTCATGTGCATAGGGCCAAACCCTTCTTGTTGCTCACCGTTATAATCATCAGTGGCTAAGTAACCTGCATCGGTTCCTGCATCAATAAAAGCTTGATACAAAGGATTCTGCATTTGATTGCCGTTGTTAACTCCAAGTGGGCCCTCTTTAGCGCGATAATCATTAGCTTTAAATGCCCAACTTTCGGCTTTTTTAAAATAGGGTAGGCAATGGGAATAATCCCAATCAGTGGCACCGCTTTGTTGCCACTCATCAAAATCTTTTGCATGTCCACGTACATATACCATGCCATTGATTGAGGATGATCCACCCAGCACCTTGCCGCGAGGACAATGCATTTTGCGGTCATTCAAATATGGCTCAGGCTGGCTTTCAAACTGCCAAGCATATTTTTTAGTATTCATTGGAATGGATAAAGCAGTGGGCATTTGAATGAAAATGCTTTTGTCACTACCCCCGGTTTCTATCAACAATACACTGCTGTTTGGGTCTTCGGTTAAACGATTAGCTATTACGCAGCCTGCAGAACCTGCGCCTACAACGATGTAATCATATGTTGCTTGTATATTCATTAATGGCCTCTAAAACGGACTATCTAAAAGTTGTAAACCCACATACACCGATTTTAACTGAGTATATTGTTTAAGTGTTGCTAAGCCATTTTCGCGGCCTATTCCTGATTGTTTGTAACCACCAACAGGCATTTCAACAGGTGATAATCCATAACTATTGATCCAGCATATACCTGCTTGAATTTGATGGATTACGCGATGCGCACGGTTAATATCTTGGGTAAATATACCTGCAGCTAAGCCTAAGTGAGTATTGTTGGCACGTGCAATCACTTCATCTTCATTTTCAAACGTCAGTACCGCCATTACAGGTCCAAATATTTCTTCGCGACAAATTCGCATGCTGTCTTCACAATCAGTAAACACGGTAGGTGCAACAAAGTAGCCATCGGGTGCGCTTTTAGGTTGTAACGCTTCTCCTCCACATAACAAAGTGGCCCCTTCTGCTTTACCTATTTCAATATAGCTAAGCACTAATTCTTGATGTTTTTTGGAGATAAGTGCACCAAAATTGGTATCTGGATGCATGGGGTCGCCAGCTATGATGTTGGCTTTAACACGATGATGTAATTTCTCAATGAATACAGGATAAATGTCTTTCTGCACAAATACTCGTGTGGCATTGGTACATACTTCTCCCTGGGTATAAAAATTACCAAGCATTGCCGCAGATACAGCATTATCGATATCTGCATCATTAAAGATAATTAATGGTGATTTACCGCCAAGCTCCATTGTCACTTCTTTGAGCGAAGTGGCTGCTCCTGTCATCACTTTTTTACCTGTGCCGACTTCACCAGTAAAAGAGACTTTAGCAATATCTGGATGATGACTGAGCCAAGAGCCCACTTTGCCGTCGCCTTGAATAACGTTAAACACACCTTCAGGTACTCCAGCTTGAATGAAAATCTCAGCAAGCTTCAATGCACCTAGTGGTGTTTCTTCTGAAGGTTTAAATATCATCGCGTTGCCACATGCAAGAGCAGGAGCCGCTTTCCAGCAAGCAATTTGTATTGGGTAATTCCAAGCACCTATACCAGCACATACGCCAAGTGGTTCAGGTCGAGTGTAATAAAAATCCTCACCTACTTGCTGTTGATTACCTTCAATTGCTGGGGCAAGGCCTGCAAAAAATTCAATCGCATCCGTTCCAGATACAACATCTACCACACTGGCTTCTTGCCATGGTTTACCTGTGTCAGCAACCTCTATTACAGCTAACTCATCATTTTTTTCTCTTAATAAGGCTACCGCTTTTAATAATATTCTGCTGCGTTCTATGCCAGTCATGTTTGACCAAATGGCAAAGCCCTGTTGTGCACTGTCGATAGCATGTTTTTGAATAAAATCATCAGCCACTTCAACCTGATAAATCACCTTGCCTGTGGCAGGATTTATCACATCAAATGTTTCATCACTTTGATTGCTAAGATATTGGCCATTCACAAAGTTTTGGTAAATTGGGAGAGGATGGTGTGACGTCATAGATTAGCTCACTAATAGTAGGGGGTGAATAGCGCGGGCACTATGCCTGCTATTTGGTTACCAATCAACTTCGATAATGGATAATGTTATAACTAGAAAAAGCCGTACTACTTGGCAGAGTTTTGGATTCAAAGTGTTTGAGTCACACTAATAACGGCTCTTTGTGCTTAAAGAGCCGTTATTGAATTGTTAAATACAGTCAATAGGTAAAAGTAGTAAACAGTGATGGTAAAAGACTGATGTTAGAGCCTCTGGATCACGGCTGAGAGAGAAGCCGCCGTCGCCACACACAAATGAAGAACTAAGAATAATACATAATTAATAATATTGATGTGCTTCGCGTCTAGGCAAACTTGAAATTTTGCAGCAGGTCAAAAATTGATAAGTTTAATAAGGTATTTAAGTATAACAAAATAAGAGGCTAGCTTATGCATAGCCTGTTACTGGTTCTTTTTCTATCCATTATTCAACGCTTCTAGCTTGTCCTCCTTTATATGGTGAAGTGTCTGTTCTCTATGGCATTAGAGTACTTGAACCACAAAATAAAGGAGACTCTGCTATGCGGAATAGATTAAAAGTCTTCGATAAAACGAATAACACCAGGATTTAATTGTGTTTCTAAACGATTGATTAACGGTAAGTTGGTTTCAGTATCAATAATTTCGACCCCTGGTGCTGCATTTTCTAGCACACTTACCCATAAGAAACCTGCAGCATCGACGTCGATAAAACCGATGCTATTAGTCTCTATATTAAGCACGGTTTCATTACTGATTTCACCTGTGCTTGGGTTGAATTGATACAATGTTGACTCTTCACGATAAGGGGCAAAAAAAGTTTCGTTTGCATAAAAATATCCTTGTTGTGCAGAGACGATGGCCGAAGATTGAATGTACTTTGTGGTATTGTCGTTGATGTCTGCTGCACTTAATACCGTACTTAAACTGAAGTCATTCGCATCCACTTCCTCAATCAAACTTTGGTCTACGCTAATAGCTGAGAATGAGTTGCGAGACGTAATGTACACCTTATCCTTAAATGCTCTAACACTATGTTCTAAAGGATTTAAACCAAGCAAAGGAATACCCATTACGCTATCACTAGTATCTGTATTGGTTTCAATTTCGCTGTCGGTAACTGTATCAAATACGGCTAAATAAACTGCGTTAGAGCTGCCAAAATTATCATCTAAGCGCTGCATAACAACAAATAACTTACCATCATTGACTACCGCTGCAGATGGACTGGGTGTACCAGCTGTATTGTTGTCAGGCACATAGCTTGCTAAGTTAATTTCACCAATTTTGAAACTATCAAAATCTGTAGCTTGTGGGTTAACAATCCAGATTTTATCTGAACCATAACGTATCAAATACGCTTTTTCTGCACTGAGAGACACTAATGTATAAGGATTTCTGGTGGTTGAGTCTAAGTCGTCTTGAGTTGAATAAGACCAGATTTCAGTACTCGCATTCAGCACAATATATTTACTGATGGTATCAATAAAAAAGCGACCAATATGATACACATTGTTTAGATACACACTGATGGTGTAGTCAGATTGAGTCTTAGCATAAAAACCATCATCAACCGTCTGTGCTGCATAGTCTAAATAAGCAACTTGTGAACTTGAAAAGTCAGCGGCTATCGTTTGAACCAACGCCATTGAGGGGGTATCTAATACATCTCCCACGTTCACAGTCACATCTATAGAGTCGGTCAAACCTTGAGCGTCTGATACAGTGACTGTTATGTTATAAGGACCAGTATCACCATTCTCAAAATCAGGTGCGCTGATAAATTCCACTGCACCTGTATTGTTTACAACAAAAAGTTGCTGGTCAGCGCCAGTGATGGCGAAGGTTAACCTATTTTCGTCGTCAGTTGCCGTGTATTGACTCACCACTGTGGTATTTTCAGCTACGGTGACTAACCTACTACCAGATAGTTTCGGGGCGTCATTACTATCACTGCTACACCCCCCTAAAATTGATAAGGTACCTATTAGCGCTACTGTAAGCGCGTTTTTTTTGAATAGTGTTAACATTTATATGCCTTGTATTGAGATTTTAAATTGGATACTTCGCCCTTGAGCTGGACGGTTAGCTAAATCTTGATATTGCTGACTAAAGAGGTTATTCAAATTTAGATTGAGACCGTAAATTCCACTTGTGTAGCCGAGTTGAATATCTGTTAGTCGACGTTGCGCAGGTTTGCCTGCTTGTCCATTCGTTGACTCGAAAATATTGGCGCGATTAAAGTACAAGTCTTTGTCTAGCGTATTACGTATGTGAATTTTCCACTGTGGGTTAAATTGGTAGTTAACCGACACACTGTATTGTTGGTGATAAATACCGGGTAATTTTTTATTATTGAACGATTTTATTACAGAGTTGGTTTGGCTATCGATAATGTTAGCTTGTAGATTTAGGCTAAGGGCTGGAGATATCGTTAATTTTGTTTCTAGCTCCAGCCCATTTAGAGTGGCGTTACTCACATTTTTATAGGCACCCACACCACTGCTATTAAAAATAGCCACTATGGCATTATCTGATTGTTGATGATAAACCGCGGCATTAAATGAGTAGCTCATCTGCGCTACTTGACTATTATATGCAAGGCCTACACTCAGCGTTTTAGCTTGTTCAGGTAATAACTTTTCACTACCCTTAAATAAGCCTCTATCACCAAAAAGTTCAAACAAAGTGGGTGTGCGGATGCCGTTGCTGGCGATCAATTCGGCTTTTATCTGAGAGCCCCGATACACCACCCCAAATTCTTGAGTTTGATGATCGTGTTCGCTTTTAAATGTCTTTGCATCAGGCTGATTCACCGAGATATTTTGATTCTTTTCGTTTAACTGAGTCAGTAATGAATAGGCGGATAGTGGCCCATTATTTTGCTGCCACTCAAACCTAGACCCAAATAACCACTGTGTTTGTTTTGCTATGACATCGCAGCTACTGATCCCATTGCAGTTTATTTGACCATTATTATCAAAACTAAGGGAATCAAAATGTTGTTTGTTTAACTCTATAAAAGGGCTAAAAGCTGTGTCACCGTATTTGTTATCAAAAACAAAAAAGGATATCAGGTCTGCATGAGTTTTTGTGGTGTCATAGTTGGCATCTAAGCGTTTAACGTCAGCCAAAACATCTAAATATTGCTCTGCTTTATCTTCTTGATAAGCTTCAAATTCGACGTTGTTCAGCCATTTAAGGTTAGTGTATATATTGTGACGATAACTCAAACGCCAAGTGTCTGATGAGAGGCTCGATGCATTTTCTGGCGTATTATTTTGGTAGTTTGGAAGGGCTTTTTCTTGTTCATTATATTGTGCCGTGATACGGATCTTATGAGCGCCGAATGACAACTGATTATTCAAATAGACATTTTTTTTCTCAAACTGATTGTTACCCAAAGGTTCTATACTGGACTCATTACTGCTGGTAAAACTTTGAGGCACTGGGTACTCATAATCATTATCAGTTTTAAGGTAACTGCCACCTACAGATAAGTTATTTGACTGAAACGCTTTGTTATACAGCAGGTTGAGCTGTTTATGATTAAATGAGCCAAGAGATAGGCTGAGTTTTAACTTGTCTTTGTTAGGGTTGTAGGTATTAATTCTAATCACTCCTCCAATGGGCGTAGAGCCTACTCCTATCGCTTGATTCTTACTGATTTCAATACTCTGAATTTGTTCCGTGGGTATTTGGTTTAGATCAAAACCACCAAATTGACTATCGTTGACCAGTTGACCGTCAATAAATAGTTGAACTTGTTTACTACTTGAACCACGAATAGAAACTGAAACAGGATTACCTAGCCCACCAATTTGGCGGATCTGCAAGCCATTAACAGCCTGTAATATGTCAGACAGGGTTTGTGAGGTGTTAATGAAGTCTTCACGGGTTAATATCTGGTAATGACTTGAAAAAAGAGCGGTATTGTCATAAACAGTCAGCACCTCAACCGTTTTCTCTGGGTGCTCGCTAGCATTTACACATGTAAGGTAAAAAAAGCGCGTGAATAAAAAGCACATGAATAATAAAGTAGAGTATTTTGCTTGAAACATGTCGGCCTCTGGAGCGAGGACGATAGGAACGACGAAACTCTACCTAAATAAACATAATTTTAAGTATCGAGGTTTCAGAACAATTCCTAGCGCCCACCGCACTATAATTTGTAACATATTGACAGGCCGGTCTCCGGGCTTAACTGATATTCAGCATCACCGTTGCGGGGGCAGCGTTAGACTTAAACTTAAACACTTGTGTGTTGCACTAACTTCCCGATTATCTCTTGTTTTTCACACCATAAATTTTGGTTGAAAAGAGCACCTGAGCAATTTATGGAACAATTTTGCGGATGTTTAATTTAAAAGTCAATGAAGTGTGATGCTGCATTTAGATTGATGTTGGTCATATTTAATGGTCCATATGATTAACATTTTCAGGTCTCATAGGCTTTACGTGTGAGGTCGGACTTATTAGCGTCATAAAAATTGACGAAGTTTTAAAATAAATAGTCTAAAAACCCATTGATCACGTAACAGTTCGTTACGATATCTATTAGCAAATTTTTATATAGTCATTACTATCAGAGGATAATGATGGTTAAAATAATGAATGCGTAGCTTATTTTTTATCAAGCTGTTTTCAAATTTTATCATCTTTTTCATAAACCTACTAAATGCGATAGACGGAGAACCAAATGGATCAGCAGGACGATTCCAATAATGTTTACAACAAGAAAGTGCATTGGGTTGCACACATTATTGTCAGTATCATCATCATTGCCATAACAGTAGGTGTGCTTTCTTCATTGTTTAGCAGTAAACCTCAAACGCGAAAATGGGGTGGCGGTGAGGCACCCAACGTGGTGGTTGAGATTGCGTCCTTACAGCAACAAGATTTTGCCGCCTGGATCGATTCATACGGAACTGCTGAGTCGCTGACCAGAACACAATTGGCAGCAGAGGTGAGTGGAAAGGTTATAAAGGTGTCTCCCAATATACGTTCGGGTGGGGCGTTTTCTCAAGGTGACGTGTTGGTTCACTTAGATGATCGAAATTTTCGAGTCGCCGTTGATGTTGCTGCCTCGGTAGTCGCAGATGCAGAAGTGCGTTATTTACAAGAAGTCGCACAGGCGGACTTAGCGGCTCAAGAGTGGAACGAACGTCCTAATAATGATGCAGCACAGCTTCTGGCATTACGAAAACCACAAGTCGCGGCAGCAAAAGCGGCTTTGCAAGCGTCTAAAGCTCGCCTCACAAACGCTAGGCTAGACCTCGAGCGTACGCAAATTAGAGCACCTTTTGATGGTAAAGTGCTTCAACAGATGGTTGACATTGGTCAAGTAGTGAACCCCACTCAAACGATAGCTGATATTTATGGTACTGACGTTGTTGAAGTCCGTTTACCCGTGAAAATTGCAGATCTGCAACACTTAATGATCCCCGAGGATAATGGCACAATACAAGCGCGTCCAAAAGTTCTATTAAGCGGTGAATTTGGGTCGCGCACCTATCAATGGCAAGGTGAAATTGTGAGAAGCGAAGGGGTATTCGATCCGGCAACTCGAATGTTGTATGTGGTGGCTCAAATTAATGAACCCTTTATTCGAAATGAGCAACGTCCAGCAATCCGTATAGGTCAGTTTCTAAGCGCTAAAATAGAGGGCCGTTTATTAAAAGATGTTTACGTCATCCCCAGAAGAGCCGTTTCGCAAAATTTTGTGGTAAGCGTGGCTGATGAGGGCTTATTAAAAAAGCGTAAAGTGACACCACTTTGGACAGATGCTAAATCAGTCGTTGTCTCTGCGTTAGCGGATGACGGGTCTTTTTCATCACAAACGACTATTGGTGAATCTAATTTAAGCCGTTTACGTGCAACTGATCGTCTAATTCTTACCCCTACCGCCAATCTTCCTCAAGGAACTAAAGTTAAGTCACTCAGTGAGGGGCTTGACAAGCCACCGGGTAATAAAAGTGAATTTGTAGAGGCACAAAATCAGCAAGAAAAATCGTCTGAAGGCAATGCGAAACGTGCTTCAGTGTCCGTGAATTAGGAGTAACTAATAATGATTGCTTGGTTTGCAAAAAATGATGTAGCAGCGAATTTACTCTTAGTTGTCATAATGTTGTCAGGGTTGTACGTGGTATCTACCCAAATACCGGTTGATCTTTTTCCTGAATTCGAACAACGAAAAGTGCAAGTATCAATGACTTTATCCGGTTCTTCGCCTCAGGAATTAGAGGAAGGTATTACTATAAAAGTTGAAGAAGCAGTTCAAGACCTTGAGGGTATTCGGCAAATCACATCCCAAAGTCGAGAAGGAAGTGCATCAATTACTATAGACGTTGAGGAAGGTTACGATGTCCGCGAAATTCTTGATGAAGTAAAAATCAGAGTGGACGGTATAAACAACTTTCCAGTCGATGCTGAAAATCTACTCATCCAAGTTCCTCAGCGACGAAGAGATGCTATTGGTATCGTAATTTACGGTGATTATGACGCGATAACACTTCGAAGATTAGCAGAAGACATTCGTGATGAGGTCGCTAATTTAGATGCCATATCCCAAGCAGAAGTGGGCAATACTTTGCCTTTTGAAATTTCGATTGAGATCCCAGAGTTGTCCTTGCGCAAATTTGACCTGACGCTAGAACAGGTTGCTGATGTAATACGTCAAAATTCTCGAGACGTATCGGCAGGAAACCTCAAGACGCAGGGTGGTGATATTTTTATTCGTAGTCGAGGCCAAGCATATCGTGCCAGTGAATTTGCTGACATCCCTATTATTACGACACAAGATGGCTCCATGATAAAGCTAAGTGATATTGCCATTATTAAAGACGGTTTTGAAGAAACTCCTTTACGTACCCGTTTTAACGGTGTGTCTGCAGTTGAAGTTGAAATTTTCCGTACCGGTGATGAAAGCATTATTGAAGTCACTCAAGCTGTCAAAGATTTTATATTAGAACAACAGACGCGACTGCCTCAGGGGCTTAGCATGGATTATTGGCGCGATGGTAGTGAGCCAATCAGAGGTCGACTGCAAACTTTAAGCACTAGTGCATGGCAAGGCGCCCTACTAGTGATTGGATTATTGGCTCTATTTTTAAGGCCTTCAGTTGCTTTTTGGGTCTGCCTTGGTATACCTATGAGTTTTATGGGGGCTTTTCTATTTATGCCCCTATTTGACGTTAGCCTAAACTTGATGAGCCTTTTTGCATTCATATTAGTGTTAGGTATCGTAGTCGACGACGCCATTGTTACGGGTGAGAATGTGTACTCGCATTTGGAACGCGGTGAAGACCCACTTCAGGCTGCGATTAAAGGTACTCAAGAAGTCGCTATTCCCGTTACTTTTGGCATATTGACTACTGCTGCTGCTTTTTTACCATTAGCTTTTCAGACCGGCCGCGGCAGTTGGTACGCAGCCATACCTTTAGTCATTATTCCGGTATTGTTATTTTCTTTGATTGAGTCAAAATTAATACTGCCGGCACACCTTAAACACATCAAACCTCGTGTTCCTGGTAAGTCATCTCGCTTTTCTAAAGTCCAGCAAGCCATTGCTCGTTCATTAGAGGTTTTTATTAAGCGTTTTTACCAGCCTATGCTAGCGCAAGCCATGCGATGGCGGTATGCCACATGGACAGCTATGTTAGCTTGTTTAGTCCTGATCATTGGAAGCATTGCCAGCGGTAACACCAAGTTTATTTTTTTTCCGCGAGTCCAAAGCGAAGTGGCGACCGCCACATTGGTTATGCCTGCTGGTACGGCATTTGAGAGTACTGATAAAATTATTAGCGCGATGACCGAACATGCTAAAACGTTACGTGAAAAGTATACTGATCCTGAAACAAATGAGTCGGTTATTCGTAACATTTACTCCATTAGTGGCGGACGCAACTCAACGACGGGTAGAGTGAGAATAGATACGGTTCCCCCTGAAAAACGCAATTCAACAGTAACGACGGGTGACATTGTCAAAGAATGGCGACAACTCGTCGGTCAAGTAGCCGGTGCAGAACAACTTAATTATCGTGCTGAGATTGGTGGTTGGGGTGGTGCACCACTTAATATTGAACTCAAAGGCCGAGATACGGACACATTGGCTGTATTAGCTGACAGATTAAAAGTCCAGTTAGCCAATTATGCGGCTGTATCGGATATAGAAGACTCATTGTCAGACGGTAAAGAAGAGTTGCAACTTGAACTCAAACCAGAAGCACGATTATTAGGCTTGGATTTAAGTCAAGTGGCTCAACAAGTGAGGCAAGCTGTATTTGGATTCGAAGTGCAACGTGTGCAGCGAGGTCGAGAAGAAGTGCGAGTGATGGTGCGCTACCCACTTGAAGCCCGTCAATCGATTGAAACACTTGAGCAGATGATGATCCGTATTGGTCCCAATCAAGAAGTTTCATTGTGGCAGGTTGCGAATGTCTTTCCAGGTTTAAGTCCGAATACAATTTTGCGTGTCGACAGACAACGAACTGTTTCAGTTACTGCTGATTTTGATAAACAAAATGGCGATCTGACACTGGTGCAAGATGAAGTGCGGAGTTGGTTGGAGCTACAGATTGTTGGTTATCCTGGTACTAGCTTTGAGATGGCGGGAGAAGCCAGAGACCAAAAAGACTCAAAGCAAGGGTTGATATTGGGTGGCACTGCACTTGCCTTTTTGATTTATATATTGCTGGCGATTCCTTTTAAGTCTTACTCGCAACCCTTGATTGTTATGTCAGTCATACCTTTTGGCCTGGTAGGTGCGGTGATCGGCCACTGGATTATGGGAGTAGATTTAACCTTGCTGAGTTTTATGGGCATGTTAGCGTTGTCGGGTGTGGTGGTGAATGATTCTCTTGTATTAGTGGACTACACTAACCGAAAGCGAAAAGAGGGCATGAAAATCAAACAAGCCGTATTTGAATCGGGGGGACGACGATTCAGACCGGTGTTACTGACCTCTCTAACGACCTTTGCGGGCTTGATGCCTTTGCTGTTTGAAAAGTCCACTCAAGCTCAGTTTTTGATCCCTATGGCTATCAGTCTAGGGTTTGGTATTCTGTTTGCCACGTTAATTACTTTGTTTTTAGTGCCTCTAAACTACTTGATCTTAGAAGACATAAAGCAATATTTCAGACGTTATATTCGGGATATGAAATCACTGCGACCAAACAGATCTAAGTAAAATTTAAATATGGGCAGACAACAGATAATATTCTGGTTTGTTGTTGTTTGTTCACTTTAAATTAGCTTTAGCCGCCAATTAACCATCTCCGAACCACTTTTAGTTATCTTAATAATGTAGTCGATTATTGGGGGTTTCTAGCGACCATGCGTTTGACTTGTGCAACTATAAGCTCGCAAGAAGGTAATACTGCATTACTCGCTGAGCCAAGCGGGATAAAGCTATCATGAGCGGTAAGCCGTTCAACTTTTCGGCTTGAATAATCAACATCGTGTTCAACCAATAACGTGATTAAGGCTTCACTAATAGAGCCCGTTTGGCGACATTCATCTACTATCAGCACATTTTTTACATCGCCAATAGCCGCAATGATGGCCGTTTCATCTAGAGGTGCAAGCCAACGTAAATCAATCACGGTACAATGAATATCTAACTCATAGAGCATTTTTTCAGCTTGGCGACTCAAATAGTAACCGTTGCCATAACTAACAATACACACATCCCGACCCTTGCCAAAACACCCTAGTTGCCCAATTTTAATTGGTTGTGCATCACTGGGGTGAATATAATCAAATGTCCAAAGTAAATCACCTTCTTGATGTAAATCTTTTTTCATATACAGTGCGATAGGCTCAATAAAAATAACCACTCGCTGCTCTTCTTGAGCCAACCTGACTGACTCTCTGAGCATGTCAACTGCATCAGCTCCGTTTGAAGGGCAGGCGATGATTAGCCCTGGTATATCACGAAAGACAGCAAAGGAGTTGTCGTTGTGAAAATGCCCACCAAAACCACGTTGGTAAGCTAAACCAGCCACTCTTATCACCATCGGATTAGTAAACTGTCCATTGGAAAAAAATGACAACGTGGCTGCCTCACCTCTTATCTGGTCTTCAGCGTTGTGCACGTAAGCTAAAAACTGAATTTCCGGCATAGGCAAAAAACCATTGTGAGCTAAGCCTATTGCCATACCCAAAATTGACTGTTCATCCAGTAAAGTATTAATGATCCTTTGTGGCCCAAACTTGTCCGCCAATTTACTGGTGACGTTATATACACCGCCTTTTTTACCAATATCTTCACCACACATCACAATATTTTGCTGCTCGGCCATTAAATCAAACAAGGTCCAGTTAAGTAATTTTGCGAGGTGTTGTTTTTTTACTAGATTATGTTTTTCATGGCTGAATAATTCATGGCGTTTGTCTTCAGATACCTTGTGTTGATAAACCTTATCAAGCTTAGGTGGGATAATACTGTGTTTGATTTTCTCAGCGCAAGTTAACTTGGGTTTAGTGATTACTTGTTGACTGATGTCTTTAACCGACTCTTCTATTTTATTATATAAATCGATAATTTGTTGGCCATCGAGACATTTGTGTTTCAACAATAAAGCGGCACTAAACAGCAAAGGATCATGGGCTTCAGTATCTTCAATATATTCATTACTGCGGTAAGTAAACTCTGAATCAGAGCCTGCATGGCCGAGTAAACGTATAGTTTTCATATGTAAAAATACCGGCTTGCGTTGTTTGCGAGCAATTTCTACGGCTTGTTGAGTTTTATGATAGGTGTCGAGTAAATCTAACCCATCACACTGAATATAATGCAGCCCTGCTCTATGCTCAAAATTGGCTTGCACCCAGCCTTTAGGGGTAGCGGTAGAGATACCGATGCCGTTATCTTCACAAATAAATACGATTGGCATAGGCACCGATTGAAACGCAGCCCAAGCAGCAGCGTTAATAGCACCTTGAGCTGTGGAGTGATTCGATGAGGCATCACCAAAATTACACATCACAACTCCATCTTTTTCTAATACGTTATCTACTGCTACTTTGCGCGAGAGACTAATGCTGAAGGCAGTTCCAACGGCTTTAGGTAAATGTGAGGCAATGGTGCTGGTTTGAGGTGGGATAAATAGGCTTTTACTGCCTAATACCTTGTGTCTACCACCAGAAATAGGATCATCAGAGGACGCAGCAAAACTCAACAACATATCGTACAAAATAGTTTGATCAGGTACTTGTTTTGATCTCTGAATGACAAATGCAGCACTTCTGTAATGTAAAAAAGCCATATCGTTAGGTCTAAAAGCCAATCCACAAGCAGCATTACCTTCATGGCCTGCACTGCCTATGGTATAAAAACTTTGACCTTGTTTTTGCATCACTCGTGACTGAAAGTCTAGGTGGCGACTCATAACTTGTGATTCGAAGAGGTCTATCAATTGGGTATCTGACAAGCCTACCTCCGCAGGCGTGAATGAAGAATTTACAATAGGTAAAGAAGTAGACTGTATCGCCTGGATAATCTGTTGTTTAACCTTAATATTACGATCTTGCATCATGCTGTTATGCCTTAAATCTGCTAATAAAAAATACCTATAAGCCAGTTTTTGTGTGGCCTGAGATCAGAGTGTACGAATCATAAGCATTATTTTGCTAAAGGAATAATATTAATAACCTTTATTTGCTATAGTTTTTACCTATATCAAATAGAAGAGTATAGATTTTGGATTTACGTGCGTTAGAGTACTTTGTGACTATCTACGAGAGTGGAAGTCTAAGTGCGGCTTCAAAAAATAAGTTTGTGGCTCAACCTTCTATATCAGCCTCGTTGAAACAATTAGAACACAGTTTATCTACTCGTTTATTCGTTCGTCATGCTAGGGGAGTTCAAGCAACCCATGCAGGTGAGCAGCTTTATCCTTTAGCTAAACAATTATTGGGACAAGCAACATCTATCCGCGACGTTTTTAGAACAGACACCACAAAAAAACCTTTTAGGTTGGGGTTGATAAAAGGCTTAGGCGTGGCGCGAATGAGCGATTTTTTAGGTCGGTTCACGCGTTCAGTTGATTCATTAGAGCTAACATTAGTTTCACAGGACGAACCATGCCAAGCACGTATTATTAGCCGTGACTTACGGTTAAATAATGAAAAATTTGTGCCTATGTGGCAGGACGACTACCAATTGGCCATTCCGTTAGATCATGCGTTAGGTTTGACTGAGAGAGTTAATATTATGGATCTGCAAGATGTCGCTTTTGTGCAACGAAGCCCCTGTGAGGGCTGGGATTATTTGAAGAAAAAAATGAATATTGCAAATGTTAGAATAGACACTAGAGCAAAAATACAGACTATCGAATACGCATTAGGCCTTGTGAAAGCTGGTTTAGGATGTGCCTTCATTCCTGTTTCTGACACTATTGTGAAGGATACCAATATCCACTTTAAACCCATAACAGACTTATCTATTTCAAGAGAAATTGGTCTAGGTTATACCCATATGTCAGACACGGTTAAAGTGTTGCAAGCCTTAGCCAGTCATCATTAAGAGTAGCCATCTTTCATCAGTAATTTCAATTTTTCGATATGTTTAGTTTATCAATATTCGCTCGTTTTATCGCAATAACTGGATAATTGAAATAATGTTAAATGAATGTTAAATGAATGTTAAATTTAGATGTGTTTGATGTATTGCTTTGAAATTATTGTTTTTATTGGATATATGTATAGGAGTCTGGGCAAAACCCTGTCGCATGCCATAATTAAATTTCTGGAGAATCTGTCCATGTTTTATCTGCTGTATGTAAGTTCTGCCGTTAAGCTAATGGATAATGATGAACTTCTGAAACTTCATCAGGTGAGTCAAAAAAACAACAAAAGATCTGAAATAACTGGAATGCTATTGTATCAAGAAGGTAACTTCATGCAGATTATTGAAGGTAACAAAGAACGCGTTCTTGAATTGTTTAGTAAAGTAACGATGGATAAACATCACAAGGATATTTATAAGATAATGAGTGGTTCAATAGAAAAACGAAACTTTAACGACTGGTCAATGGGTTTCTGTAATATGAATGAAACGGGGCACAACTTAAACTATGATGCATTCATTCAAGAAAATATTAGGCTAAGAACATTTGAACACGATTCGCAGTCAGCTTATGATTTTATCATCAAATTTAATGAGACAAATCGATAGGATGCTAGTAAAAACGACTATTACAAACGACTATTACAAACGACTATTACAAACGACTATTACAAGATAGTGGGCACTTTAATCTTCAGCTTTATCAACCACACATTGGCCACTTTTAAACACCATTAGAACACTTGGTTTTCAATTCTAAATCTTAAATCTGACCCCATTGTTCTGGCTCCACATATTCCGAAAATCTAACGCTAGTTTTTTAAAAAATATTTAAGATGTTATGAATTAAACTTGCCACTCAACTAAAGAGAACACTTCTATAATGAAAATCGAAGGTAATATTGAAGGCTATTCAGACAGAGATCTTGCAAAAAAATTTAAACAACTACAACCATCAGCAGACCGAAAGTCAACGTTGATTAATCAAGATTTCGAAAGTTTAATGTCTAATGGCTATGTCATCATCAAAGGGCTGCTCACCCAATCACAGTGTGATGAAATTAAAGCCGAGTGCCTACCCTTGATGGTGCAAAAAGGACGAAATGAATTTGAGGGACAAAGCACACAACGACTATATAATGTTTTAGCAAAAACCCGATGTATAGATAAATTGGCAGATCACCCAAGGATACTGGGCTTAATGGATCTGATGTTCAGACCTAATTTTCTGCTTAGCCAGAGTCAGGTGATTAACATTCTTCCTAACGAAAACCAACAGGCCTATCATTACGATGATTCATTTTATCAAATATCTAGGCCTAGACCACCATTAGGTGCAGCCAGTATTTGGGCGATTGACGATTTTACAGAGGAAAATGGTGCCACTGTTGTTTTTCCAAAAAGTCATACGTGGGATGGTCATCAACGTCCGACATCCGAAAAAGTGATTAAAGCGATGATGCCAGCGGGTTCTGTTATATTTTTCCTTGGAACGACTTGGCACGGTGGCGGGGCGAATGTTACTAAATCAGCAAGACTTGCCGTTACTCACCAATACTGTGAGGCATTTATGCGGCAGCAGGAGAATTACTTACTAGAGTTAAATAAAGAGACGGTGAAAACACTTTCGCCAGAACTTCGCGCTTTAGTCGGTTATTCGGTTCATTCTCCTTTTATGGGGATGGTGAATGGCCAGCATCCTCTTAGATTACTCAATGAATAATTAAAATTTATGCCAAAAGATGAACACTAAAAACCAAACAAAAAGGTGACGATATTTGAGGGAGGTCTTACAAATTATGTATGTTTGTAAAATATAGTTGAACGTTACACAATTCAAACTTCAAAAAGTAAGACATTTTTTCGTAAAAATGCATGAATTCAATTAAAGGTATTGCATGCACAAAGAGTAAGGTTTAATTATTTATAACCGTATTATTTCTCAAACTCAGACTCGCTTTCTTGTGTTAAATTTGCTAATTCATCAACAAGGCGCTTTTTATAGCGCCTCTGACGGCGACGTGCAGTAGCCGCATTGGCTCGCCATCCCTGTCGTTTATCAGACACCACATCCTCAATATCACTGGCATCGTCAATACGTTTTGCGTCTTTTAATGAAGTACGTTTTGGCATGAAGATTTGCTACACCTCGCTACTTTTAATAATGGCTCAACGTTTGCCACGCCAAATGAGTGATTGTGTATTCAATTCAGATAAATTAACTTTCCCCGCAATGATTTCATCACACAGTTTGACCGCAAGTTTTGCTTGCGCATAATTTAGGTGCTTGTATGCAGGGCGTTCAATGCTTTCATACCATACTCCTTGGCACACTGAATCTAGCACTATGCGTTGAAAACAATGATCGTTTTTTACTGGCCATTTGTTTGTTGCTTCGCGTGACATTTTGGGCATGACTTCTCTTGTCATAATCAAGTACTGCTCTACTAGTGGTTGTATATTCATTTTACAAACTATTCCGTTTATGATTAAACCGCTTTGAGGCAAGCCACATATATGCATGAATATGACAAGTCGATGGCAGATAAAATTGACTATTTTGTGAGCGAAAACGTTGTTTTGAACACATACAAATACACTTCTAGATTTAAAAAAATAAATACATAAGTAGTATTAAATTAGATCTCATGTTCAAGCAAATTGAGCCACTTATTATAGGTACGTCTAAATTTTCTGTATTGAAATAGTCTATCGATACCTTTTCGCTCGCGGAATCAACAAGGTCATCATTATTGAATTTTACTTTTCCACTTATATACCTAATATTTTATGTCCTCAGCACGCTATGAATATAATTTGTGCTTGCCTATCTGTTCTTATGATTAGCTGTTTGTGCATCAATAACACTGAGCTTAGGATATTCAGAATTTCACAAAGATAGTGCAGCATTTAGCAACCATTTTCAGTTACGGTATAAGTTAAAACGTACAACTTGAATATAAAAAGTGTGGACATGCTATTAGCCCTCAATAGAATGAAACTGCTGTTATCAGCTTAACTCTGGGCTTGATAAAATTGTCGAGCTGCATCAATTTGTTCGCATAAGACCACCACCTCATCTAGCATTCGAATGGTCATACGGTGAGCTTTGTCAGCATTTGGATGGAAGATAAAATTATTCTTTACTGCTGGAATATGTTGCCACTGAAGCCAATTGAGCCCGTCCGGGCTGTCTGCACTATGTTGACTCGGTTGTATCACTACTTGAGGTAGTGCTGGCTCTTATACACATCGTA
>NZ_CAJXPA010000028.1 GCF_913058035.1 uncultured Paraglaciecola sp. | reverse complement strand
TACCTCTCCTCTGCACATCACAGTGCGCACATCGCAGAGCGACATAATCCTCTTCGTCGGCAGCGGCAGCAGTGTATAAGAGACAGGAAACAGGGAGTTTCAAATGGAAATACAGCAACAAAAATTATCAGCGCTGTTGGCAAGCAATGTCAGCACGATAGTATCCAGTCAAAATAAAATCAAATCCCCAGTTTCTAAGTGCTTCACCAACATCAATCATCACAGTTATAACAAGCCGCTCGTATGGAATCGCTTCGCTCTCCTCACAGCTGGGCGTTATGCTCCACCACGAAAATAATTCACTCGTTATTAGTCATTATAAGGAATGAAAATCATCAAAAATCTAGAGATTAAATTAATACTTAAAATGTTAAGTATTGTATTTTGTACAAACTCATTCGCAGAGATAAATCACTTACCACTAGTTCCTCTGCCTAGCGTAATAGATTATACCCACGGTAATGGGTGGTCTGGCGGTGTAGGGTTTAAAGCAGAATCGGCGGCGGTATTTCATGGCTCTAATCACTATGAAATATATATCAAGCCAGAAGGAGCGGTACAGTGGAGGAATGGCGACAACATTTTTTTCTGGGAGGGATTTGATCTTAATTATGCCGAGCTTGGGTGGAGAGGCCTTGTTAAAGAAAAATGGCTTTTGGAAGCTGGAGCACGGCACGAAATAGTCATTCCATCTAGTCGTAGTGAGACAGCAGGTATAGATCAATTACCTCATCGAGGCTCTCATATCCTTGGTTTTTTTGAAACTAAGTATTCCATAGGTAATGGATGGAGAAACTGGGTTTCTGGTCGTTTCATGGGTGGTTCTAATAAGTATGGTTGGCAGGCTAAAGTCGAAGCAGGCCACTCTTTTAGTCGCGGGTTAGATAATAATAAAGTAGAGGTAATACTCTTCTCAACTTTTGGAAATAAAGATAATCTGAATAATTACTTTGGAGTTTCTGAATTTGACTCCACTGTATCGGGCTTACAGTCAATTAATCTAGAAGGAGGATATCGTTCTTCTGGATTGAATATAATTTACCGTGAGAGTATGAGTAAAAATATCCAAATAACAGCAAAAGCTGGCATTGAATTGTATAACAGCGAAATTGAAAAAAGTGATCTTGTAGGTGATGCATCTGAAACTAGCGCAGAAGTATCGGTAGTTTGGACGTTTTAGTTAAATCTAACGTAGGAAATAACATGAAATACTTTTTAGTAGGCATCGCCATACTGTCAATCGTAGGCTGTGTGTATACACCAAAAATTGTAACTGTTTATGATGAAGAGTGTGAAGTTGAAGTGAGGCACATGGAGTTAGAGTCAAAACAGATTGCAGCATTAACTGCATGTGAAAATGATAAGTGTGCAGCAAGCATATTAGGCGCTGGTTTGTATAGTATGGGGAGCGCTATTGTCTCTGGCAGTATTGTTGTCACATCTAATGTTGTCTTCTGGTTTGAAAAACAAAATAGGTGTAAATAAGAGCATAACAAGGCATTGCACCGGATTCCGTAAGCTGTCGAGTTTTTTGCAAAGGAATGCAAAAAATCGCGCCAATTTACTCCACCGGTGAATGCGGCGTTAGGTTTTTGGAGAATCAATTGAAATTCGTAGAATCTGGAAATATTGACGGTAGAACCGTTATTTATTTTCACGGAGCGCCTGGCTCACCTGAAGAAATTTCAATCTTTGACGAACACGCCAAAAAGCACAATTTACATGTTATTTGTTATGATCGTTTTTCTATAGACTCATCATTACAGAATGAGGCTTACTATAAATATTTAGCTAGCGTTATTATCGATAAAGCGAATGGAGGGATGGTTGATATAATTGGTTTTTCAATCGGTTGCCATGCAGCCATTGAAACTAGCCTTTACCTAAAAGGCACTGCTCGCGAACTACACCTTATATCTGCCGCAGCACCATTAGACGCTGCTGAGTTTATAAATTCCATGGCAGGGAAGATGGTATTTTCTATGGCAATGAAATATCCAACTATTTTCACTCTTTTATCGTATTGGCAAACTATTTTAGCCAAAATAGCTCCCAACGTTTTATTCAAAATGTTATTTGCTAGTGCTATGGGGGAAGATAAAATTTTGTCAAAAACGGCTGACTTTAAAGGATTTATTAACCCAATTTTAATACATTGCTTTAAGAGCAACGTTAAAGGTTATATCAGAGAAATAAAACAATATGTTACACCATGGGGGAACTCAATTGTCAAATGCAGTGCTAACACTCACATTTGGCATGGTACCAGTGACAATTGGTCTCCTGTAGGTATGGCTCGGTACTTAAAAGAGACTATAACCACTTCCACACACTTAGAGCTAATAACTGGTTTATCTCATTACACATGTTTGTATGCAGCAGTACCCAAAATATGCTCTCAACTAGAAAAAACATAACAAGGGTTTTCAAGTCGGACAAATTACAGTTGGCTGTTTCACTCGGTTCACAATTTTAGCCAACAATTTTTTGCCGCTTAACTTAGCGTTAATGTCCGCTATAGAGCATATTCCTATTAGAAAGCAAATATCCTCAATGACGGCAATACGCCCATTGGAGTCAGTCATATTTGATTAACCGTATAAGAGTTTACTCACAAAATAGTCTAACATTTAGAATTTCTTTAAGACCGCTAAGCGCTCATTTTGCCTGTTTCTTGTGAACCGAGATAATAATTTAGTCGCTTAAATTGGTTTGGCTTATGTAGATCCCAATGACGGAAAAAATCAGCCTTGCAACAGAGGATTAAATCAATAAAAAAAGGATCTAAACATTAGATCCTTTTTTGTATCAGCCCAGACCATTGGCGAGCTTTTTATTTAAGTTTTTATTAAAATTTTTTATTTAAATTCTATATCTGAGTTGCTAATCAGAGCTAAGAAATTATCTATTTCTGCCCATCTGATCATGACTGCTGACCCAATGGCCTGCGATAACAGCACAACCTAATGAAATATCACCAGCAAGTACTGTTGCAGCAACAATTTCTGCAAACTTTTCTGCTTTACCTTTACCCACACAACCTAACATTTGTAGACATTCGTTTTGTGTCGGTAGGCCTGTGCCGCCGCCAAACGTCGCTACAATAAGTGATGGCAATGTAACCGACATGTATAGGTCACCGTTATCTAATAATTCATGTGACAACATACCTGCGTGAGATTCAACAACGTTTGCTTCATCTTGTCCTGTAGCAATATATAAGGATGCTATACCATTGGCAGAGTGTGGCCCATTGTATGCGGCTCCAGCCATTTGTGCGCCGGTGTTAGCTAACACGGATGCACCAGCAAGCATTTTGGTATCAACTTTCATGACGCGGGCTAGTACATCTTTTTTAAGCACTATTTCAGCAATTACTCGCTTGCCTCTTGAGTGCAACATATTAAGGTGAGAGTGCTTTTTGTCTGTATCCATATTTCCAGATAACATATACATACAAGGGATAGGAGAATTGGCTTTGATCCATTCACAGGCGACTAATGTTGCCTTACCAACCATGTTTTGACCTGCAGCATCACCTGTAGTGTAGTTAAAGCGTAAGTATTTAGTTTTAGACACAGACCATTGTTGGATATGTTCGAGCTTACCTATACTAGTAGTGGTTTCTGAGACTGCTTTAATATTATCAAAATTTTCTTCTATCCAATGACCAAAATCTCTAGCTTCGCGTGCATCTTTAAAGATAAATGCGGGAGCTCGTTGCATAAAACCTTCAACAACCGTAGTTTTAACGCCACCACATTCATTGATTACGCGCATTCCACGACTATAACTAGCGACCAATGTGCCTTCGGTAGTGGCAAGAGGAACATAGAATTCACCTTTAGCATGCTCACCGTTGACTAATACTGGACCTGCAACGCCAACTGGCATCTGCACTATTCCAATAAAATTTTCGATATTTCCTGGTAATACTGCTGGGTCGATACTAAATTGCCCCGTATGGACTAGCTCAGCACCTGTTTTTTGTTTGATAAATTGTCTACGAACTTCGGCCATTTCAAGAGTATGGTCGTTTTCCGAATTGCGTGGGATGCGGTTATCATCACTCATAAGATATTCCTTCTATTTTTTACTAGTGTGACTAAAATACGGTATGTATGGATTAGTTGAGCTTTAATATACACAGGGTAGGCAGTAGAAGACAAAGGAAATGTTTTTTAATCAAAAAAAAGATCACAATTGATTCACTTTGAGACTAATTATTTTACTATCCTAATTTTGTGCGGTTGTTTGTATCGCGACTATTTATAATTATTTGATCATCATTAGGCATTTTTGTCACTTTTGCTAAGCGGTCGTAAAGTAACACATTGACTGTTGCCGCCAAGTTCATACAACCAATAGTGGGAATATAAACAACGTAGTCACATTGGTCTATGACATCTTGTTCGATTGTTCCGTCTTCTGGACCAAAGATATACAAGGCTTTTTCTGGGTGCTTAAAAAGTGGTAATGGTGTCGCACCTTCCACCAGTTCTATCGCTACTTTAGTAAGATGTTTATCATTTATAATGTCAATGATTGAGCTTACATGAGAAACCGCTATGTTGAGATGAGCATTTTTAGTATCAGTACTGAATGCTTTTGCCCTTGCATAACGTGAGCCTGTATAACGAATACTTTGTGCTTGATAACAACCAGCAGCTCGAAGAATACTCCCCATATTTTGCGGGCTTTTAGGGTTAATAATAGCTAAATGTGTTGTCAATTTACTGTCCTAAAACATTATCAATGTTAATGAGTTCTTGCTCAGAAAATTCTAAATTATCTAAAGCTGCCACGCAGTCTTCAATTTGACTGACTTTACTGGCCCCTATAATAGTGCTGGTCACAGCTTGATTATTAAGTACCCAAGCTACTGCCATTTGTGCAAGGGATTGCCCTCTTTGTAGAGCTAGATCATTAAGTTGAATGACTTTAGCTACTTTTTCTTGACTGATATTAGCTTTGTTTAAATAAATTTGATCGCTGCGTGATGCGCGTGAATCCTCAGGAATACCTTTGATATATTTATTAGTTAAAAAACCTTGTGCCAATGGAGAAAAAACAATCGAGCCAACACCTTCGTCTAGCAAAACGTCTGTTAATCCGTCTTCTATCCATCTATCAAACATGTTGTAACTAGGCTGGTGAATAAGTAGCGGTGTACCTAAATCTTCTAATATCCGGATAGCTTGCTTTGTATGGACTGGCGAATAGCTGGATATTCCCGCATACAAAGCGCGACCTGAACGAACAATATAATCTAACGCTTGCATAGTTTCTTCAAGGGGAGTCTCAGGATCATAACAATGCGAATAAAAGACATCAAAATAATCTAGGCCCGTGCGTCGTAAACTTTGATCGCAACTAGCGATGAGATATTTCCTTGAACCTCCAATACCGTAAGGTCCAGCCCACATATCGTATCCCGCCTTATTGGATATCAGCATTTCATCCCTATAAGGCTTAAAACTTTTTGTCATAACCTGACCAAATGTTGTCTCGGCAGAACCAAAAGGGGGACCATAATTATTGGCTAAATCGAAATGATTGATACCTAAATCAAAAGCACGATGCAACATGTTTTTAGCATTTTGATGGGAGTCAACGGCACCAAAGTTTTGCCATAAGCCTAGTGATAAGGCGGGTAATCTAAGGCCGCTCTTACCACATCTACGATAGGACATGTTTTTATATCTATCATTTGCGGCTAAATATTGTGGATTAGGATCGTTTTTTATCATTTTGAGTTCAACTAATAGTTACGCAGATTAAAAATTTGCGTTAGCCTAAACTAACTCAGACTAATTCTCAATTTACGTTGTACATATTAGTTCAACGCGGAAGGTGAATGTGAATCCCAGATGGTGAAACGTTCTATTTTAAAGGTGTGACAGATGAAATTTGATTCGCTTATACAATCGATAGATATGGGGCATTGCCAAGATCAACAGCAACGTGAGGCGTTGTTTGATTTAGTACTTTTCTTGATCGCTGCCGATGGTGTGATCACTGAAAAAGAATCCGAATTTATACGTAACTGGCTGAGTACTATTGAGTGGAGTGCTAGCGTCACTAAAGAGGAATATTACTCCAGTGCGCTGCTCAAATGTTATGCAGCGATTAAAACTAAAACAGCAGACGATTATTTAACTCATCGAGCCAAGTTGCTAATCGACAGTGATATAAAGCAGCAAGCGATGAAATTAGTCAGAGAAGTTGCTGTCGCAGATGGTGAACTAGATGAAGTTGAACAACAGGTGATTAATCTGTTGTCTGAAGTGTTAGAAAAATAAATATTACTGAGGTGATGATGAAGTGATTTTGACGGAAGCTCTGTTTTTAAGGTTTGTTCTTTTTTCTTGGAAAAGCTTTTAACCAGAACCCTATCTCAAATATAAAGCCAATGAGCAAAAATCCAATCAGACTTGCAAAGTTGCCAATGCTATAAAAGAAAATTGCTGCGATGGCTAGAAATGGTGAAACAATCCACCTGCTTAAATGATTCATTATGTTCTGAGCCTTCCTCAAACGTTTATGACTCGGTTGACCATATCTTTACTATTAGTGATCATATTGATGGTTTTTGCTCTGAGTTTGAGCAATAACAAATAAGTCAGTGGTACTAATACCAGACTGGTTAATGTAGAAAATATCAAACCACCAATAATCGAAATTGCCATCGGGGAGTAGGGTGGCCCATCACCGCCAATTTGAGTGCTACCTATTGCCAATGGCACCAAACCTAGTACGGTTGTGGCTACCGTCATCAGTATTGGTTTCACGCGAGTTAAACACGCCTCAATGATGGCTTGTTGCACTGAGTATCCAATATTTATTAGCTGATTTATCCTATCTACTAGGACAATACCGTTGTTCACTACTATTCCCATGAGTATTAACATACCGATCATACTCATGATGGACATATCTAAACCTGTTGCAAACAAAGCCCAGAAGACCCCTGTCATTGAAAATAATAATGAAGTAATAACAGCAGTTGGTAATAATAATGATTCAAACAAAGCCGCCATTACAATATAAATCATAATTAACGCGAGCAACATATTAGTTTGCATCGCATCTTCGTTTTGATTTTGGCGTTTAATACTTCCATCAAATGTCCAATCGTAACCTGTAGGTAATTTGATGTGTTGCATGACTCCCTCAATACTTTTTTGAGCATCTTCTAGAGTAAAGCCATCTTGTAAATTGCCGCGAATGGTAGTTGAAGTTTGCCGATAGCTACGGTTAATTTCTGAAAGCCTTGGTTTAACGGTTAATTTAGCAATCATATCTAATGTGATATTTTGTCCCGATATTCGAGTGATAGTTAAGTTTTTTAAGGCATCAACTGAATTTTGCAGCTCTTTGTCATACATTAATCGAATGCCCACCTCACCGCTGTCCCCGTAGCGAAACGTGCGAAGATTAGTACCGCGCAGCGCAGTCGATACGACACGAGAAATATCAGTGCTGTTGAGCCCAAAGCGAAATGCTTTTTGACTATTTATGACAATTTGTAATTCCTGTTTTTGCCAACTAGTATCAGTTTTGACTTCGGATAGCCCTTCTACATTACCCAAAATAGGAACGATTTGTTCAGCGATTTGTCCGAGTCTTTCGGATGACTCTCCTACGATGGTCATTTGAATACCGCCGCCATTACCTTCTTCCCATTGGAACGAGGGTTTTGCTCTAACAAACGTGGGTAAATTTTCCGTGATCAGTTTTTTAATTTCTGATTGCGACATAGGTATATCATCTATTAGGGTAATACCTGACACAGCAAACCCAGCTGTGTAATAAGTATAAACTTGTTTAATATGAAATTCCTGTTGATTGGTATACAAGTATGCTTCCATTTTGGTAACCGTTTTTTCAACTTCTTCCAAACTGAAACTACCCTGTATGTCATAGTTCATCCAAATTTGGCTTTGATTATCGTTGTTATCATCATCACTGGTGACATGCTGCATTGGCAGTGCTGTACTACCAAGAATCAAAATAGCAATTAAGCTAGTTTTACCTTGGTTGTTAAGGGTCCAGATCAAAAGATGTTTATACCATGTCGCTATTTTTGTGCTTCGTTTGGGGTGTTTACTCTTAGTTTTCTTGTCTACCTTAGGATTGATTTTAGTGGAAAGTAGTGGGATAAGGGTCTGAGATATCAATAACGAAGCAAATAATGAGATACATATTGCAATGGCAACATGTTCTAAAAAAACAGTGATGTTGACCTTAGCACCAACAATATTAGGTAAAAAAACGATAGCGGTGGTGATTGTTCCAGCAATAACGGCCAAGCTTACTTTGCCCACCCCTGCTTTTGTGGCCGCAACAACATCAGGGTTTTTCTCCCTCTCCTGGGAAATACTTTCAGTTACCACCACCGCATTATCTACTAACATACCGACTGCTAACATTAGGCCCATCATAGATAAAATATTGATGGTATAACCCATCATGTACATGCAACCTAAAGTAATACAAATGCTAAAAGGTACAGATAACACCACTAATAAAGTACTGCTCACATTACGAAGAAAAGCGTAAAGGACAATTAACGATAATAACGCACCAATCATACCAGCACTGAGTAGGTCAGATAATGACTCTGTCACACTTTCTGCTTCGTTTTGCATAATATATAAGTGAATGCCGTCAAATGCAGGGTTTAAACTAGCGTCATCAATGACGTTTAACACGTTACTGGCCACTTCGACCATATTACTGGTTGACTCGCGATAAATGTTAAACCCTACTGCGTAGGATTTATCTAAATGACGACCTTCAATACGTTTAGGTTTCTCGTATTTTACCAAAGCAATATCGCTAAGTCGTACACCTTTCTTAATCATTAAGTCGCGGATTTCTTGTAAGCTTGTAAACTCGCCTTGAGGATTAACGGTGATTTTTTGCTGAATATCTGAATCAATAAAACTGCCAGCAGTAAGGGAAAAGTTGGCATTACTTAAAGCGCTGGACAATTCATTGGTATCAACTTGCAGTGCTGCCATCAGCTGTTGATCTAAACGAATAGATATTTGTTTTTTTGTGACGCCATAAAGTTCAACTTTAGATACACCCGCTACTCTTTCGATTGGGCGTTTTAAGTTTCGCTCAAGTAAATCATAGGCACTAGATAAGTCGCGTTTACTGGATACACGCAAAGAAAAAATCGGCATATCATTAGTATTAAATTGGTAAACCAATACACGCTCAACATCATCGGGTAAATCTGCCCGTATGGCATCAATTTTCTCTCTGGCTTCAATGCCCTTAGCTTTAAGGTTTTCATCCCATGCAAATTGTAATTGAACTTCAGAACCGTCCTCAGATGATCGAGAACGTAAACGTTTGATACCAGACATAGTGGCCAAAGCTTCTTCTACCGGCCTAGTGATCATTTTTTCCACCTCAACTGGCGTCGCGTCATTATATGGAATACGAATAGCGATTTCGGGGATGTCGATGCTGGGAAATTTCTCCAGTGGTAAAAGTTGACTAGATATAATCCCAAATACCAACATAGATAAAAATAACATACCAATGGTCACAGGGCGTCGTATGGCAAAATCGGCTAATGCGGAAGCAGCACTTTCGAACTTATCCATAAATTGATCCCCCTTTAGTAGGGTTTGTTGGCAATATGTCTGATTGTGTTTCAAACTTTTTGCGATCAAATAGGCTGTATATTACAGGTATAAAAAACAAGGTAAGTAGGGTTGCGAATAATAAACCATATATCACAGTAACAGCCATCGGTGTGCGGATTTCAGCCCCATCTCCTAAACCGATAGCCATAGGTAATAAACCTAATGAGGTAGTCAAAGTAGTCATTAAAATGGGTCTTAATCGACTTTGTGCTGCTTCAATGATCGCGGTTGTTTTTTCTAATCCCGATGCACGCAGTTGGTTAATTCGGTCTATCAACACTATGGCATTATTGACCACAATGCCTGCTAACATAATTAGCCCAATAAACACCACAACACTAATACTGGTGCCAGAAAAGTACAGTCCATAAATAGAGCCAGCACAAGCCAAAGGCACCGTAAATAAAAT
This sequence comes from uncultured Paraglaciecola sp., assembly GCF_913058035.1. Classification (GTDB taxonomy): domain Bacteria; phylum Pseudomonadota; class Gammaproteobacteria; order Enterobacterales; family Alteromonadaceae; genus Paraglaciecola. Next base: position 24,515 of record NZ_CAJXPA010000028.1, on the reverse strand, counting down.
CAACAATGGGTGCAATAAGGACTCAAATTGTGAGGCCATGACCAGATACACTAGAAATATCGCCAAAGCTAAAGCAAACTGTAAAGATTGAAAACTATTTTCCATTTCTTCACTCTGGCCAGCTACTTTAGCCTGCATGTTTGAAGGCAATTTTACACTATCAATATGTTGCTGCACGGCTAATACTGCTTCATTTAAATCGCCATAATTTAAATTAGCTGATATCACTGCGACTCGCTCTTGGCCTATACGTGTGATTTCACTGGGACCAATTGACATGATAATGTCTGCTACTGCTGTTAAAGGAATAGATGGGTTTGCACCGGGATTAACAATCATTTGGCCAATATCAGTAATAGAATCCCGTTGTTTTTCAATAGCTCTAACTAAGATATCAACTTTACGGTCTTCAATACTGAATTTAGTTGCGACTTCGCCTCCAATTTTTGCAGAAATAAGTTTAGATACATCAGGTGCATTGATACCAAGCTGAGCAAGTTTGCTATGATCAAATTTAATTTTGAGCTCCGGATTACCGGATTGTAAAGAGGATCCAACATCGGAAAAGCGATTGTCAGCTTGCATTATAGTTTCTATTTTTTGACTGTACTTAAACAAGTTTTCAAGATCATAACCCACGATTTGCACTGCCAAAGGTGTCGCAAAAGTAAACAATGCGGGTTTACCAAACTTACTTTGAACTCCTGCTTGTTTTGATAAGTATCCACGCATTTTATCAATCGCGATTTGATGTGTGTGAGCTGAGCTATCATTTTGCATCACAACATTTAGCTTACCCCAATATTCACCACCTTGACTGGCTGATACATTCATTAAGCTTCCGGTACCTGCTAAGGCATAGGTTCGTTTTACACCATCTAGCTCGGCGGTAAAGTTGGCTAAGTCAGCAATCACTCGATCGGTGTTTTCTAATTGAGATCCTGTCGGTAAGTTGATTTCGACATAAAATTCACCTTGAGACATATCAGGGATCAATTCCATGCCTAACTTGGGCAATAACAACACTGATGCTAAGGACACGGCTATTACACCGGTTAAAATTAACAAACGAAGACGCAACGCTTGTTGAAGTGTATGTAAGTAGATTTTTTCGATTTGGACAAAAAACTTGTCAAATATCCATAATAGTGGGTGAAATAAAGCACTCAATATCTTACCTAATAGCCTGAATAACAAAATGATAAAGGACGTAATAACAAAAGGGATAAAATGGAAAACTAATTGAATTAACCCGTAAAGAGGAAGTGACAAATAATGAAATAACCAGCCTATTTTGGTAGTTGGAATGGTTTTTTTCAGGCTTTCACCTAAATCTATGGCTTGTCTACTGGCAGACGTTTCAGTAGATTTCTCTCTTGCTGCCAACATAGGTATTAGCGTCAGTGCCACAACTAAAGAGGCAGCTAAGGCAAAGGTAACCGTTAATGCTTGGTCGCTAAATAATTGACCGGCTATGCCTTCAACAAAGACCAATGGAAAAAATACAGCCATGGTTGTTAATGTTGATGCGATGATGGCCATAGAAACTTCTTTGGTGCCTATAACTGCGGCCTGTTTGAAGTCCTTAGTCTTAATTTTATGCCGAGCAATATTCTCTAACACCACTATGCTGTTATCAACTAATAGACCGATAGCTAACGCAATACCCCCTAAACTCATAATATTCAAACTTATGTTATTGCTATACATAAGATTAAAAGTGGCAATAATTGAGACAGGAATAGAAATAGAAATAATTAATGTTGACCAAATGTTTTTCAGGAACAGATACAACACCAACATTGCAAGCAAGCCCCCTATAACGGCTGCGGTTTTTACCTCATCAATAGCACTGGCGATAAACTTAGATTGATCATATACCAACTGCAATTGATATTGGCTCGGTATTTCATCTTGCAACTGGGCGATTCTAAATTTTATGTTTTTAGCCACTTGAACCGTGTTTGCATCGCCTTCCTTGTAAATAGCTATTTCTACGCCTGAAAATCCATTAAAGCGGTTCATACTCGTTGGCTCTTTGTGTGCATCCTGCACGATGGCAATATCACCTAAACGAATGTTTCTGCCTTCTCGGTTAGCAATAAACAAGTTGCGTATATCGTCTAAGGTTTGAAATTGATTTAAGGTGCGTACTAAATACTCTTGTGAGCCATCTTTTACTCGGCCACCAGATGAATTAACGTTTTCATCTTTTAGTCGTTTAATGATCTGACTGAGAGGGATGTTCAACTGACTACTTTTTTGCTGGTCAACAAGAACCTGAATTTCATTTTCTAAACCACCACTGACTTTCACTGATGCCACACCAACTACAGATTCTAGTTGCCGCTTTATTTGCTCTTCGCCATAGATACGCAGCGCTTTGATACCTTGGTCGGTTAAGCCTAACTGTTGACTACCTTTTGTTGAAGCTGGATCGTTTGTTGCGATGACTTTTGCACCCCCTAGACCAAAGCGCATAACCGGATCTAAGCTAGGATTAAAGCGCAGTAATAAAGGTTTTTTGATATCCAAGGGTAATTGCAGTGTGTCAAGCTTTTCACGTACTTCAAGACTAGCTAAATCCATATCTGTGCCCCAATCAAATTCGAGTAGTACATCAGATTGTCCGGTTTTGGAGTTTGAAGTAACAGTTCGCACCCCTTTAACCACCCCGATAGTTTCTTCAATGGGTTTGGATACTAGTTGTTCGATTTCGTTAGGCGCTGCGCCAATATAGTCTGTGCGGATAGTCAAGGTAGGGTAGGACAGTTCCGGTAACAAGTTTATCGCCAAACGAGATAATGAAACCATACCAAATAAAATAATCGCAAAAGTAAACATCCATATCGTGACTGGCCGTTTGACTGCAATATCAACAATGTTCATAACAGGCCCCTTATCCTTTACCTGTCTGATTAGACATTTCCTGAGCTAATTCTAACGGTTTGTTTAGTCTTACGTCATCATTAACAATTTCGACAGGGGCTTGGTCTCTTAGGTTCTGATGCCCAGTGATAACGACTTGTTCTGAACCTGTTAAGCCAGATAATATCTCTATCACCTCACCTTCTTGGTAGCCTACAGTGACGGCTTTTTTATTGGCAATACCGTTTTTGACAACAAATACATTGATATTATCGTCGATAGACAGAAGAGCTTTACGAGGAAGAAGCACTGCGTTTTGTTTGGTGTCATAATTTAATTTAACCTGAGCGAACATGCCTGACTTGAGTAAGTTATCAGGATTAGGTACACGTAATGTGACTTTAAAAGTACCCGTTTTTGAATCGATGACTGGGCTGATACGTTCAACAAACGCAATGATATCAGCACCGTCAAATGCAGTTAAATTTAAAGAGGCCTGTTGCCCTTTATGCACTCTAGAAAGTTCTTTTTCAGGTAAATAGACAATTCCGTATAGTTCTTTTTGTTGAACGATATGGAACATTCTTTCACGTTGAAAAGACTCACTCAGATTACCTACCTTAGCATTTCGTACAGCGATATAGCCTGATATTGGTGCTGTTATTGTGGCTTCTTTTAAATCTAATTCGGCAAGGGATCGGGTTGCTTTAGCGGATTCATATTGAGCTGTTAATTTGTCATAAGTATTGTCACTAACTAACTTTTTATTATATACCTTATTAATTTTTTGTAATTCTTTTTCAATGCCGACTAAATCTGCTTTTGCTCGGTCTAGGTTTAAGTGATAACGACGGGGTTCTATTTGTGCCAATATGTGCCCTTTTTCAACATAATCACCTTCTTCAACATAGATATGTTCGATGATCCCAGATGCTCTTGGCACCACGAACGCTTCTTCTTTTGCCTCTAGCACCGCTGTAGTTGAATAGTTTGAAGATATATGTCCGATCGATAATGTCGAAACTTCTACGGGAACCGATACAACCAACATTTCTTTAGTGTCTAAGGCTTCAGCATCTCCACAACTACTTAAAAGGCTAACTGACAGCAGCATAGGTAATATTAAAAGTAATCTGCGGCCAACTTTTTTATTCATTATCGATTTCATTTTAGGTTCCGTAAAAACAAGTAAATATGTGTATCTGCTCACAGTTAGCATCGACTGTGATTAGCATCGACTATGCCAACTAAAAAATAGTGTTATAAAACAAGTGGATAGCAAGATTCTTACAATGAAGCGTATGTGTTAATTTGTAACCATTAGTGATATTCACCAATTGTTGGTTTAAATGATTAATTTCATAACCCTTTAAATAATTAACCCTTTTGATTATCTGATCCGTTGGCAAGGAAAACCCAACGGCTTTAAATTTTTCAACAAAAGAATGTTTTGATGAAAAGTACTAATTTTTTAATCTTCTAAGTTTAAATAACAATAAAATTTCCGATTCTAAGTTATCTGATCAATATTGCACCGTTAACACTTGCATTAGCCTGCGGCTCTGACACAAAAGAAAAAACTTAAAAGCAGTAGATAAGTCTTAAAAAATCAACACCAGTGGTGCTATCTAATCGACTAATTCAAGACAAGTCGATGTTACAGTTGATGGCTGATGTCAATACACTGACCATGGGATCTCAACATTCATAGTTTCATCGTTTTAGGCACGTTAAGCTCCGTATTGTGAATAAAAAATATCAGCATCAACACTAAAACGTTATTAAGTCGTTGATACAGTCACCCACATTAACTTTCTCAATTGATGTTGACACCGCGATTTATACTTATATTTGTTGCATGCTCAATCAGGGCATACTGCCACCTAAAGATGCATGAAGAACAAAGTAGTTAAACGATTATTTTTATTATGATTATCCTCAAAAAAGTAAAAGTAAAAGTAAAAGTAAATATGAAGTCCCTTTTAAAATTAACACCGCTATTGACACTTCACCATGGTCAGGAAAACGGCTTACTATGCGATTTTTTTAAAAGGATTCACCCCAGATATTAAAAGATCACAGCTTGAAATCTGATGTGGTGTTGGAGTCAACTAAATGTGTCAACAAATCCAATATTGTGCAGGTAATGACAACCTCTCACAGCTGGGGGCTCAACTAATGGACAGGCAGGTATTGAGCTTAACTTTAATATGGCAAAATAAGCATCTATAAAAGAGTGGGGAGTTAACCGTGATATCTTAGTCTCGGACGGAGATTTTAATCAATCATCAGAATACGTTAGGTTTACCGCTAGTGATGTGGGTTTTGCCCGTTTATTAAAACAGAGTCATTATTGGCAAGATATCAGTGACCAACATTATTCACTCTAATAAAACGGTTCTAGGTATTGTCGGTATTGGTATATTAGACAAAGCGGTTACGGAAGCTGAAAATAATAGTAGACTTGGTATAATATCAAACAAATAAATAAATTAAAAATACAGCAGTCGCTAAAATATTTTTTCATTATATAAATCAGTCACTTTTATTAATAATCTTAAGGTAATGTAAGATATAGAGTTGATTGGATTAACAAATAACAGAATGTCAGTCATCAAAATGTCTAAACACTTTAAAGAGTAGAAGCCGTTGATTTTTGCAGATGATTTCATAAGAACATCACCTATGTCATTATCTAATAGCCTAAATTAATACCGCTAGTAAAACGAAAACTCGCTACAAAAATTTGTGAATGCTAGAAAATAAGTGCCTCAGACGTCAGAATGTAAAACATTTAGTTAGAAATTTTGAGTCAGTACAGAAATGCTCTTCCAGAATTTGAAATAGCTAAAACATACATTAGCTTATCAACAGAACAGCAGATGCAAGAATGATATCATTGGATGATGTCGCAGTTTCATAAATTAATGATTAAAAAAAGAGAGTGTTACAGTGAAGATTTGGGTAGATGCTGACGCATGTCCGGTAGTAATAAAAGATATTTTGTTTCGCGCTGCAGAGCGTAAAAAAGTTGAAACTATATTTGTGGCCAATCAATATATTCGTACACCTGGGTCTAAGTTTATTCGCTCTATGCAAGTGAGTGCTGGATTTGATGTGGCTGACGATGAAATAGTGCGACAAATTGAACCAAACGATTTAGTGATCACCAGTGATATTCCTTTAGCCGCAGAAGTGATTGAAAAGGGTGGTCAAGTATTAAGTTCAAGAGGAGAGTTGTTCACTACTGAAAATATTCGCTCTAGACTCAACATTCGTGACTTCATGGACACAATGCGTGCCAGCGGTGAGCAGTCAGGCGGACCACCGCCGTTAAACCAAAGTGATAGGCAGAACTTTGCTAATCATCTGGATAGAATACTTACTGCGAATATATAGAACCTGTGGTGGTGAAAGTGCAAGTAGTTAAACCTGCACTTTCAATATTCTAATGACCGATGCTAAACAAAAAAACAACACAACAAAACATCAACTGAGCTTTAAGCCAATATTTTATTGAGTGGCGATTTACTAACGGTTACCAGAATTTCCTCTTGATTGACTATTTCTATTCCGTGATTGATTACTTTTAGGCGGCTGACCACCAGATGAATTACGTCCGGAACGTTGACCATCTCTGTGACCAGATTGAGCTTGTTTTGGCTTTTTTGCTTTAATGGGTCGTTGACCAATTTTCGATTCAGGTAGAGGCTGAGTGGGCTCAAATCCTTCAGTCACTTTTCGTTGAATCAGTTGTTTGATTAATATTTCGATGTCGACTAATTCTTTGAATTCGTCTTGTGTCACCATGGATATAGCTTGACCTGTAGCACCAGCGCGACCCGTTCGTCCAATCCTATGCACATAATCTTCGGGTATATTAGGTAAATCAAAATTGACTACTTGCGGTAATTGATCAATATCCAAACCTCGAGCAGCTATATCAGTCGCTATTAAGGCTTTTACTTTACCTTGTTTAAAGTCTGCAAGAGCCTTGGTGCGAGCACCTTGGCTCTTGTTGCCATGAATGGCTGCTGAGCTAATACCATGTGCCTCTAACTGTTTGGCAATGCGGTTAGCTCCATGTTTGGTTCTACTGAATACCAACACCTGTTGCCAGTCATTGTCTTTAATTAAGTGCGTAAGCAGTTGGGATTTTTTACTTTTATCTACTGGATACACCCATTGTTCAACTAAGTCGACCGTTGTATTAGCAGGTGAAACAGATATTTCGACTGGATTGTTCACTAACCCTTTGGCTAGTTTCCGAATATCATCTGAAAAAGTAGCAGAAAACATCAAGTTTTGACGTTTTTGGGGTAACAATTTTATTATTTTTTTAATGTCGTGGATAAAGCCCATGTCCAGCATACGGTCGGCTTCGTCCATAACAAGTATTTCTAACTCACTAAACTTAACTGCATTTTGATTGTATAAATCAAGAAGACGGCCTGGAGTGGCTACTAGTATATCTACACCTTTACGTAATTTCAGCATTTGTGGATTGATGCCCACACCGCCAAATACCACGGCTGACTTTAACGGTAAGTCTTTACCATAAGTTTGAACACTTTCTGCTATTTGCGCCGCCAATTCTCTGGTGGGAGTGAGTATCAATGCCCTAGCTTGGTTTGGTCTAGCTGATTGTCCTTGGCTAAGTAAATGTAATATGGGTAGGGTGAAACCAGCTGTTTTACCTGTACCTGTTTGCGCAGCAGCCATGACGTCACTGCCGTTTAATACTGCTGGTATAGCTTTAGCCTGAATGGGTGAAGGGGTGGTGTACCCTTTACTGGCTACAGCGGATAAAATTTTTGGTGAAAGGCCTAGGTCGGCAAAACTCATAGATAATTCTCAAATAAGGTGATTAGCTTATACATCAGTTCAAGTCTAAGACATTTTCTGAGTATAGCCTGATTTTTAAACAGCTAAAAATAGTCGCGGGAGGATACAGTAATATACGAACAATAGCACTTACACTGTCAATAAAAATGCCGCAACACAGTGCTGTTTTGCGGCATTTTTTAACATATCAAGTATTATTTTTACTCGCTTTGTGAACCAGGGCGAGTGGCTGGTGCGGTAACCGCATTCGATGAACTTGAAAATATTGCTGATTTACTAGAGCGTTTAACTTCCGGTCTAGCAGAGTCGTCAAGGGAACCAATTTTAACATCTACAAATGCTTCATCAATAGACATAGGCCGTGCCATTGGGGCAGACACTGATTGCTTTTTGGCTGGCTTAGGCTCAACTTTCAAAGATGTTGCCTTTTTAGGTGTTTTCTTAGTAGGTACTTTTTTGACTGACTTAGAGATATCTTCTTTTTCGGGTTCACCTGCAGAAACTTCAACTTCAACTTCAACTTCAACTTCCTCTTTACTGGCTGGTGATGCTTCTGCTTCAGGAGATGCTTTCAGTTCAGGTATATTAGTAACCTGATCAGGTTCAGCTATTAATTCCACAACATTTTGTTTTGGTTTGTCTTCAGCAACGATAGCTTCAGACTTTTTCTCGGCTTGAGGTAAGACAACAGGCTCATCAAACTGAAGCTCGTCTTGAGTTACTTCGGCCACATCTGGTTTAACAACATCGTCTTTTTCGTCACCTTCTTTGCGACGTTTTTGACCTGCTGCTCTAATGTGCCTAGGAGAACGACGACTGCGAGTTCGAGGTGTTGACTCTTCTTCTTTACTCGTTTCACTAACGGCTTGTGTATCTGTCGTTTCAGTAACTGATTCTACTGTGACGTCTACCTCTTGCGGCTCGATTTCTTTTTGTTCCTTATCTGCTTTAGTTGTTGTATCCGATAAACTGTCAACCGTAGCATTATCGACAACTTTCTCTTCGTTACTTGTATCAACGACATTTGCTTCTACAACCACAGAATCGGGTTGTTCAGCAATCGCTGTTTGAGTTTCTGGAACGTCGGCGACAATCTTGTTTTGATCGTCATTCTCTGCCACAACTCTTACACTACGTCTGGTGTCACGACGTTTCCTGCGTTCTGCGACCGGTTCTTTTTTCTTCGCAGGTGCCGGAACGGGAGCCGGGGAAGGGGACTGACTCTTAGCAACCATAGTTGCGTCTTGAGTCGCTTCTAACGGTTTGTCATCACGACGTGGCTTGCGATTATCATTTCTTGGTTTGCGTTCAGAGCGCTCGTTTTTATCTGGGCGCTCGTTACGATTAGTTGGCTGCTCAGTATTATCTTTGCGGTCAACGTTTTCTTTGCGTTCAAAGTTTTTGTTATTACGCTTGTTTCTATCAGGACGTGTATTTTTATTTCGACGCTGATTAGTACCTTCGTTACGAGTATGAGTCGTTTTCTTAGGCACTGCTTTTTCTTCTACTTTAAACAAGCCAGAAATCCATTTACTCGCTTTATACAATAAACTTTCTGATTTATCTGGTGCTACGATTGGCAATGGTTTTTTCTGTTCCGGAGCAATAAGACTCTGCAATGCAGGCTGTTCTTTCGCCATAGCAGGTGAAACAGTTTTATCAGTAATGTTTTCCGCTTGCTCAATTAATGGCAAGTTGTAACTCATTTCCTGAACGGCATCATCTGGGCGTCTGCGGGCAACACTATATTGTGGCGTTTCCATTTTTGGATTAGGAATAATGACTAACTGAACACTGTGTCGCTTTTCAACACTTCGCACTGAATTACGTTTTTCGTTTAATAGATAAGTGGCAACATTAACCGGTAACTGAGCTTCAATTTGCCCTGTATTATCTTTAATGCTCTCTTCTTCCATGATACGAAGTACAGACAATGCTAATGACTCTGTCCCACGAACGGTTCCGTGGCCACTGCATCTTGGGCATACATTATTAGCAGAATCACCTAATGATGGGCGTAAACGTTGGCGTGACATTTCAAGTAAACCAAAGCGTGAAATACGTCCAAGTTGTACCCTTGCCCTGTCACCACGAACCGCGTCTTTCATACGGTTTTCAACTTCGCGTTGATGGCGTACTGGCGTCATATCAATAAAATCGATGACGACTAAACCGCCTGCATCACGTAAACGTAGTTGCCGAGCAATTTCGTCTGCCGCTTCAAGATTAGTATTAAATGCTGTCTCTTCAATATCACTACCTTTAGTTGCACGAGCAGAGTTAATATCGATTGAAATCAATGCTTCAGTAGGGTCAATAACTATCGAGCCTCCTGAAGGAAGTCTAACCTCACGTTGGAAAGCCGATTCAATTTGGCTCTCAATTTGGTAATGACTAAACAAAGGCACATCACCTTTATAGAGTTTTACGCGGTTAGCGTAGTCTGGACGCATTTGTTCAACGTGTTTTAAGGCTCTTTCATGCACGCTGTTATCATCTATAAGAATTTCACCAATATCTCGTCTTAAATAATCGCGAATAGCTCGAACGACTACGTCACTTTCTTGGTGAATAAGAAAGGGAGCAGAGCGAGAGTCGGCCATTGCTTTAATGCGACCCCAACCTGATACAAGATAGTCCAAATCATATGCTAGTTCTTCAGATGTCTTGCCTACGCCAGCTGTTCTGACAATTAATCCCATACCATCTGGAAGGTCTAAGCCACTCAACGCAGCTTTCAATTCTGTTCGCTCATCACCTTCTATGCGACGAGATATTCCGCCAGCACGAGGATTATTTGGCATTAATACTAGGTAGCTACCAGCTAGACTGATAAAGGTGGTTAACGCTGCGCCTTTCTGGCCACGCTCTTCTTTATCAATTTGAACAATTACTTCTTGGCCTTCTTTGATCACCTCTTTGATGTTGGGGCGACCTTCAAATCTATAACCTTGTGGGAAGTAAGTCCTGGCAATTTCTTTTAGAGGAAGGAAACCATGACGGTCTGCGCCATAATCAACAAATGCAGCTTCTAAACTGGGCTCTACGCGGGTTATTGTTCCTTTGTAAATATTTGCTTTTTTCTGTTCGTGACCTGGGCTTTCTATGTCCAAATCGTAAAGTTTTTGACCATCTACAAGTGCTACCCGCAATTCTTCTTGCTGAGTGGCATTGATTAACATTCTTTTCATTCTTGTTAGCTCGGTAAAGTACCGATCACCACAAGTAAAGAACTACGCAGTAATTAGACAACTATTTAATGCAACCTCACGGCTGTATTCTAGGGTTAAGTTTTGCGCCGAAGTGTAATGATCATTAATTTTTTAATGCATTGCTTGTAAACACTTTTACCTATGTTTAGTAGGCGCTAAACAGGCGGAATGTTTAGCTTACTGATTTGTTATATAAAACTTAGTGTTATTCGAAAACAAATGCTTGTCTGGCTAATTCATTATTCAAATATCTTGTCAATTCTTTTGTATTCTCTACATCAATGGCGATCAATAGGTTAATTGTATCGCTGATGTAAGGGTTCTGTTTAATCAACCTACGAAAAGTTACTCGCTTCGTAGTTGATTAGCCGTATTATGCTTGCAAGTTACGCTATAAGAAAAACGCTTCACGACAAATTGGTCGTATTTGCATACAGAACTGATTAATCCATCTATTTGTTTTGAACATGAATTACATGTTACAACTCGAACATTATCACATTAAAGCACTGACACTGGCAAGACATTAAAATACTGGACATTTACCATAATAATTCGGTTACAATAGACAGAATATGACAGACCTATTATTTCAAAAAGTTCAATTTGTTACTATCGATCCTGACCTTGAAGGGCAAAGAATAGATAATTATTTACGCACTTTCTTAAAGGGAGTGCCTAAAAGCCTTATTTATCGCATTTTACGCAAGGGCGAAGTACGAGTTAACAAAAAACGGGTTAAGCCTGAATACAAATTACAAGCCAACGACGAGTTGCGGATCCCGCCTGTACGAGTATCCGAACCCACCGACTTACCTTCAACAAAGCTGAATAAAGTGTCGAGTCTAGAAAATCATATTCTTTATGAAGATGACTGTCTGATTGTGTTGAATAAACCCTCAGGCACAGCGGTGCATGGTGGTAGTGGTTTAAGTTTTGGTGTGATTGAAGCGCTCAGGGCACTTCGTCCGCAGCAAAAGTTTTTAGAATTAGTACATAGATTAGACCGAGACACTTCAGGATGCTTATTAATAGCCAAGAAGCGTTCTGCTTTAAAAAATTTACATGAACAACTAAGAGACAGAAAAGTAGATAAGCGTTATCAAGCATTGGTTGCCGGAGAATGGCCTGCTAACCGCTTTAAAGTTAAAGCGTCTCTTTTAAAGAACACTTTAAAATCAGGCGAACGAATAGTATTGGTTAATGATGAAGGTAAACCATCTGAAACACGTTATCGTATTTTGGAATCATTTAACCAAGCCACATTGGTCGAAGCATCCCCTATTACTGGTCGTACACATCAAATTCGTGTGCACTGCTTACATGCTGGTCATCCTATTGCAGCCGACAATAGGTATGGCGATAAAGATTTCGATCAAAGGACGCAAAAGATTGGCCTTAAACGATTATTTCTCCATGCTCACTCATTGGCATTTATTCATCCTAATACGGATGAGCGCGTGAATTATAAAGCACCACTGGAACCAAGTTTGATCGCTGTACTTAAAAGGTTGAGAAGTGAAATATAAAGCAATTGTATTTGACTGGGATGGCACACTTATGGATTCAATAAATAAAATTGTTGAAAGTATGCAATACAGTGCCAAATATTTGGGTTTGCCTACTCCAAGTTTTGAGCAAGCGAAAGATGTAATTGGAATTAGCTTGTTACCTGCTTTAAAACAACTATTCAATATTCAAGACGAAAAAACTGCACGTGATCTCGTACACACTTATAAAGAGCATTTTAAAGGGCACACACAATTAATTAGCCCACTTTTTAGCGGTACGAGACAATTACTTGAAAGTCTAAAACAACGAGGCTACATATTAGCAGTTGCAACTGGAAAAGGTCGTCAAGGTTTAGAGCACAATTGGCATCATTCAGATACAAAACACTTTTTTAGTGCCTCAAGAACCGCAGATGATGCACAAAGCAAACCTTCCCCTGACATGTTGCAGCAATTATTATCTGAATTGAATTTGACAGCGGACCAAGTCTTAATGGTTGGTGATACTACTTATGATATGGCGATGGCTGAAGCCATAAATATGGACCGGATTGGAGTCAGCTTTGGCGTCCACAGTGAAGATAGTTTACGAAAACACACACCTATTGCGGTAATTCATTCATTGGAAGAATTATTGTTACACGTCTGAATTACTTTGTATTTGCATATGTTCAAACAGGTCTACAGACATATTTTTAAATAGTTCTATTAATGCAATCAAAGGTAAACCTATAAGTGTATTTGGGTCATTGCCGTTAAGTGACTTAAACAGGGCAATGCCTAAACCTTCACATTTAAAACTACCAGCGCAGTCATAAGGCTGTTCAATTTTTAAGTAAGTTGAAATTTGCTCAATGGTTAGTGTTTTAAACACCACATCAAAAGTTTCGACTATTTGCTGCAATTGGCCTGTCGCTTTATGAACTATGCATAAACCTGTGTGAAATTTGACAGTTTGGCCACTAAACATCAATAGTTGCTGTTTTGCTGAAGCAAAGTCTCCGGGCTTTCCTAACACATTACCGTTAAAACTGGCCAATTGATCTGAGCCAATAACAAAACTATTAACATGCGCTTTTTTTGCAGCGATGGCTAATGCTTTATATTTTGCAAGACGCGCTACTTGGTCATAAATTGATTCGCCCAGAATTGGTGATTCATCAATATTGGGTGCCTCACAAATAAACGGAATATGTAATTTTTTTAAAATTGATTGTCGATAAGGTGAACTCGAAGCCAAAATGATTTTCATAAATAATCTGTTCTGATTCTCAAATAATAATTAAAGCATATAAAATGTAGGGCCTAGTGTCATTAAGTATGATTTTCTTTGACTAAGCGGAGTTGTTTCTATAACATGCGCGCGCTATGCAGAGAGTGAAACTACCTAAACTGGTTGACCCAGTAAAAAACGCCACAATACGTTCCGATTATCGGGGAGTTATTTTGTCGTCTGAAATGCCGAGGTTAGTTGGTGCAGTTGCTGATATTGCCAAAGAAATAGATGTTGAAATTAAGTTTGCAAAAGACGAGCAGGGTCTTACTTTTTTTCAAGGTCATATGGCATGTTCAACATCACTTATCTGTGAGAGATGTAATGAAATCTTTGACCATCCAATGGATGTTAATTTTTCTTTTAGCCCCGTGCAGAGTGCCAAAGAAGAAGTTGAAGAGGAGTTACCGGATGTTTACGAACCGGTTGAGGTCGATGACCAAGGAGAAATCAATTTATTTCAGACCCTTGAAGACGAATTAATTTTATCATTGCCGATTGTAGCTCTTCATGCAGAGAAGGATTGCAAGCAAAAGCGCGATAAAATGAGTTTCGGAAAAATTGAACCGGCCGATGAGCGTCCAAACCCGTTCGCGGTTTTGAAAGAACTTAAGCGAGACTAGGAGTAAAGTAATGGCTGTACAGAAGAGTAAGAAGACTCGTTCAAGACGTGGCATGCGTCGTTCACACGATGCACTTGGTACTGCGACTTTGTCTGTAGATTCAACGTCAGGTGAGACACATATTCGTCATCACGTGACTGCTGATGGCTACTATAGAGGCAAAAAAGTTTTATCTCTTTAAAATAAAGTGACAGAACTTTGAGTCGTCTAACCTTAGCGTTAGATATCATGGGGGGCGATAACGGCCCCCATATTATTTTATCTGCTGCATTGTCAGCACTTCAACAAACACCACATCTTCATTTAATACTTTGCGGACCTTTGACAATAATGTCTCAGTGGCTAAGTAAACAAACTTCTAATATTCAATCTAAAGTTACCTTATCCGATTGTCCACAAAACGTATCAATGGCAGAGGCACCGGCTCATGCTTTACGTCACAAAAAAAACTCTTCGATGCGTCGTATGCTCGACTTAGTCAATAATAATCAAGCCGACGGCTGTGTCAGTAGCGGTAACACCGGTGCTTTACTTAGCATGGCGTATCATGTTCTAAAGACACTGCCCGGTATCGACCGTCCTGCACTTATTTCACTAGTGCCGACTATGAACAACGGTAAAGTGTATTTTCTGGATTTAGGTGCAAATATTAATTGTGACTCTGAAGTGTTGTTTCAGTATGCAGTCATGGGCTCTGTATTGGCTGAGCAAATTGCCAATATCAAACAGCCGAAAGTAGCACTGCTAAATGTAGGATCAGAAGAGATCAAAGGTAACGACCAAATTAAGCTTGCTGCTAAGTTATTAATGGATTCTCAAAATATCAATTATATTGGTTTTGTTGAAGGTAATGATATCTTTTCTGAAAAAGCAGATGTGATAGTGACAGATGGTTTTACAGGAAATATCGCTTTGAAATCGTGGGAAGGTTTGGTGAAATTTGCTATCACAGAAGTTAAAAACGTATCACAACATAATTGGTTATCAAAAATAGTGACTAAAATTGCTACACCTTTGCTGCGTAACATTTATTTACGTATGAACCCCGACCAGTATAATGGCGCTAGTCTGATAGGATTGCGTGGAATTGTTGTGAAAAGTCACGGTAATGCCTCGTCTGAGGCTTTTTTGTGTGCTATCAAAGAAGCAATACAACATGTCGAGATGCAGGTCCCAGACAAGATAAAAAATAAGATTCAAGCTGTTTTAATGGAGCGTCACTAATAAATGAATTCCAGAATAATTGGCACTGGTAGCTATTATCCCAGTGATATTAGAACCAATTTAGACTTATCATCGATGGTCGATACGTCTGATGAATGGATAACGGATCGAACAGGTATCAGAGAAAGACGCATCATTGGGGTAAACGAAACGGCAGCAACTATGGGCTTTGAAGCCAGTAAAAAAGCATTGGAAGCGGCTGGCATTAATGCTAACTCCTTGGACATGATTGTATGCGCTACTACAAGTAGTCGATATGCATTGCCCAGCACGGCTTGTGAGATTCAAAAAGCATTAAATGTGGACGGTATACCCGCATTTGATGTGGCGGCTGCCTGTGCAGGTTATTGTTACGCTCTGAGCGTTGCTGACCAATATATTAAAAGTGGCATGGCTAAACGGATATTGGTGGTCGGTACAGACTGCCTAAGTCGAATGATCAGTCCTCAAGACCGCACCATGGTGATCTTATTTGGTGATGCAGCAGGTGCCACTATTATTGAGGCAAGTGAAGAGCCGGGTATTTTATCAACACACATTCATGCCGCAGGATCTTATGGTGATTTATTAACTATAGGTAACCCACAACATGGTGACGAGCAATCTGTTCATGAAAACTGGGGAAGCATGAAAGGCAATGAAGTGTTTAAAGTTGCGGTCACAAAATTAAGTGAAGTTGTTGAACAAACGTTAGCTGCTAATAACATGAAAAAATCAGACTTAGATTGGTTAGTTCCTCATCAAGCTAATTTTCGTATTATCAAGGCGACCGCAAAAAAATTAGATATGTCGCTTGATCAGGTTGTTATGACTCTTGAAAAATATGGCAATACTTCTGCTGCTACTGTGCCAACGGCTCTTGATACGGCTATTCGAGATGGCAGAATTAAGCGTGGACAGAACTTACTTCTAGAAGCATTTGGCGGTGGTTTTGCTTGGGCATCTGCACTAGTACGTTATTAAAATTAATATTTAGAGAATCAATTATGAGTAAACAAGCATGGGTTTTTCCTGGTCAAGGTTCTCAAACCTTAGGTATGTTGAAAGAATTAGCCACTGAATACAGTATTATTCAAGAGACTTTTGCACAAGCCAGTGAGGCCCTGGGTTACGATCTGTGGGATGTTGTACAAAATGATGAGCAAAAACTGAACCAAACTCATGTTACGCAACCCGCATTATTGGCAGCAAGTTATGCAATTTATAAATTATTACTTGAGAAAGAACAGATTCAACCGACATATTTTGCTGGACACAGCTTAGGTGAATATTCGGCTTTGGTATGTGCAGGCGTTATAGGTTTTGCTGATGCGGTTAAATTAGTTGAAGCGCGAGGTCAATTTATGCAACAAGCGGTGCCTATTGGTACAGGTGCTATGTTTGCTATTATTGGTTTGGACGACAAAAAAGTTGTTGCAAGTTGTTTGCAAGCAAAAGCAGAAACAAATGAAGTTGTGGCAGCTGTTAACTTCAATTCACCTGGGCAGGTTGTGATTGCTGGGAATAAAAAAGCCGCTTTAGTAGCCGCTAATCTTTGTAAAGAACAAGGTGCTAAACGTGCATTGCCTTTGGCTGTTAGTGTGCCTTCGCACTGTGAATTGATGAAACCAGCAGCAGATAAACTAGCAATCTTACTTAAAAAAATTCAGTTCAATACTCCTGAAATACCTGTTATTAATAATGTAGATGTTGCTTATCCAACTGAGCCAAATATTATCAAACAGGCTTTAGTTGAACAACTATATAGTCCAGTAAGATGGACAGAGACCGTAACTAAGTTAGCCGATTTAAAGGTTGAAGCTTTGTTAGAAGTAGGACCCGGTAAAGTACTTAGCGGACTGACTAAGCGTATTGATAAACGTTTAAGTTGTGTCGCGATTAATACAGTTGAATCTATTAATTCATTGAATTAATTACTTAATTTTTTTCCAGAGAGAATGTATGGCTAATTTAAACGGTAGTATTGCCTTGGTAACAGGTGCAAGCAGGGGAATTGGCAGAGCGATAGCCGAGAGATTAGTTGCCGATGGTGCAACTGTGATAGGTACTGCAACGTCACAAAAGGGTGCTCAGGCTATCAGCGATTTCTTAAATGGTAAAGGCGAGGGTAAAGTACTAGATGTCGCCATACCTGATTCGATGCAGGCCCTGCTGGCTGATATTGCTGAAAAGCATGGTGGTGTGGATATACTCATAAACAATGCTGGTATCACCCGTGATAATCTGTTGTTGCGAATGAAAGATGAAGAATGGCAAAGTATTATTGATACTAATTTGACTTCAATATTCAAAATGTCAAAAGCGGTGTTACGTGGAATGATGAAAAAACGTAAGGGACGTATTATCAACATTGGTTCAGTTGTCGGTTCTACCGGAAACGCAGGTCAAGCCAATTATGCTGCATCAAAGGCGGGTATGATTGGTTTTAGTAAATCTATGGCTCGTGAAGTGGCATCAAGAGGTATTACCGTTAATGTTGTTTCTCCAGGTTTTATCGATACTGATATGACAAAAACATTAACCGATGACCAAAAAGAAAGTATATTTAAGGATATTCCAGCAAATCGTTTGGGAGATCCAAAAGAAATCGCTGCGACGGTTGGATTTTTAGCCAGTGAAGACGCTGCATATATTACCGGAGAAACAATACACGTAAATGGCGGCATGTATATGGGATAAAATATGGTAAAATTTTCGAAACAAGTTTTTACTAAATAAAATAGAATTATCAATCTGTGAGTGGTTAGACCAGAAAAAAATTTGACCCTGCTACTTGCAAGGGCTCAATTAGCTGAATACACTACTCACAAAATTATATCTAGCGACTTAAAGGATAACTAGAATTATGAGTACTATAGAAGAACGCGTAAGAAAAATCATCATTGAGCAACTTGGTGTTAAAGAAGAAGAAGTTAAATCAGAAGCTTCCTTCGTCGATGATTTAGGGGCGGATTCATTAGACACTGTCGAATTAGTCATGGCTCTTGAAGAAGAATTTGACACTGAGATCCCTGATGAAGAAGCTGAAAAGATTACTACTGTTCAGTCTGCCATTGATTACGTTAACGCCAATAAAGACGCGTAAGTTTTTAAAAACGGTCCTCACAGGACCGTTTCTTTTCCAAAACAATCATCTACTAATAATAGTCGGAGGCCAATGTGTCTAAACGTCGCGTTGTTGTGACTGGTCTGGGCATGCTTTCACCTGTTGGCAATACTGTAGATTCTACTTGGAAAAACATTCTTGCTGGTAAAAGTGGTATCGCCCCTATCACGTCATTCGATTCAACCTTGTTCACTACTCAGTTTGCTGGAGAAGTGAAAAATTTTGATGTTGAAAAATATATACCCAAAAAAGAAACTAAAAAAATGGATAGGTTTATCCAACTTGGTATTGCTGCAGGTAAACAAGCGCTCGAACATTCAGGTTATAAAGTAACAGAGCAAAACTCGGCACGAATTGGTGTGGCTATTGGTTCTGGAATAGGCGGTTTAGGTATGATTGAGAGTAATCATCAAAAGTTGCTTGATTCTGGTCCACGAAAAATATCACCATTTTTTGTACCTGCCACCATTACAAATATGATTTCTGGTTTTTTCTCTATTTTTGAAGGTCTCAAGGGTCCCAACATTAACGTTGTAACCGCCTGCACAACAGGTGTACATAATATTGGTATTGCAGCACGTATTATTGCTTATGGTGATGCAGATGCAATGATTGCTGGCGGAGCAGAATCTACGGTGTGTGCACTCGGTATTGGCGGCTTTGCAGCAGCCCGAGCTCTATCTACCCGCAATGAAGATCCTCAAGCAGCAAGTCGTCCCTGGGACAAAGACCGAGATGGTTTTGTCATGGGAGAGGGCGCTGGAGTGGTAATGTTAGAAGATTATGACTGTGCAGTAGCGCGCGGTGCAACAATTTATGCCGAACTAGTTGGTTTTGGCATGAGTGGTGATGCTTACCATATGACTTCTCCCCCTGCTGATGGTGAGGGTGCGGCAGCGGCAATGGTCAATGCGATTAATGACGCAAAGATCAATGCTAGTGAAATTGGCTACATTAACGCTCATGGCACCTCTACTCCAGCTGGCGATGTGGCTGAAGTAGCAGCGATTAAACATGTGTTTGGTAAACACGCAAACACTGTTTTGGTTAGTTCAACTAAATCGATGATTGGACATTTGCTTGGGGCTGCAGGTTCAGTAGAGGCCATATTTACTATACTAGCTTTGCGTGATCAAATTGCACCACCCACTATAAATTTAGATAACCCAGGTGAGGGCTGTGATCTCGATTTTGTTGCCCATACAGCCAGACCAGCAAAACTCGATTATGCCTTATGTAATTCATTTGGTTTTGGTGGTACAAACGGTTCACTACTGTTTAAAAAACAGTAGGAAAAACTTTATTTTTAGTTATTATTGAAAATAATTTATGGTTTCAAGACACAAAAATGAATGATAGTTAACGGACAGCAACAACAACATATAGCGATCGCAGACAGAGCCTTGCAATACGGTGATGGCTGTTTTACTACTATGGCGTTCAGAAACGCTAGACTTGAGTTTTTTGAGAACCACATTAATCGCTTAAAATTGGCATGTAAAACTCTACATATAGATTTTGATAAATGGGTAGAGTTAGAGTGTTGTATATTTAATGTATTAAAAACCGCTGACGATTGCGTAGTAAAAGTGATTATTACTCGAGGAGTAGGGGGAAGAGGTTACAGCCCTGTGGGTGCCGAAAACCCTAATTTTATTATATCCTTGCATACTATCCCATCACATTACCCCTCCTGGCAAACCAAAGGTATCAAGCTAACTACCAGTTCCATCACGTTAGCCTGTCAACCTTTACTTGCAGGTATTAAACACCTTAACCGCTTAGAGCAAGTTCTAGTGAAGCAGGCGCTGTCTAAAACTAGTTATGATGATGCGATCGTGTGTGATACAAACCATAAAGTTATTGAAACCTCTGCAGGTAACTTGTTTTGGTATAAAGACAATACTTGGTATAGTCCGGACTTATCAGATTCAGGAGTTGAAGGGGTCATGCGCAATCGAGTTTTGACTGTTATGCAAGAAAATGGTCTCGAATGCCAGATAGTAAAACAGGCAGTTAGTGTTTTATTTAGCGCTCAAGAATTGTTTGTGTGTAATTCTTTAATGATGTTGGTTCCTGTTGTTAGCCTGTTCAACCCAACGACTCAACAACATAAAAACTTTATGGTCGAAGAAACAAAAAAAATACAACACGATATACAACATGCAATCAATTTAGAGGCGATAAAAGTTCAATGAAAGTAATTAAGTATCTATCGATTTTCGCCTGTATTTCCAGCATTTTATTGACTGTAACGCTTTTTTATTTGGATAAAAAAGTACATCAATCACTTAATCTTACAAACAAATTGGTGTACCAGGTTAAACCGGGACAATCTGCCAAAGGACTGCTTAACCGATTGAAAGAGCAGGGTATCATTGCTGATAATATAGGCCTTAAGATCAGAATGAAGTTTGATCCAGAGCTTGCAAATATAAAAGTAGGCACCTACGAACTATCACCGTCTATGAGTGCCTTAGATTTATTGGAATTATTCTCAAGCGGAAAAGAACTACAATTTTCAATTAGTTTAGTTGAAGGGCTAAATTGGAAAGAGTGGTTGTTAGTTTTTAAGTCTCATCCGCAGATACAATTTGCTGATGATTTTTATCAACAGCTTGAAAAAATAGCTCTGCCTTTACCAAAACAATCAATTGAAGGGTTTCTATTGCCGGACACGTATTATTTTGTGGCACAGACAAACGCAATTGAACTCGTCAAACGAGCGCATACAAGCATGCAACAATATTTAGATAATGCATGGCATGACCGAGCGATGGACTTACCTTATTCATCGGCCTATGAAGGGTTAATTATGGCTTCAATAATTGAAAAGGAAACGGGCATAGCACAGGAACGAGCACTAATATCAGGTGTATTTGTCAACCGTCTTAATCTTAAAATGCGGCTTCAGACAGACCCAACGGTTATCTATGGCATGGGTGAAAATTTCGATGGTAATATTAGGCGTAAAGACTTAAAAGCTGCTACGCCTTACAATACCTATGTTATTAAGGGCTTGCCGCCAACACCTATTGCTATGCCAAGTAAATTAGCTATTGATGCCGCTTTTAATCCAATTGAGACACAACAGTTATATTTTGTTTCTAAAGGTGATGGTAGCCATAAATTTTCGTCGACACTACAAGAACACAACATTGCTGTGCGTAAATACCAATTAAATAAATAAGAGAATATTAGTTGCATACATCAGGTAAATTTATTGTTATCGAAGGCCTTGAAGGCGCTGGGAAAAGCACAGCTGTGGCCATTATTACTCAAGCAATCTGCGCAGCTGGTTACACAGTAGTCAACACTCGAGAGCCGGGTGGTACTGCTATGGCCGAAGCTATCAGAGATATTGTCAAACATGACTGGCAAGAAGAAAAAGTGACAGTGGAAGCTGAACTGCTATTAATGTACGCGGCTAGAGCGCAACTAGTACAAAATATTATATTGCCCAATTTAAAAAAGGGCTACTGGGTTCTTGGCGATCGACACGACATGTCATCTCAGGCTTATCAAGGTGGTGGTCGTCAGGTTGATCAAAACATGATCGAAAATTTAAGGGCCATCACCTTAAAAAACTTTAGACCTGATTTTACATTATATATGGATGTTGAACCTCAAGAAGGTCTTAAACGTGCAAAAGGACGGGGTGAATTAGATCGTATTGAACAAGAAGATTTGAGCTTCTTTGAACGAACTAGAAAGCAATATTTGTTTTTAGCAGAGCAGGATACAAATTGTGTGGTAATCGACACCATGCAAAGCATGCAGTCAGTTCATAAAGATGTTGAGTTAGCTATTAACCAATTTTTGGAGTGCTAAGTGTTTCCTTGGTTGGACGATACATTCAAGCAGTTAAGCAATAGAATTGCAGATAGTAAACTGCATCACGCATTACTTATTCAAGGCCCATCGGGTATAGGTAAATCAAGCTTTGTTTTGCAATTAGGTCAATTGCTATTATGCAAAGCTAGGCGAGGGCATCAGGTGTGTGGCCAATGCCAATCTTGTTTATTAAACTCCGCTACTACTCACCCTGATTTACATATAGTGGAATCTGATAAACAAATCGGTGTTGATCTGATTCGTGATGCAATCAAGAAGTTAGTTAGCTCCGCCCATATGTCAGGGGCAAAGGTATTGATTATTTATGACGCTCACACTATGACCGAATCAAGTGCTAATGCGTTACTTAAAACACTGGAAGAGCCTACTGCTGATACTTTTTTGTTTCTCACCACTGATAAACCAGAGCGACTATTACCTACAATCAAGAGCCGCTGTGAAAAGTTAGCTTTACCTTTACCTACTTTAGATTCCACACTTGCTTGGGTGAAATCTCAACATAACGCAGATATTGATATTAATTTTGCTAAGTTATTTAGTGCTCGTCCACTGGCATTATTAGCAGAGTTACAAGAAGAACAGAACTTCACTTATGAAATATTTAGCGCCGGGCTAGACGCCCTTTTACAAGGCCAGACTAGTGCTATGCAGTTAGCTATTGATTGGCAGACTCATGCAGATAAGGTGATTAAATGGACCCAATATTGGGCAAGACAGCAATTTATTAATCAGATGTCTGAAACAATTTGGCAGTTAAATTTACAAGCAAATAAAGTTACTCAGCAATTGCGTAACCCGGGAGTAAATAAAACGTTAGTGTTAACAGAGCTTTTTGATAAACTTGCTTTAGTAAAAATTGCTTAAACTTAATCTTATTAAAATGGAAAAATGACGTGTTTGTTGATTCACATTGCCACTTAGACCGATTAGATAAAACCCCAGAAGAATTATCAGAAGTACTCAATTTTGCAAGAAATCGTGGTATAGAACATTTTTTATGTGTTTCAGTGTCTGTTAAGGACTTTCCTGCGATGTTAAATAGCGTCAAAAGGTTTAAAGATGTATCTGTTTCTTGTGGTGTACATCCGTTACATCAAGAAGATGCCTGCAGTTACGAAGACTTATTACAAATGTCTGATAACGAAGACGTAGTGGCTATTGGTGAGACTGGCTTAGATTACTTTTACGGTGCAGAAACTAAGTCAGTGCAATTAACTTCTTTTGTTGACCATGTCAAAGTAGCTAATAAACTTAAAAAACCCTTAATTATCCATACCCGCGATGCCCGTGAAGATACCATTGAACTACTCAAGCAACATAAAGACCCGTCAACAAAGGGTGTACTTCACTGTTTTACCGAAACCTGGGAAATGGCTCAAGCAGCTATAGAATTGGGCATGTATATATCTATATCTGGTATTGTCACTTTTAAAACCGCTACTGAGTTGCAAGAAGTAGTAAAAAAAATCCCTTTGAACAAATTACTAATTGAAACAGATTCACCTTGGTTAGCACCAGTTCCTTATAGAGGTAAACCTAATCAACCAGGATTTGTAAGAGAAGTTGGAGAATTCATCGCTGATCTCAAAGGTATAAGTGTAGAAGAGCTGGCTAATATAACGACTAATAATTTTTATGACTTATTCGCTATCAAACGAGCAATATAACGATGTTATTAAGATATATCATCGTCATGTCGCACAGGGTTATTTGGTTTAATGTAAAAGCCGTAGTGTGTTGTGACCTTTAGTTATTAACTAGCTGAGCATTAACCGCAACATTTTTTAAATTTCTTAGTACTACCGCACAAGCATTGACTATTACGCTCTGGAGTATATTCTCCCGAGCCTTTTTGCGTTACTCCATCAGCATACAACCAGCTTCCCGCTTCAAAAACAAAGCTTGATAATTCATGCATCACAAAGTAGGAGGCACCCACCTTATAAAAGGCTTTAAATTCTACTGTTGCCGTGTTTTCTTGGGTCTGATGTGCTAACA
>NZ_CAJXPA010000027.1 GCF_913058035.1 uncultured Paraglaciecola sp. | reverse complement strand
ATGGGACATAGTCAATGCCACTAAAGAATTAATTACACAAGTTCAAGCTGGAAAAATTAATATAGCAGATATCGATGAAGCAACATTTACACGCTTTACCAGCACAGCAAATTTACCGGTAGTCGATTTATTGATCCGCACCGGTGGAGAACAAAGGATTAGTAATTTTCTGCTATGGCAAATTGCCTATGCTGAACTATATTTTTCAGAAGATTTTTGGCCTGATTTTAATGAAGCTGCTTTTCAAGCTGCAGTGCTGGCGTTTACTGATCGTCAGAGACGGTTTGGTAAAATTTCAGAGCAGATAACTTAATATGTGGCAAACCAAAAATAATAAATTTATGAGGCGAATGTGTTAAAACAACGGATTATCACTGCGCTTATTCTTGCCCCTTTGGCATTGTTTGCCATTTTATATTTACCGCTATTTAGCTTTCAAATTATGATTGCCTTAGTTATGGGTTTAGGTGCTTGGGAATGGTCAAGTATGTCGGGAATAACACGTACTTTTACAAAAAGTGCGTATGCAGCGCTAATTGTTGTAATGTGTCTGACGCTTTCAAGCTTGTTACCCAGTGATTTGATCTGGTATCAAGGACAATTAAATACTTTCTATACTTACATACTTACCGTCGCAGCTATCTGGTGGGTAGTGTCGCTGGCGATGATTATTGCCTATCCAAAATTCAGTTCTGTTTGGTATAACAGTAAAATACTCCGAGGGATATTTGGAATTTTAACGTTGATACCTACCTGGGTTGCCGTTGTCTCGTTGCGCACAAATTTATATGACGTTGATCCCTACTACGGTGCATCTCTCATTTTTTATGTGTTAGGTATTGTTTGGGCTGCAGATGTAGGCGCTTTTTTTGTCGGGGTAAAATTTGGTAAACACAAGTTACGTCCCGAGGTTTCGCCGGGCAAAACTTTAGAAGGCCTTATGGGTGGGGTTTTCGCATCTTCCGCCATTATTGCCTTTGCTGCATTGCATTATCAAGTCGACCCTTCTCGCATATGGTTACATATAATGGTTGGTGCATTGACTGTCGGCGTGTCTGCTTTAGGTGATTTAAACGAAAGTATGTTTAAACGCTGTGCTGGCATAAAAGATAGCGGAAAGTTATTGCCTGGACATGGCGGCGTAATGGATAGAATTGATAGTTTGACGGCTGCCTTTCCTGTTTTTGCATTTTGTTACATTATCTGGATGGCCTGATGCAAAAAGTCAGTATTTTGGGTGCAACGGGGTCAATAGGAAAAAGTACTCTTGATGTTTTACTGAAACATCCAGAGCTATTCAGCGTGTATGCGTTGACGGCAAACAACAATATTGAAGTATTGTTGCAAATGGCTCGATTATGTTCGCCTGAATATGTGGTGATAGCGGATCCAACGCAATTTAAACAAGCTAAAAAACTATTTTCGGACGGGCAATTAACATGCGAAGTCTTAGCGGGTCACGAGGCGCTTGCGCAAGTAGCCAGCGCTTCAGAGGTCGATGTGGTGATGGCTGCAATAGTCGGTGCCGCTGGATTAATGTCTACATTAGCTGCGGTAGAGGCAGGTAAGAAAGTATTATTAGCTAATAAAGAATCATTAGTTATGTCCGGTGATTTATTTATTCAAACCGCCAACCGATACAACGCCCAAATTCTTCCTATAGATAGTGAACACAATGCTATTTTTCAATGTTTACCTACTGAGTTTAAGTACGGTGATCTAAGTTCTTCAGGGATCAGCAAAGTACTTTTAACAGGATCTGGTGGTCCATTTTTAACCACTCCTTTAAATGAATTACATCATGTGACGCCAGACCAAGCATGTGCTCATCCCAACTGGGACATGGGTCGCAAGATATCAGTTGATTCGGCTACTATGATGAACAAAGGTTTAGAGTTTATTGAAGCTAGGTGGTTATTTGGGCTTAAAGCATCTGATATTCAAATCGTGTTACATCCACAAAGTATTATACACTCCATGGTACAATACATAGACGGTTCTGTGTTGGCTCAAATGGGCAACCCAGATATGCGAACACCTATTGCCCATGCATTGGCTTTTCCTGAAAGAATCGAATCTGGTGTTCTTCCCTTAGATTTTAATCAATTAGCAAACTTTACTTTTACTGAACCAGAAACGGAGCGTTATCCCAACCTTGCACTAGCTATACAAGCAAGTTCTGCCGGGCAATACGCTACCACTACAATCAACGCAGCAAATGAAGTGGCTGTGGAAGCTTTTTTACAGGGGCAAATTAGTTTTATGCAAATCGCGCAAGTGAATGACGAATGTTTACAGCAAACATCTTCGCATAGCTTAAAGACTATCGAAGCGGTGCTTGAAAGTGACAAGTCTGCTCGTAGACTAAGTATCAATATCATTGAAAAGCTGAGTCACATTGCGCAGAGGATTAATACTTGAGTTTCATTATTAATGTGGGTTCTTTTATTGTCGCTTTAGGTATTTTAGTTGCCGTGCATGAATGGGGACACTTTTGGATTGCTCGCAGATGTGGGGTCAAAGTAGAAAAATTCTCTATCGGTTTTGGCAAAGCTCTCTGGCGTAGAACAGATAAATTAGGAACAGAATTTGTCATAGCGGCTATCCCACTTGGCGGCTACGTAAAAATGCTCGACGAGAGAGTAGGCGATGTAGCTGAAGAAGATTTACCCTATACTTTTAACCGTCAACATGTGCTTAAACGCATCGCTATTATTGCTGCAGGTCCAGCTGTAAATTTTCTATTCGCTATCTTTGCCTTGTTTATTATGTATCTAGTTGGCTTACAAACAGTCAAGCCCGTTGTGGGTAGTATTGAACCAGAGAGTATTTTTAGCCAAATTAATATCCCTCAAAATGCAACATTAACACAAGTAGGCCCTCGAAAAGTAGTCGACTGGGAAGATGTGGCTTATGAATTTATGTCGTTTATTGGACATGATGAGATGATGGTTAAATGGACTGACGAAAATAATACATATGAAAAGTCAGCCACAATCAATATAAGTCAGTGGGAATTTGATCCAGATAAAACATCAGTTTTTGCTAGTTTAGGTCTCACCCCATTTCGTCCACAAGTACTTAGTGTACTGGGATACATAGAAGATGGTTCCGCAGCACAGCGTATTGGATTTCAGGCAAATGACAAAATTCTGAGTTTAGATGGAACTAGTATGCAAAATTGGGAACAAATAGTGGGTTATGTTTCCACAAGACCCGAGCAAACTGTTTTAGTTGACGTGCTTAGAAACGGACAAGTTATAAATTTAAGTGGCACTATTGGTAGTAAGACTGATGGACAGAATACAAAGGGATATATGGGTTTTACTCCAACTCTAGAGCCTTGGCCTGAGGGTGTAGTGTTTGTTCATCAATACGGTGTAGGTAAAGCACTTACTAAAGCAATGGATAAAACATGGCGTATGATGACGCTCAGTGTTGAAATGCTTGGTAAGTTAGTGACAGGTGACGTGTCAGTGAAAAATTTGAGTGGTCCGATTGCGATTGCTCAAGGTGCAGGTATGAGTGCTAGTTTAGGATTAGTGTACTTTTTAGGCTTTTTAGCGTTGATTAGCGTTAATTTGGGCATAATTAACCTTTTACCTTTGCCTGTGCTTGATGGTGGCCACTTACTCTATTACTTTATAGAACTTGTTAGTGGCCGGCCCGTTCCAGAGTCAGTACAAGAAGTAGGTTTTAAAATCGGTGGCGTTTTGCTACTGCTGCTAATGAGCATCGCGATAGTAAATGATATTGCGCGTTTATAATTTTTATCGAACGATGTGACCATGCACAACACAAATATTGTGCATTTAGGAAGAATATTAATAAATGAAGTTTAAACAGTTAGTTGTTGCCGGATTAATGCTATCCATTGCTAGCTTCGCAAAAGCAGCCCCGAATAGTGAATTTGTCGTTCAAGATATCAGAATTGAAGGTTTGCAGCGTGTTGCGTTAGGTGCAGCGTTGACTTATCTGCCTGTTACCGTTGGCGATGAGATGAATAGTTTTAGGATTTCACAGCTTATTAGGTCTATGTATTCTTCAACCCATTTTGAAAAAATACAAATTTTCCGTGATGGGAATACATTACTTGTTAAAGTTGCCGAGAGACCAACTATCAGCAATATTGTGTTCGAAGACAATGATGATATTAAAGACGAGCAACTTCAAGGAAGTTTAAATGACGCTAACATTTTAGTAGGCGAGCCTTTAGACAAGACAGTTCTGACTTCGATTGAGAATGGTTTAAAAGATTTCTTTTACAGCATAGGCAAGTACAACGCCGACGTGACAGCAATTATTACACCTCTTCCTAGGAATCGAGTCGATTTAAAATTGTTATTCGAGGAAGGTGATTCAGCAAAAATCCAACAAATTAACATCGTTGGTAATGACACCTTTAACGATCCTGAGTTGTTAGAACTAGTTGAATTAAAGTTTGATACACCTTGGTGGGACTTTTTATCAGAAACCCGTTATCAGAAACAAACGTTAACTGGCGATATGGAAACTATCACTAGTCATTACAAAGACCGTGGTTATTTACGTTTTAATATTGATTCTACTCAAGTATCTATGACGCCTGATAAAACAGGGATATACGTGACTTTGAACGTAGACGAGGGTGAACAATATACTATCTCTGATGTGGAGTTAATCGGGGATTTGTTAGGCTATGAAGATTATATTAAACTAGTGCTTCCGTTAACGTCAGGTGAGTTGTATAACCAAGCTGAAGTCACTTATACCGAAGAATTTATCAGTAAATACTTAGGTCGTTATGGTTATGCTTATCCTACTGTTACTACAATTCCTGATATTAACGAGGAAGATAAAACGGTAAAATTAGTCCTGTCTGTTGATCCTGGCAAACGTATTTATGTGCGACGCATTAATTTTGCAGGTAATAATGGAACTGCCGATGAAGTGC
The DNA here is from genome assembly GCF_913058035.1 of uncultured Paraglaciecola sp. Classification (GTDB taxonomy): domain Bacteria; phylum Pseudomonadota; class Gammaproteobacteria; order Enterobacterales; family Alteromonadaceae; genus Paraglaciecola. The sequence continues at coordinate 29,759 of NZ_CAJXPA010000027.1, read as the reverse complement.
TTCGCCAATCAGTGTCTCAAATGGAGGGTTCTTGGTTATCGAATGCTTCATTAGAGTCATCAAAAAATAGCTTGTCCCGATTAACCTACATGGAAAATGTAGACTTTGAAACCGTCCGGTTACCCGGCGAAGAAGATAAAGTCGATGTTAATTTTACGGTTAAGGAACAGCCCTCTGGCGCCTTTAACGCTGGAATAGGTTATGGCGATCGTACTAAACTAAGTTTAAATGCTGGAATTCAGCAAGATAACTTCTTAGGAACAGGTAAACGTATTGCTTTTAATATCAGTACAGTTTCTTATCAAAAGAGTGTGCAGTTATCCTACACAGACCCATACTTCACTATAGACGGCATCAGTTTAGGTGGTTCTGTGTCATATAGTGAATTTGACGGTAGCTCTGCCAACCTGATTCAATACAACAGTAAACAATTTTCTGTAGGCAGTAATATTGGTTATCCTATCAACCAATTTAACCGGATTAACTTTGGACTCACTTACAGCACAGTTGAGTTATTCCAAAACCAACCTTTTGTACAAACTACACGTTTCAATAATCAATTTGTTGATCCAAATAACCCAGATGCGGCGATTAATTACGATAGTTTTTTAGCTTCGATCGCTTGGTCACGCAGTACACTTAACCGTGGTGTATTTCCTACCGCAGGCTCTTCACAACGTGCATCCTTTGCCATCACAACACCAAACTCAGACGTGAATTACTTCAAGACAGAGATAGATGGAAAGTGGTATTTCCCATTGTCGCGAAACCAACGCTGGTCTTTCTTAGCGCGTTTGAAAATGGGTTATGGTAATGGTTACGGGGATGTAGGTGGTATTGATCAAATATTACCTTTCACACAACATTTTACGGCTGGTGGTGCAGACTCACTTAGAGGTTTTGAGAATAATACAGTAGGACCTAGAGGATTACAGACAACACCAGCAACAGTTGTTACTGATCCGAACGGTAAAGTGATTTTAGGTAATGATGTAAACGATACTATATCGATTGGTAATCGTTCATTGGGTGGTAATGCCATGATATTAGGCGGTATTGAGTTAATTGTGCCCACCCCTTTTGTTGATATCGACTTTGATAATTCTGTTCGAACTAGTTTATTTGTTGACGCAGGTAATGTGTGGGATACAGAATTTGATTATGACCGTTATAAAAATCTAAATGTGAATACATCGTTCAACAATGATGGGTTAATTGATTATAGTGATCCAACACTCTATAGAGCATCTGGCGGACTTTCTGTACAATGGTTATCTCCAATGGGACCAATGGTGTTTAGTTTCTCGAAAGTAATAGAAGAAAGAGAGGGTGATGATTCTAAATTTTTCACTTTTAATATTGGCCAGACATTTTAATTTCTGGTTAGCAAATCGTCCATAGAACAACAAGTAGGAGTTATTTTTGAAAAAGTTTACTAAAAGTTTAATTGCAGGTGCATTATTAACCTCGGCTATGAGTAGTTCAGCGGTGTTTGCAGAACAAAAAATTGGTGCAGTTAATGTGCAGGGGATTTTTCAAGCTATGCCTCAAGCGGCTAGCATTCAAGCATCTATCGCGGCAGAATTTAAAGATAAGACCGAAGAAGTAAGTCGTCTAGAAAAAGATATTAAATATTACCTTGAAAAAACCAGCGTGATGCTGCCACTATGAGTACGAAGCAAAAAACTGAGCTTGAAGGACAAATTATTTCTTTACGTGAAGAATACACAGCTAAAGCACAACCTTTACAGAAAGAAATTCAAAATCGTTTACAAGAAGAACAGAACAAATTGCTGGGATTGATTAAGCAAGGCATTGATGCAGTAGCGGCAAAAGAAAAATATGATGTTATATTGAATGCTAATTCTGTGGCTTTTATCAATCCAGATAATGACATTTCTAAATTAGTATTAGACCAAGTTGGTAAAACCAACTAAACCGCTTTAGTGGTTCGAACGGAGGCATTTTGAGTCACGCAATTAGTCTTTTTCAATTAGCTCAGAAAATAGGTGCCCAGTTGCACCTATCTGGAACTGATACTCAAGATACGATCATTAGTGGTTTATCTACTCTAGTGAAAGCTGGCAAAGGTCAGATCTCATTTTTGTCGAATAACAGGTATCGTAACCAACTTCAGGATACGAAAGCGCAAGCAGTTATTTTGCATCCAGACGAATTATCCCATTGCAGTTGTTCCGCTCTTGTCATGACTAACCCTTATGTAGGGTTTGCCAAGGCGGCACAATTACTCGACACTACTCCTCAACCAGCGCAGGAGATTTCATCTCACGCAGTGATTGGCGAAAATGTTGACTTGGGTATAAACGTTAAAATTGGTGCAAATGCGGTTATTGAGGCTGGAGCAAAGCTTGGAGACAATGTTGTCATTGGTCCGGGTTGTTTTGTTGGCAAAGGTGCTCAGTTAGGTGCAAATAGTAAGCTGTGGGCCAATGTGACTATTTATCATAACGTCATAATGGGTACAGATTGTTTGGTGCAAGCTAACACAGTGATCGGCAGCGATGGATTTGGTTATGCTAATGACAATGGTCAGTGGATCAAAATACCTCAGCTCGGCAGTGTTGTCATAGGCAACAGAGTAGAAATTGGTGCCAGTACTACAATAGACCGAGGCGCGCTAGACAACACTATTTTGGCTGACGGCGTGATCATCGATAATCAATGTCAAATTGCTCACAACGTTGAAATTGGTGAAAATACTGCAATGGCAGCTTGTTCTGTGATTGCAGGAAGTACTATTATTGGTAAAAATTGCAGCATGGCAGGTTTAGTCGGCATTAATGGTCACATTTCTATTTGCGACAATGTAATTTTTACTGGTATGAGTATGGTCACTAAAAGTATTTCAGAACCTGGCGTTTATTCGTCTGGTATGCCTGCTTCCGGCAACAGAGAATGGCGTAAAAACATGGTGGCATTAAGAAATATCACTGGTCTTAATCAACGTGTCAAAGCATTGGAGAAAAGCCAGCAGCAGTAGTGATTTAGCTACCGACTGGTTAGTTTAGGAGAACACCTTTTGTCTAAAAATGTAAACACTCTTGAAATAGAAGATATCATGGAGTTGCTACCCCATCGTTATCCGTTCTTGTTGGTAGATAGAGTGACAGACTATACTCTGAATGAGTCAATATCTGCTTATAAAAATATCACCTTTAATGAACCTTGCTTTACAGGGCATTTCCCGGGTAAACCTATTTTCCCAGGCGTTATGATACTCGAAGCATTAGCCCAGGTTGCTGGTGTGTTGGGTTTTAAAACGTCAGGTAATTCTGACGACCTGTATTTATATGCTGGTGTGGACAAAGCACGCTTCAAAATGCCTGTTGTTCCCGGTGATCGCATGGACATGGAAGTGAGATTGATCAAAGAGCGTCGCGGGATTTGGAAGTTTCACGGTGTGGCAAGCGTTGACGGTAAAGCTGCATGTGAAGCTGAATTTATGTGTGCCATGAGGAGAATGTAACAGGTGATACATTCCACTGCCATTATCCATCCCTCTGTCAAATTGGGTGAAAATGTCTCAATTGGTGCTTTTTGCTTGGTTGATGCAAATGTCAGCATAGACGATAACACTGTGCTTGAATCTCATGTGGTTGTGAAAGGCAAAACCAGCATAGGAAAAGGTAATCACATATATCAGTTTGCCTCTGTTGGCGAAGATTGTCAGGATAAAAAGTATGCTGGCGAACCGACCGAACTAATCATAGGTGATAACAATATAATTCGTGAGTCGGTGACAATCCACCGAGGCACCGTTCAAGATCAAGGTGTCACTAGAATAGGCTCTAATAACTTATTAATGTGTTTTGTGCATGTTGCCCATGATTGTGTCATTGGTGATAATAGTATATTGGCCACAGGTGCTACATTGGCAGGCCATGTACATATTGGCAATTGGGTTATCATGGGAGGCTTGACCGCTGCTCACCAATTTTGTCATATTGCCGACCATAGTTTTATTGGTGGCGGAGCCATCATATTAGCTGACGTGCCGCCTTTTATTATGGTGGGAAATAATGGTGAGCCTCGGGGTATCAACTCTGAAGGATTAAAGCGTCGTGGTTTTTCCAGTGAAACGATTATGCAAATTAAACGCGCTTATAAAATTTTGTACCGTAACAATTATAGAGCTACCGAAGCAGTTGAAAAACTAAGGGAATTATCTGATGATACCCAAGACGTTAAACGTATGGCTGACTTCGTTAATCGCTCTTCCCGAGGCATTGTTCGCTAAATCATGAGCGAGAAATTACTCAAAGTAGGGATCATCGCTGGCGAAGCTTCAGGCGATATTCTTGCCGCTGGTCTTATCAAACAACTCAAAAAACACTACCCAAATGCTATATTTGAGGGCATTGCTGGGCCAAAAATGCAGGCCCAAGGCTGTCAGAGCTTATTTGATATGGAAGAGTTATCAGTGATGGGATTGGTTGAGGTCTTATCAAGGATCCGCAGACTGTTGTTTGTTCGCAAGTCTATGTTGAAACACTTTCTCGCTAATCCTCCTGATGTATTTATTGGGGTTGATGCGCCCGATTTTAATTTAGGACTAGAATTAAAACTCAAAAAGCAGGGTATTAAAACTGTACAGTATGTCAGCCCTACAGTATGGGCTTGGCGTGAAAAGCGTATTTTTAAGATAGCTAAGGCTACCCACCTGGTATTAAGTATTTTTCCTTTTGAAAAACAGGTTTACGACAATCATCAAATTCCTTGTGAGTTTGTTGGTCATACTATGGCTGATGACATTGCTATCAAACCAGATAAAAAAAGAGCTCGTCAATCATTGCAACTTAAAGACGATTCTATTGTTTTAGCCGTTTTACCTGGCAGTAGAAAACGTGAGGTAGACACATTGCTTGATGTGTTTATGCAATCTTGTTTACTATTGAAGTCAGATATACCTGGGCTAAAAGTGTTAATTCCGGTGATTAATCGTCAGCGCAAAGACCAAGTTGACGATTATATTCAGACACATAAACATGACTTATCTATTCAGGTTGTCATTGGTCATGCAAGAAACGTGATGATTGCGTCTGATGCCGTATTATTAGCATCTGGCACCGCTACCTTAGAAGCGATGTTATGCAAAAAAAATATGGTGACGGCTTATAAACTCAGTGGTTTAACTTATCAAATGATGAAATGGTTATACAAGGCCAAATATTTTGCTTTACCTAATGTGTTGGCAAATGAAAAATTAATTCCGGAGCTGTTACAAGATGACGTGACTCCGCAGAATATCAGCGAATTACTATTACCTATGTTGACCACACAAAAAGATGAACAACAACAAGTCCTTATTTCAAAATTTCAAACTTTGCACGAATCACTTAAAAAAGATGCTGATGCGCAAGCAGCGATAGCTGTAGCTAATTTGATTGAGCAACAGCCATGAGCGGGTTAACAGCCATGAGCAGACTAAGAACATGAACCATTTTATTGCCGGTGTTGATGAAGTAGGCAGGGGGCCCTTAGTTGGTGATGTAGTAACCGCGGCAGTTATTCTTGACCCGCGTTATAAAATCATTGGTTTGGCTGACTCAAAAAAATTATCTGAAAAAAAACGAGGGAGCTTAGCTACACAAATTAAACAATATGCATTGGCGTGGTCGATTGGTCGTGCTAGCCCGCAAGAAATAGATGAGTTAAATATTCTACAAGCCACTATGTTAGCTATGACCAGAGCGGTACAGGCATTGTCAATTCAACCAACTCACGTGATGGTTGATGGCAATCGTTGTCCCAAATGGGGCTATTCAAGCGAAGCGGTAATTAAAGGCGACGGTTTAATTGCTGAAATATCTGCTGCTTCTATTATTGCAAAAGTAACGCGTGACAAAGAAATGTTAATCATGGACCAACAATATCCAGAATATGGTTTCGCTAAACATAAAGGTTACCCTACGCCATTCCATTTGGCTAAGCTCGCTGAGCTTGGGCCACTCCCTCAATATCGAATGAGTTTTAAGCCGGTGCAGCAGTCTCTTGCTATGCGTGACGGCCAGTTAGCAGGCTCTTAAATGACAGAACAATTACACAACTCAGCAGTCAAATTTGTCCACTTGCGGGTGCATAGCGATTATTCCATGTTAGATGGGCTAAATAAGGTTAAACCCCTTATTGCTCAGGTAAAAAAACTAGATATGCCTGCCGTGGCAATCACAGACCAAATGAACATGTGTGGTTTGGTTAAATTTTATGGTCAAGCCCATGATAATGGTATCAAGCCTATCGTTGGTGTTGATTTTTGGGTGCAAAGCGATGAGTTAGATGGTGCTTTGTTTCGCCTTACTTTGTTGGCAATTGATAACAAAGGTTACAAAAACATTACTCTTTTGATATCTAAAGCATACTTACGCGGCAGTGTTAAAGACAGAGCTGTAATAGATAAGGCTTGGTTAGTCGAGTATAGCCAAGGCGTGATCATATTATCCGGTGGTAAAGCTGGCGATCTGGGTATGTTGTTAGCTAAGGGCAGTACTGATATAGCCAGTCAGGCTACCCAGTTTTATGTGCAAAACTTTCCAGATAGATTTTATCTTGAATTGACTCGAACAGGTAGGGCTGGAGAAGAAGATTATGTTCATCAAGCGGTAGATTGGGCGCAACAGTTTGACTTACCAGTTGTGGCTACAAATGAAGTTTGTTTTGTTGATAGAGAAAACTTTGATGCCCATGAAATTCGTGTTGCCATTCACGACGGTTATACATTAAACGACCCTCGCAGGCCCAAAGAATACAGTGATCAGCAATATTTACGGACGGCTGAGGAAATGTTGGCGTTATTTTCTGACATCCCAGAAGCCATTCAAAATACTGTGGAAATTGCTAAACGCTGCAATGTTACCGTCCAGCTTGGCACTTATTTTTTACCTGACTTTCCTACTGAAGGTATGGATATCAAAGACTTTTTGGTCAAGGTATCTAAGGAAGGTCTGGAAAGACGTCTAGCGTTTTTATTCCCTGATGAGCAAGTACGCTTAGAAAAACGACCTCAGTATGATGAACGCTTAGACATTGAGCTAGTGGTCATTAATCAAATGGGATTCCCTGGTTATTTCTTAATCGTCATGGAGTTTATTCAGTGGAGTAAGGATAATAATATTCCTGTTGGCCCTGGGCGTGGGTCAGGCGCTGGATCATTAGTGGCTTATGCATTAGATATTACTGATCTCGATCCACTTGAATATGATTTGTTATTCGAAAGATTCTTGAATCCTGAACGCGTATCTATGCCAGATTTCGATGTTGATTTCTGCATGGACAGGCGTGATGAAGTGATTGACCACGTTGCAGAAATGTATGGACGTGATGCTGTGTCTCAGATTATCACTTTTGGCACTATGGCTGCAAAAGCCGTGGTGCGAGATGTGGGTCGAGTATTAGGTCACCCTTATGGTTTCGTTGACCGTATCTCCAAACTTATTCCTCCCACTCCTGGCATGACACTTGAAAAAGCCTTTCTTGAGGAACCTCGTTTACCCGAGTTATATAATCAAGATGAAGATGTCAAAGAACTGATCGACATGTGTCGTATTCTAGAAGGTTGTACTCGTAACGCGGGTAAACATGCTGGTGGAGTAGTAATCGCTCCTACACTGATCACTGATTTTGCACCGCTTTATTGTGATGATGAAGGCAAAAACCCGGTTACTCAGTTTGATAAAAACGATGTTGAGACCGCAGGGCTAGTTAAGTTTGATTTCTTGGGGTTACGCACACTGACCATTATTCAGTGGGCGACCGATATGATAAAACAGGGTAAAGGCATTGATATTGATATCAGCGCCATCCCTCTAGTCGATGCAAAATGTTTTAGGGTACTGCAAAATGCAGAGACCACTGCGGTATTCCAGCTTGAATCCCGCGGTATGAAAGAATTGATTAAACGTCTTAAACCAGACTCTTTTGAAGATATCATTGCTCTGGTTGCTCTGTTTAGGCCAGGCCCATTGCAATCAGGCATGGTAGATAACTTCATTGACCGTAAACATGGTCGCGAAGAAGTTTCTTATCCTGATGCAGAATACCAACACGAGTGTCTCAAAGAAATTCTACAGCCGACTTACGGTATTATCCTGTATCAAGAGCAGGTCATGCAGATTGCTCAGGTTATGTCTGGTTATAGTTTGGGTGGTGCCGATTTATTACGCCGTGCTATGGGTAAAAAAAATCTAGAAGAAATGGAAAAACAGCGTGAGTCGTTCGAGACTGGAGCCAAAGAAAACGGTATCGATCCGACTCTTGCCATCAAAATTTTTGACTTAGTAGAAAAGTTTGCTGGGTATGGTTTTAACAAGTCACACTCTGCCGCTTACGCGTTAGTTTCTTATCAAACCTTATGGCTTAAAACTCATTACCCCGCTGAGTTTATGGCTGCCGTTATGTCTGCAGATATGGATAATTCAGATAAAATTGTGACCTTAGTTGATGATTGTAACCGTATGGGGCTGACTATTTTACCGCCTGATGTGAATGCTGGTAGCCATAAATTTGCTGTTGATAATGAAGGGCGTATTGTCTATGGAATAGGTGCAATTAAAGGTGTGGGTGAAGGTCCGATCGGCGCTATTATTGAAGCGCGTGAAAAAACCGGTAAGTTTAGCGACTTATTCGATTTTTGTGCCAAAATTGATTTAAAACGTATCAATAAACGTATATTAGAAAAATTAGTTTTGGCGGGCGCTTTAGATAATTTAGGACCTCATCGTGCGTCAATCATGTCTTCATTGCCTGACGCTTTGGCTGCCGCAGGCCAACATGCCAAGAATAAGACATCGGGGCAATCAGACATGTTTGGTTTGTTGACCAATGAACCCGAACAAGTAAAGCAAGCCTTTGCTGATGTCCCCCCTTGGCCAGATAAAGTCTGGTTAGACGGTGAAAAAACCACGTTAGGGCTCTATCTTACTGGACACCCCATTAATCAGTACCTGAATGAAATCAAACATTATGCGCCTTGCCGTTTAATTGACCTTAAGCCAACAAATAGAGACCAAACCTCTTTTGCAGTGGGTCTGGTATTAGGCGTTAGAGTGATGACCAATAAACGCGGCCGTCGTTGGGCGTTAGTCACACTCGATGATAAAAGTGCCAGAGTAGATGTTCGTTTTTTCCCCGATATGCTTGAACAATATGAGGAATTGTTGCAAGAAGACAAAATATTGGTGATAAGTGGACAGGTCAGCTTTGATGAATTCTCTGGTGGCAATACAATGTCTGCCCGTGATGTAATGGATTTAGTTCAAGCCCGTGAGAAAAATGCCAAGGGTTTGCAAGTACGTTTGGAATCAAGCTGGTGTAACCCTGTAACCGTGGCTAAAATAAAAACTATTTTACAACCACACCAAGGTGGAAGTTGTCCGGTTCAGATACATTATGTGCATCCAGATGTGAAAGTAAATTTAACCCTGGGCGCACAATGGTACGTTACTCCCCAAGATGAGTTACTATATGACCTACAACAGCTATTGGGTAAACCTCAAGTTGACTTAGAGTTTCATTAATTTTTTTATAAAATTGAATGAAAATCTGCAAACAATTATTATTAGGTGTTCAATGAGTGTAAATTTTTTAGAGTTCGAAAAGCCTATCGCTGAATTAGAAGCGAAGATTGAAGAGTTGAGACTAGTCAATCAAGGTGGTGAATTTGATCTCAATATCGAAGAAGAGATTACCAAGCTTCGAGAAAAAAGTGCCGAGTTAAGTCGGAAAATTTTTGCAGACTTAGGCGCATGGCAAATCTGTCAAATAGCTCGTCATCCAATGCGTCCATATACCTACGATTATGTGGAACGTATCTGTACTGATTTTGATGAGCTTTCTGGTGACCGAGCGTTTGCAGATGACAAAGCTATAGTCGGAGGTTTAGCCAACATTGATGAGCAACCAGTGATGATCATTGGCCATCAAAAAGGCCGCGATACTAAAGAAAAAATAAAGCGTAATTTTGGTATGCCTAAACCTGAAGGTTATCGAAAAGCACTACGTCTCATGGAAATGGCCGAACGTTTTAATATACCTATTATTACTTTTATTGATACCCCAGGAGCATATCCTGGTGTAGGTGCAGAAGAGCGTGGCCAAAGTGAAGCTATCGCTCGAAACTTAAAAGTCATGTCTGGCTTAAAAGTCCCTATCATATGTACTGTAATTGGCGAAGGTGGTTCAGGTGGTGCATTGGCTATTGGTGTGGGTGACAGAGTAAATATGCTGCAATACAGCACCTACTCGGTTATATCGCCAGAAGGTTGTGCTTCTATACTGTGGAAAAGTGCTGAAAAGGCTCCACAAGCTGCCGATGCTATGGGTGTCAGTGCGAGTCAAATCAAAGAGTTAGGATTGATCAATCAGATTGTGAACGAACCACTAGGTGGTGCTCATAGAGACCATGACAGCATGGCCTCTAATTTAAAAGCCACGCTTAAACAGCAACTGGCTCAGCTTTGCAGTCTATCTACCGAAGAATTGTTAGCTCAACGTTATGCACGGTTGATGTCTTTTGGTTATTGTTAAATAATAAAGCCAGTAATATGTAGATAAACTGTATAAAGCCATCTAAAAGATGGCTTTTTTGTTATTAGGGGTTATAAGTCATTATGTTAGTTTTGAATGCACTTAAACAACATCTAAGTTGTGAGCCACTTTTGTCGGCCACTCATGTTGTTGTGGCTTACAGTGGTGGTGTCGATTCCCATGTGTTATTGCACGCTATTCACAATTTAAAGCAACAGGACCATTTCAACTTTTGTCTCAGTGCTATTCATATTCATCACGGTATAAGCCAAAACGCAGATAAGTGGCAAACACATTGTCAGCAGGTTTGCGCCACCTTAGACATTGAATTTCAAACTGCTAATGTAAACGTACAAAGCGCACCAAGGCAAAGCCTTGAAGCACAAGCTAGAGAGGCACGTTACAACAAGTTAGCTGAATTAGCGCCAGCTAATAGTCAAGTGTTACTAGGACAACATCAAGATGACCAACTTGAAACTTTTTTATTGCAGCTAAAACGAGGTGCTGGGCCTAAAGGTCTGTCTGCGATGAATCGCACGTGGATTTCAGATTATCTATTTCAACCAGATAAACAAGTCGGGTTCTACCGACCGCTGCTAGATACCAGACAACAAGCTATCTTGGACTATGCACAACAACATAAATTGTTATGGTGTGAAGACGAGTCTAATCTAAACACTGATTTTGAGCGTAATTTCTTACGTCATGATGTCTTGCCTATTTTACAAAGTCGTTGGCCTGAAATTTCTCGTTCAGTCAGTCGCAGTGCTGCATTGTGCGCCGAACAACAACATTTATTAGATGAAGTCTGTGAGAAAAAGCTCAAGCAAATACAAGCGTCACCTTATAGTCTGCATCTACCTGCCCTTCAGCTGTTAAGTCAATCATGGTTACATCAGTTGGTGCGTTATTGGTTATCTGAACTTGGTATTCAAAGCCCTTCTTTAGTGGTGTTAAATCAACTCAAGCAAGAGGTACTTGATGCTGCAGAAGACGCATCACCTATTTTGCAATGGAACGGTTGGCAGTTTAGGCGTTTCAACCAAATGCTTTTTGTGATTGCTGTTAAGCCATTGATTAATAAACAAGTATTGATTTGGAATGGTGGATCCCAGATGGAGCTTCCTTCAGATATGGGCACACTGCACTTCAGAAAATGCTCTGAACCCAATAGCAACAACCTGACACTCGATTCAAAAGCTGGCGACATCAGTATTCAATTTGGTGGTTATTCACAACGTTTTACCCCGAAAGGGGCAGCGCACAGCAAACCATTAAAACAATGGTTTAAGCAATGGCAGATCCCGCCTTGGGTGCGAAACCAAGTGGTGTTGTTGAGACAAAATGATCAACTGCTAGGAATTTTGATGCACGCAAAGTGGCTACCATCACAAGATTATATTCCAGCCACTGGAGAGGTTGTAGCTATTGAGTTTGTTAGCTCTCCCTAAAGGAGGGATGATATCAGGTTGTTAAGCATCGAACTGGTTAAAACGTGTACGATTTATTTTAGCCGCTCCCAACATGTTTCGAAGAATGGGTATGACTTCATCCCAGTTTTGTGTCTTTAATCCACAATCAGGATCGACACATAAATTGACTAAAGGGACCTTAGTGCTAGCATGCTAAATCAGTACAAATATGGCTTCTACACTAGACATTTTTGGTGAATGAATATCATAAACACCCGCCCAATTTCATTTGGGTATGGGTAACTATGAGATACTTCTAACAACGCCATATCTGTTCGTGATGTTTCTACGGTGACCAAACCGCATCCATCTGCGCTATTTGTTTGGTGATGGTGTTAAAATCTGATTGGCATATATAGCTTTGAATGTGGGTGTTTTTCAAGAATTGAGAATGCTAAATATTATTGTAATGTTTAATCAACCGTAAATAATTTGGCACGCACCGTTGACCTGTATTCACGGGGTGATGTGGACAGCAGCTTCATAAACAAAGCGGTAAAATACCCTACATCCTGATACCCAATTTTGTCTGCTACTTCACTCACATTTAAGTTACTGGTTTGCAGTAAGTCCTTAGCTATTTCTATGCGTATTCCTTGTAAATAATGCAGAGGCGATTGTGCTGTGGCATTTTTAAAGCGGCGGTTAAAGGTACGCACACTCATATCAAAACGGCTTGCTACCTCACTCATTTTAATCTGTCGATTATAGTTATCCTGTAACCAAATTTGCGCCTGCACAATATCCTCATCGGGGTGCTGTTTTGTGCTGCCTTCAAAATAGCCGGTGTGCTCATATGAGCGGCGTATCTCGTGAGAGAAGTTTCGCTCAACAAAACTTGCTATTGCATCGCCATACATGCGTTTAACAAAATGGACAGTGAGATCGGCCATCGCATTCACACTTGCACAGCAATATAGGTTGCCAGCCTGAGTAATGAAATATTGACGCTTCAGTTTTACCTTTGGATAATCTCTTTGAAACTGATCAAAATAATGCCAGTGAGTGGTGGCTGGTTTATCGTTGAGCAAACCAGCCTCTGCTAAGAAACAACTTCCTGTACCTACTGCAGAAATCATTGCGCCATTTTCATAAGCTTTGCGCAACCAATCTAAAATTTCTGGATGTTTTTTCACGATAGGCCGAGGGTTTCGCCACAGTGCAGGCAAGTAAATAATGTCGCTATTGCCTGCCTCTTTAAGTGTAGTATCGGGGAGTAGGGGGAAGCCTACACTGCTATTCACTGGCAGTTTGTTAATTGCGGTTGTTTGAATTAGAACTGGTTCAACGTTGCGGCCATATCTATCACGATTAGAGTTTCCCAAGATGTCGCGAGCGGCATTTTCTGTTACACCTCGAGCTGCACTCCCAGCTGCACCGCGAGCGGCACTTTCAGCTGCACCGCGAGCGGCACTTTCAGCTGCACCGCGAGCGGCACTTTCAGCTGCACCGCGAGCGGCACTTTCAGCCGCACGTAACATTTCGAAAGGCAAGGTTGCGCTGGTCGCCAACATATTATCGCAAAGTAAAAAGGTAATTTTATGCACTAGTCGACGTTGTAGCTTTTAATGTGATTTTCACAACAATACCGATAATATGGCTAAAACACCAATAGTTATGGCTAATATGACTCTGCCCGATAATAAAAGAAGGCATTACACTACCGTTTATTAGAGTATTTTCAAATTTTTGGTGTTTTACGTATGTCTTCATTACCGGTCATAGTTGGATTTGGTGGCTTTAATGCTGCAGGTCGAAGTTCGTTTCACCATGCTTACAAGCGTATGGTAATAGAAAGTTTACCTGCCAGTGAATGTCAGGAGACCATGCTTGGCTTGGCCACAATGATGAAATTAGTGCGTTTTGAAGCCGGAAGCTATACCGACACAAATGGACAGTCTTTTAACGCAGCAGAAGTGATTGAAAGCTTTTCAGAGCAAATTTTAAGCTCCACTCTTATTCGTAAAATTGAAAAAAGCCATTTTGATGTCGATGCCGTGCATTGGCAAAAAAATATCACGATGCGTTCGCCTGATAAACAAGGTATTTGTTTTGAATTAAATCGAAAGCAGTTACCCGATCCGTTACCTCCAAGCTGGCAGCTAAGTGATATTGATAAAGAAAACGTCAAAATTGAAATTTTTGGCGATGTTGAATTCAAAACTGACAGTTATCGTGAATGCCCGGTAAAAGTCGCCGGACAGTTACCCAGCGGATTTAACCCCGCAGATCATTACAATGCTCGCTTTCATCCTCGTGCATTACAAATGGCGATTATGGGTGCCTCAGATGCTATTCGTTCATTAGGTATTGAGTGGAAAACAGTCGTCGATGCGGTCAAACCTGATGAAATAGGTGTATATGCCAGTAATGCCATGTCCCAGCTTGATGAGAACGGCTTTGGTGGCATGCTGCAGTCCCGCTTAAAGGGTGGCAGAGTAAGCACTAAGCAGTGTCCCTTAGGCCTAAATACTATGCCAGCTGACTTTGTAAATGCTTATGTGCTAGGTAGCGTAGGCCACACCAGTGCGATTGTTGGAGCCTGTGCCAGTTTCCTCTATAATCTCAGAGCCGCTATTGAAGATATCAGTAATGGTAAGCGCCGCGTGGCAGTGGTAGGTAATGCTGAAGCACCGATATTGCCAGAGATAATTGATGGTTATGCAACTATGGGTGCACTTGCTAGCGAAGACAACTTAAAACGTTTAGACAAAACGGACAGTGTTGATCATCGCCGAGCCAGCCGTCCTTTTGGAGAAAACTGTGGTTTTACCATAGCCGAATCAACCCAATATGTAGTGTTAATGGACGATGCATTAGCTTTAGAGCTTGGGGCAGACATTCATGGTGCAGTCAGTGATGTATTTATCAATGCTGATGGCTACAAAAAATCCATTTCAGCCCCTGGTCCCGGTAATTACATTACTATGGCAAAAGCAGTTTCTGCAGCTCGTGCGATTGTGGGTGACGAGTCGCTTCGCAAGCGTTCATTTATTCAAGCTCATGGCTCTAGTACCCCTGCAAACCGGATCACTGAATCACGCATTTTTCATGAAATAGCAAAGGTATTCGATATTCAAAATTGGCCTGTCACTGCGGCAAAAGCGTATCTGGGCCACCCATTGTCTCCCGCCAGTGCCGAACAATTAATGGTAAGTCTGGGGGTGTTTAAATACGGACTAATTCCGGGCATTAAAACTATCGATAAAGTGGCAGACGATGTATTTGACGAGCGATTGAATATTTCGATAACCGATATTGACAAAGGTGCGGGGAATATCGATGTCGCTTTTTTAAATTCCAAAGGATTTGGAGGCAACAACGCGACTGCTACTATGTTGTCACCACAGGTTGTAGATACCATGCTAGCCAAGCGATATAGCGAGGAAGAAATGGTGGACTATAAATCCCGTCGTGAGCAGGTGCGCCAGAATGCTAAAGCCTATGACACGGCTGCTACCCAAGGTAACTTTGATACTATTTATCATTTTGGTCAGGATCTTATCGACGAAAACGACATTCAGATGACCGATAAAGAAATGCGTATCCCCGGATTTGCTAACCCAATCGACTTAAGCATGACAAACCGCTTTAAAGACATGACGTAGTAATCAGTAAATTAATATTGCTATATTTCAAGGCCGATAGAGCTGACCGAGTCAGAAAATAGCAATAGAACCCATTGTAAATAAATGCTGAATGTTGGCGCAAATTGCAATGGGTGTTTGCCAACTTACCTACCTATTTAGCTTCACAGCTAATTTCTTTTCTTTGTTTAACTGCGGCGGCCCGAACTTACTAATCTCTATTATGCCTTGTGGTAAAAGGTTGAACAAAATTTTGGCTGACTGACCCACATTTTTGTAAGGGATACTTATTGATTAGTAAGGTTCACTTCGCGTTGAGGGAAGGGGATTTCTATACCTTGTTGTTTAAACGCGTCATAAATAGCCAGATTAGCAGCATACTTGAACTCGAAGTACTTATAGGTAGGTGCCAAAAACCTAATGCCAATATTGATACTACTATCAGCAAATTCGTCGATACCTATAACGGGCCCCCGCGCAGTGTTTATGCCTTCGATCCCCTTGAGAGCATTTTCAACAATAGTAATAACTTGATGAGGATCAGACTTATAAGCAACGCCCACGCATAATTCAACCAGTTTTTCTTCTTTTGAATTGTGCATTATTTCGCCAACAACCAGCCGGTTAGGTATTTGAATACGCACGTCGTCTTCGTCTATCAATATGGTGTAAGCCAGATGCACACTTTCGACCAAGCCTGTTTGACCCTGCACACTGAGTGTATCGCCAACAACAAAAGGTCTGGTGATAATAATGGTAAATCCGGCAGCGTAATTGGCGAGCATACCTTGCAACGCCAAGCCAGCTCCCAATGACAATGCTCCTACGACGGCAATTAAGGGTGTCACACTAATACCTAGTCTGCTCAAAACCATCATAATGACAAAGACCATAATAACGAGATGGGCGGAGTTGCCAATAAAATGACTTAATGTCACATCTATTTTTTTACTTACCATCAAAGCTTGAACGGCTTTACCCAGTTTCTTGGCAATCAAATATCCAGCAATTAAAATTATCAATGTCACTAAAATTTGAAGACCGTTGTTAATTAGATACTGGGTGATTACGTTAGAGATAACCTGTAACTGTTTGAATTCTTCGTCCATAGCGGATATTACCGTATTGTGAGGGATTTGAAGCCCTAAGATTATTGACGTTCCTGCTGAGTTGTGTATGAAAGCAGTCGTTTACCATTACCTTTAAGGTTATTTGTAAATTTTTTCTTTCTTTCTTTCTTTTTTTTTATCTATTTATTTATGATAACTATTTTATTCAATGTAATTTGTTTGTCGTAACAATAGATACACCTCTTAAATTAGGCAGTTAAAATAATACTTGGTCTTAAACGTCATCATAAAGCAAGACGGTTAATTCGAATAGTTTGTTGAAAAATCACCTAGGAACTTGTTTGAACTAGATGTTGTTACTTCTGTCTTTGTGTTTTCATATTTCAACAATGAGACAAAGTCAAAGTCAAAGTAAAAGTCAAAGTAAAAGTCATTGGCTTTAGCAGTTGAACACTTTAGTGGTGACAGCATCATTGACTATGCATGTATTACTAATTTAAATCTGTTGCCTTTTTAATAAAAGCGTCGCTTCTTATTGTTGATGGCGTTTTCTTAGAGCAACGTTTGAAAGACTTTCTGAAATTTGCTGCATCACTAAATCCCAATAAAGCCGCTATTTCACTAATGGTGAGTTGAGTGCTTGTTAAATATTCATAGGCGAGTTTATTCCTAACTTGATCGAGTAATTGTTGGAACTTATAACCTTCTTTAGTTAAACGGCGCTGCAGTGTGCTTTCGCTCATGTGTAATTGATTGGCAACAAGCTTACTCGTTGGAAATTCTGTTCCTGACTGTAAAAGCACTTCTTGTACTCGCTCGCTTACCATGCCCCTATGAGTGTCTCGAGATAATAATCTATCGCACTCTCTTCGAAAAATGTCTCTGGCAACTGGATTAGCGGTGACAATGCCCATATTTAAACTTGCTTTATCAAAACTCAATACACTTCGGTTACTATTAAATTTCACTTTTGAACCAAATAATTGTTGGTACGGGGCTTTGTCGTACGGGGCTTCATAATCAAACTCTACATGTACTGATACTCTGCCTTTTGGAATTAAAGTATTTCCACTCCCCATAATGGCAGAATAAAGAAGCTCAATGTAAAATCGTTTCAGGTCATCCGGTAAATGAGGCGCTTTAATTAAGACTTCAACACGGTGTTCCCGTGACAACATTTTTACATCTAAACTAGGTAACAACGCTTTGTTATATCGCACCATCAACTTAAGTGCGTCGCCAATAGTGGTACTAGTAATGATTGCATATCCAAATATGCCCTGAGATGGAATATCCATACTTGATCCAACTAATAAACCAAGTTGACGATCTTTACTCATTCCAATCGCATTGGTTGATATTGTATCAAGCTGTTGAGCAGTCAAATTGATCTCTTTTTCTAGATCAGCTTCATCAATACTTGAATTATTGAAGAGGCAATTTACATCTAGCTTTCGAGCTTTTAAGATTTTAATTAAGGTTTTTATATAATATGAATGCATTTTCGATAGTAAACAACAATGTTAGGTTGATGGTATTTGACACTATGATTGATGGTATTTAACCCCTTAATTATAGATTGGTCAACTATAATCCGTCTAGAATTATCATGTTAACGAACATAAAGAGGTAAACAGTATGCCAATGTATAAGGCACCTTTGAGAGATATTAAATTTTTAATGAGAGATGTTTTAGATTATTTTCCTCATTATGAATCGTTAGCAAATGGGTCGGATGCTACCCCTGACACGGTTGACGCCATTTTAGAGGGTATCGCTACTTTAAGTGAAGAAGTGTTAGCTCCACTAAATTTATCCGGTGACAAAGAAGGCTGTCATTTTAATGATGGAGAAGTATCTACCCCAAAGGGCTTTAAAGAGGCTTATGAACAGTACGTTGCTGGTGGCTGGCAAGGTTTATCTTTCCCTGAAGAGCACGGGGGACAAAATTTACCTACATCAATTAATCTGATTAAAGCAGAGATCACAGGTAGTGCAAACTGGTCTTTTTCGATGTACCCAGGACTAAGTATGGGTTGTGTCAATACCGTATTGGAATACGGTTCTGATCTGCAGAAAAAACAATTTATGGGACCATTGGTCAGTGGCCAGTGGAGTGGCACCATGTGTTTGACTGAGCCCCAATGTGGCACTGATCTGGCACAAGTAAAAACAAAAGCTGAGCTCAACCAAGAAGATGGCAGCTACCGATTGACTGGCACAAAGATATTTATTTCGGCTGGTGAACACGATTTAACAGAAAACATTATCCATATTGTATTAGCACGTATCCCTGGCGCACCAAAAGGCACTAGAGGTATTTCATTATTCTTGGTGCCAAAGGTGAATGTTGACAATGATGGTCAGTTAACAAACAGAAATTCCGTACATTGTGGTTCAATAGAACACAAGATGGGAATTCGTGCTTCAGCAACCGCCGTTTTAAACTTTGATGGTGCGACTGGTTATCTAATCGGTAAAGAGAATGAAGGTTTAGAAGCGATGTTCACTTTTATGAACACTGCTAGAATAGGTACCGCGCTGCAGGGTGTTTGCCATGCTGAATCATCATTTCAGGGCTCACTCGCTTACGCCAAAGATCGTCAATCTATGCGTGCTTTATCGGGTAAAAAACAACCTGAATCTGTTGCTGATGCCATTATATGGCACCCAGACGTTCGCAAAATGCTATTAACTCAACGTGCTATTGCAGAAGGTGGTAGAGCAATGATTTATCATGCCGCAAAAATTGCTGATAAAATGTTTAATGCCACTGTTGCAGGTGATACTAAAAAGCAAAAGGCTTGTGATGATGAGTTAGGATTTTATACCCCTATCCTTAAAGGTTTTATCACTGAGTTAGGTTTAGAATCTGCAAACTTAGGTATGCAAGTGCTAGGTGGACACGGTTATATCCACGAACATGGTATGGAACAAATTGCTCGTGACGCTAGAATAGCGACGTTATACGAGGGTACAACCGGTATACAAAGCTTAGATTTACTAGGCCGTAAAGTACTGATGACAAACAAAGGACAATCAATTCGTGATTTTAGCAAAGTGATTTTTTCATTCGCTAAGCCACATTTGTTTTCAAGTGGCCCAGTGGGCAGCATGGCACGTAATTTGTGTAGGCGCGCGATCGAATGGAACATTATGACACTGCGTATTATGTTGGGCGCTTCGAAAGACCGAGAGTTGGTAGGGTCTGCTTCGGTTGATTACCTCATGTACTCAGGTTATGTAATGATGGGCTATTTTTGGGCTTTGCAAGCCGAAAAATCAGCGGCTTTACTCGACAGTGGCGAGGGTGAAGAATCAAATGATTTTTATATATCAAAAATTCAAACCGCAGAGTTTTATTTTGATCGTTTGCTCCCAAGAGCATCTGCGCACAAAAAATCGGCCTTATCTTCGACAAAATCATTGATGCAGATGAATAATAACAACTTTAACTTTTTATAAAAGTGGGCTTGTGACCTAGGAGTTGATGAGTTTTACCATGTTTGAGCAGGCAAGCTATCCTTAATCGGGTTGACATACTGCTTTGACTGATTGTTTTTGTAAACTCACAATCTGGTCGCTAGCGTGTTGTTTTTGAGTAGCTGAGCAATCAACAAAACAGATATATGGGTAACTTCTTATGCCAGCACTGAAATTCACTTTTTACTGCAAAATTAGTCTATTTTGTAGTAAAAAGTGGGGATACCATAAAAATCTGGACACAATGTGAATGAGTTCATGAAAATTTAGCGGCTGTAATATTAATAAAAGCGAAAACTACTTTCACCCGTTTCTTGGTCTTAAAAAGTCTATAGTATTTTTTATATCCAAATTATTACACTAACGTCGGTACTATCGAAGAACTCTCAATAACCAATATATTATAAACAGCAATGACAGTTTCGTTGTGTTTTTGACATTTTTCCTATGCCAGGATTTAAGGTATTGGTTGGATCAAGTGAATCATAGAACTCTGATAGGTTGTCATCGGCTTTATATAGATGCCCTACATTATGCTCTGCAGGATACTTAGCGCCCCTTGCATCCAGCTGAGCTAACATGAGGCTTTTAACTGTTTTAGCACAAGTGCCTTTCTTTAAAATGTAATTCTGATGAAACGCATAACAGAAAAAATGCCCATAGTAGAGTTTTTTATCTAAATGCTGTTCTATTTCAGGCCCAAATTTTTCAATCCACTAAGGATCATTACGTTTTAATGCGATATCCAAGGCTAGTATTTCACCGACTTCTTTTTCATGAATGGTCTGATAACGAATGGCTGCACCTGCGGCGGCAAACCTGAGCAAATATGCTCTTTGGGCTTCATATGATGTGCACTCAAAAAAATTGCCTGAGACAGACTGTTTAAAATAATTGGTTAATATATGACGACCCTGTTCAATCGATTCATCACTTAATTTAAGCACCAGGTGGTGTTCATATAGACGTCTGTAAGCCCGTATTCATTTGGCCAAATGTTCTGGGAAAAAGCGACTGAAAAATTGTAGCGCACGATCACTTAAATAATTTGGTAACCATGCAATTTTATTTAAAACGGTATCTATTCGTCCTTTTATTTCAAACATTTTGGGTAACCGCTTGGTTCCTAAATGCAACACACTTAGAAAAGTGTCTTTACCGTATTTAGCGGCGACATCAAAAATATCTCGGTGCATATATTCACCGACTTCAGGTAGTTGCTCTAATTCAGTTAACAGCAATCGCCTAATTAGGTATAAGTCTTCTGAACTATTTGTACCCACATAAAAACTTTGCTCCTTAGTTGCAACAGGGTGTGTATCGACTCTTACAGCAAACACCACCAATTTACCTGCGCAACCACTTGACTCATATAATCGTCGGGGATCAGCATTAAAACGGCTTGGTGTATTGGCGTCTACGTCTTTAATTCTCGCTTGGTATTGATGGTCACTAGCTTGCCGTTGTCCCTGTCCAAGATGATCTGCACTAAAGTTACCTTGTTGCAAATTACGAATAATATCATCAGCAGTATCACCCAAATAGATACCTAGATGATTGACTAACACAAGCTCGCCGTGTTGATTAACTTGTGCATAAATCGAAAGTTCAGTAAAGGCGGGGCCCCTTTTAACCAGTGCCCCACCAGAATTATTCGCAATCCCACCAACAACAGTCGCACCAAGCGTAGACGAACCAATAACAGAATGGGGAGAACGATGGATAGGTTTGAGCAATTCTTCTAATTTATGTAACGTTGCACCCGGCATACTTATGACTTGAAGCCCATAATTGTTCGAGAGTTTGCGGAAAAATGACTGCAAGTGCTGTCCCTTCTCCCGAGCGCCAGCCTTTTCGAAAGTGTTCGTTTTTACGAGGATCTGCACTGATATTTGCCACACCGAGCACTTTTTCAAATTTATTTAATATGTAAACATTAATATCTAACGGTGATATTTTTTTAGGTTGAAAAATACCCGTCGCTAATCTAATGTCAAATTCAGAGCTAGGTTTCTTGGATGTTTTCTCACCGTTATTCGCACTGTTACTATTATTGCTTTTATTAACGGGCAGTGTCGAGTCATCAGTACCTTCCTGGCTGTTAATATTTGATGAAGGATTTACGGTTGTCATTATTGTCCTACTCGTTTGTTGCAGTGCTAATATATTATTTGCATTCATTATTGACAGACTGGACCACAAAACAGAATTTTTCAGAACATCCTTTTTTCTACTACTTATGGATCTCAGGTCCATTTTTTATACAAAGTAGAGTTATTTTCTACAAGTAAACACCAACAATTGTGTTACCACTATCACATTGTAAATAGACACTATTTTAACTATTTGGTCATCTGCCACTTTGTTGATATTAATAAAAAGGCCTTTGATTAATCTAGGGAACGTTTCTGTGTTACATGACTAAAAAGGAATTAATTAGGGTCGTAATAAAGTTAATTGAAGGCGAAGTCATTTAACATAACAGACGGTAACGCAGATGAAGTGAGATGGCCAAATCAACAATAACCCACTGTGATTTCTAACAATATTTACAGTGGGCGACAATACTTACTTACCGCGGACGGTTTATTAGTCAGATATTTGCTCTGTATAAACTTTACAAATAAAGTAAGTTATTTTTAATTGCCAATTTAGTGCGCTATTCAGCTAAGTCATGGTGGCTCTTGTAAGGGCCTGTGTCAGCAAAGGTGCGTTCTAAAGGCAGACCTGCCTGAACTTGTAAGGTGTTTTGTCCCTTTTCATTTTTTTCTAAGGTAAAACTATCGTACAATTTACCGTCTGAGGTAAAAGACTGATATTTAAGCTGATTACCTGTTTTTTTAATTATTTGATAGGTCGGTGTATTTTCGCCTATGCGTTCAAGCTTCACACCATAATGACGGTATTCTTGCCAACGGTTAGGCTTCTGAGGATATGTTTTAGGACTTGCTACTGTGGTCAAAAATACTGACTTAACTTTTTTAGGCTCGTTAGGACTCGCAATTTTATCTATGTCATCTGCCGTGCCGATGCTGCCGCGAGAGTAGGTATGATCGTGCCCCTGTAATACTAAGTCGACATTATGCTTTAAAAATACTGGTAAAAATGCAGCGCGAACTTCAGGTTCGTCCTGCCCAGGGGTATTGAGAGGCATACCGCATGATGAAAATATCGGATGATGCATGGTCACAATTCGCCATTTTGCTTTGCTGTTTTGCAGTTTATTGTCAAGCCACTGAGCTTGGGCATCTAATAATGCTACGTCACCTAATGCTTCAGAATTAAGTACAAAGATGTCTATATTTGGGTAGTGAGTAACATATACCGTTTCTTGTAGTTCACGTGGCAAAGTGGGGGCGGATGGTAGAGTAAACTGATCTTGCCATAGAGTTGAAAGGGCCCAAATTTTTTTATTGTTATTCTGAACTTGCCAGTCGTATTCATGGTTACCTGCCACTAACACTGCAGGGACCATACTGTAAATGAATGGGTCTGAGTTAAGCCAGTTTGACCACTGGTGATCGTTCGCTCCTTCGTTAACTAAGTCGCCTGCATATATAGCGAATTCAGTTTTGGGTGCTTGTTGCCATGCTCTGCGTAATAACATCGGCCAATGTGAATAAATACCGTTTTGTGCATCGCCAAAATATAAAAATTCTACATCACTACTTTGCTGTTGTGGTGCAGTTTTTATTTGCCGCCAAGATGTCCAATGATCAGTCGCGCCGCTTACTCGGTAATTATAAAACGTATTGGGTTGCAAATCATTTAAGGTTATCTGGTGGTAATTAACCATAGAAAGTTGAGTGTTTGCAGGGTAGCTAAATTTTCCTTGTGAATTTTCTCCATGACTCAATGACGTCGCTTGTGTTGTTGCTGTAAGTGATTTAGCCCGTATATCAAAGCGTGCATCAGGACTGGCTTTGACAATTTGTAGTTGCGGTGACTTTACAGTTTGGTCTGTGCGCCAAGTAACTGAAAAGCTGGTGGCGGGAAACTCAGTAGGCGTCACTATTATACGATCAGGCCAAGATGATGCCGTTGTGTAAGGCGTTTTAGCTTTACTGATTTTGGCCTGCGCTGACTGAGCATGAATGGGTACAACCCATAATGTCAGAGTGATACAAAGCGAGGATATCCAGATTAGCTTCATAGTTTTTCCTAAATAGTTAACTAAGGGTTTAATAAAATATGGGTTTAATAAATATGCATTTAATAAACATGCATTTAATAAACATGCATTTAATAAAGAGTGTATAAAATGTTAATAGCAACACATCACAGAATATCTGTGATGTGTTGGACTTGTTAAATCAACCCTGTTTTAGTTCCACTTATCGAGTAACCCAGCCATTAACACTGTCATTTAAAACGCATAACTAACACCTGCACCGTAAGTGGCAGGTGCGCCGACTAAACGCGAGCCACCGTTAAGTTCAAGGAAATAAACTTGGTCAGTAATATTACGTCCATAGGCATATACATTTAGACCGCTAGCTAACGTTAAATCTACCCGCACACCAAGTAAACTATAAGAGGGTGCTGTGTTACCTTCCCCAGCGTTGAGTCGATTTGATTCTTCACCGTGGTAACTGTAATTAACACGCGCATTTAACTGTGCGTTATTCGCCAGTGATGTTTGATAGTTCAGCACTGCTGTTTGACTCCATTCTGGTGAGCCAGGTAGTGGGTCGCCAATGGTGTTCGTTACATCATTTACACGATTAGAGCTGAATTCGGTTATTTCAGTGTCTAAATAGGTGCCAGCGGTATTAAAGGTGACTTTGTGATTGTTTGTTTCATATAACGTCAGCGCAAGTGATGCCTCAGCGCCGCGCACAGTTGCCTCGCCTACATTCGTTCTACCGTTAGTGTCGTTAGATAAGCGAGCCGTGGCCTGTAGCTCTTCAAAATCATAAGCGAACAAGTCAAAGGTAAGGTTAATGTTATCGGTAACAAAACGAGCGCCTGCTTCATAAGCCAGCACTTGTTCTGATTCAAAAGGTTGTGTTTCTTCTTCAGAAAAAATGGAGGTACCGTCAAAGCCACCACCACGATAAGCGGTGCTAACGGATGTAAATACGTTGAGGTTATCGTTTACAAAGTATTGAAGCGCTAACTTACCCGATAAATCACTGTCATCGAACTCTCGATCCCATGAGAAATTTGCCTTTGTTTTGAAGGTTGTTTCGAATACCGATAATCCCCACGGGTCGGAGTCAATGTTTTCGCCACGAAACTTGGCGGTATCTTTGGTGTAACGCAGACCTGCTGCAATGATCAAATCGTTAGAAATATTCCAATCAACATTAGCAAAAGTCGCCACACTGTTACGGCGTTGATTATAAGGTGAGCTGTATTGAGACAACACTGCATAGCTGGTCCAGTTGCTGGTAAAATCAACTGAATCGTTAATCATAAAAGCGCCAGCTATCCAGTCAAATTCACCGCCTGTTGTATCACTTAAACGAATTTCTAATGACGTCTGGTCAAGCTTATCATCAAAGTTGTATTGAAAGCGCGGGAATGAGGTACCGTCACCATTGCCACTGACATTGCGCTCACTACTTTGTAAGGCGAACAAAATATCCATGTTTAAATTGACATTTAATTGGCGACTAAAATCACCAGAAAATCCACTCACATCAATTTCGTGGGAGTAATATTCACTGGCATAAAATTCGTAAGGGTCACTGTTTTCACCTGCGTTACGTGAAGGGTTGTCATCTTCGAAAGTCACACGATCATATTGCCGCGTATCGCCTCGATTTTGGCTGACAAAATAATGTAAAGTCAGTGAAGTCAAATCGTCAAAGTCGTATACACCGGTGCCACGAAAAGCGAATAAGTCGGCGTCACCAAAGCCTTCACGCCTGCCTGGATCGGCTACAGGCGGCACAATACCTTCAGCGCCTTCAGGTACAAACCCTGCAAAACTGCCTGCACCCGCACCATCCATAAAACCGCCACCTTGTTTCATCAACACCGCTACGCGAATACCTAAATCATCTGATACCGGACCGCCAACCGCGGCGCTACCAGAAACAAAGTCGTAAGACCCGTATTCGATATCGGCATAGCCGTTTAAGCTGTCGCCAGGAGCATGCGTAATGGCGTTAATTGTACCTGCAGTGGTGTTGCGGCCATATAAGGTACCTTGTGGGCCCTTTAACACTTCGATGCGTTCTAAATCAAAAAGTGGCATGCTTAGATAAGCGTTCGATGTTTGGTAAATACCATTAACGTGTAATGCAACGGAAGGGTTGCCATTGGGTTTGTAGTCATCTGCTCCACCAATACCACGAATAGTAATAAAACTATTTTCAGGACCACCATAGGCAGAATTAATTGAAATTCCAGATAGGTTACCGATTAAGTCTGTAAAGTCAGTTACGCCTAAAGCTTTTAATTCATTACCGCCTAATACAGTGATTGCCACAGGCGTATCTTGTAAGCTGCTTTCTCGCTTTAAACCGGTCACCACCACTTCATCCAAAGGCGCCTGATAATCTGATACTGGTTTTATACTTGACGAAACGGTATCTGCTTTTTTGATAACAATGGCACCACTTGGTTCTTTGTGTGCCTTTAGTCCGCTACCTTTAATTAATTGTTCTACGGCTTTAATAACCGACAATTTACCCGTGGTGGCTACCGATTGCTTATCGCCAACAAGGCGGCTAGGAGCAATAATGACAGTGCCTGTTTGCTCAGAAAGTTGATTCAAAGCTTGGCCAAGGGGTTGAATAGCGATATTTACCTGTGCTTGCTGCGCTAAAACACTAAGCGGCATAAGATAGGTAAATGCCCCACCAAATAAGGCGAACTTAATCGAGCGACTCAATTTCATCATGCTGTATATTCCAATAAATTAATGTGGGTTCGTTACAAGAGTCATATTGATGAGAATTTTTTCAAAAAGAATGACGGTTTCACAAAACCTTCACACAAAGGCGGATATTTATATTTAGTGTATTTATTCATATCAACCTTAAGACTCATTGTTTAGTTAGCACCTTACGGTCGTTTTCTTCAGTCAAGATGATCGGGTAAGCCGAGGCTAATCCAGCCAGCATTTGATCGATTTGGTCAAATGTAAAAGAAGCGGTGATAGCTAAGTTGTTGATGCTCTCATCTAAAATTACAACGGGTTTTTTAGCGTAGCGGTTGATATCAATCACTACTGTTTTTAAAGGAATATCATCGTAAATGAGTCGACCTTTTAGCCAAGCAAACTCTGTTTCAGAGTTAAATTTGATTACCTTTGTGGTGAACGTTCCGTTGTTATCGGTACGCACTTGTTCGTTTGCACGCAACTGCAAAACTTGTTCATCTGTTGCGCTTTGATCATCTACTGCAACTTGTGCAGGTAATTCTGCAACCTCAACTAAGCCGCGTTGTACCGATATTTTTATTGCTTTATCAGTGCTACGTTTCACCTCAAATGCGGTACCGCGCACGCTCACTTGCAGTTGTTCAGCCGTCACTGAAAACACTCGGCTAGGGTCGTGGCTCACATCAAAATAGGCGCCACCTTTTTGTAAGGTTATGCGCCGTGCATGCTGACTGATATCGACTAAAATACTCGAATTTCCTGCCAGAGTTACATTAGAACCGTCACTCAAGACAATCGTAAGGTTTTGCCCTACGGGTGAATTAAAGGCTATTTTTGGCGTAGTTGTATCAAGCTTGTCTGGGTTGTGAAATACACCGCTGACCACTATTAAAACGATGCTTGCTGCAATACTGCTTAACCACATTACAGATTTTTTTAAGTTCCGTTTGGGCTTTGGTATAAGCGGAACTAGCAAATCTTGACATGCACACTGCTCTAACCAATCCACAACAGAATCTGTCATACCGATAGTCTGCCAAACCTCTAGGCTGTGCCTAAATGCATGGCGATTCGGCTCATTATTATTGATCCACAGAACAAATTCTTCACGCCTTTTAGGATCACAGTTGCCAGCATATAAGTCAGTCAGCCATCTTCGTGCCTGAGCTTGTGGTGTATCTTGAACTGGGATGTCTACTTGCTGTTTACAGGCTTTATCGACCATAGGTTCGTTGATGTTGTACTTCATGATTTCTTCTCGTTTGTCTTGGAGCGAGAGTGTGAAAGGGCAGGGTGGATGTTTGTGTCTGCAATACCAAAGTTTATGCCTTGCACTTGTTCGTCGATACTTTCTAAAATAGCCATTGCTTCATTCAGTTGACGGCAAATATCAGCCAGGCTCCAGCCAGTTTGCATAGATATTTGTGCGTAAGTTTGACCTTTTATTCGAACGCACATTAAGATGTCTCGTTGTTTGGTACTAAGTTTTTTGATGCCATTTTGCATAGCGGCAATACGTTGTTCGTCTTGTAAAATTATCTCTGGGCATATCTCGTTTAATTGATCTTCATCGAGGTGTAATTGCTGCGTAATAAGCTCTCGAATTTTACGCAGTTTACTCATGGACTTTAGGGTGATATTAACTGCGATCTTTATTATGTAGGCTTTAGGGTTTTGTATCTCGGTAACATTTTTCATTTGAGCAAATTGACTAAAAGCCTCTTGAGCCACATCTTCAGGCTCTGGGGGACCTGAACCATAATTTTTGTGTAATAAACGACACACATCAAGCCAATGGTCACGGAATAAGCTATCAATCGAGTGATTGTTGGAACGTTTATCCTCGCATGGGCTTGCTGGATCTGGAGCAGAAACGCTATCTTTTATATACGGCTCGACAAAAAATAATGGGTCTTGGTGCAGCACTTTATTCATTAATATTGATTCGAAAAAATAAATTTATTATATTTTAATGACGTTAAGCAGCAGATATATGACCGGAATGCTATAAATCATAAACATAATAAAAAATTCATATTGACCTGAAAAGTCTTGTGGATAAAACCTGTGGGGACTTTTTATTTAAATCTCATGAATAACTATGCAGTCTACCTAAATGTATATCGAAAACGCTAGCTAATGTGCCATTAGGTTGAGCACAAAACGGAAGGTTACTAACGTTCGCGAACAGGGAGTGAAAAAGGCATCCACCATCATTTTTATAGTATTTACGATGAGTCTATTTATAAATATGCGTGTCTTGTTAATTTTCTATTTTTAATTTACTCAATCTTTAAATGTGATAGTTTTACGTAAAATACAACGCTTAGTGGGAAGCGAGACAAGGCGCCCATGATTTTAAAAAGCGTCAAACAATACTAGCAAAAAGTAATTAATTGTTTAAAGTTTCGAGCAGAAATAATGGTGTTACTTATTTGCCATCGTTTGTGGAGAAGGTCAGTTTTGAAAGATAATACTTTTAGGTTTGTCTCAATTCACTTGGGGTTAACCCAGTGCAACGCTTTACTGCACGTCTAAAATTATTGACGTCGTTAAAGCGCATATAAGCTGCACTTTGTTCATTTTTTAGCTTCTGAATTTGTAAATAATATAACGCTTCTTGACAGCACAATTCATCCACTAACTGCTGAAAACTTATATTATGCTCTTTCAATATTCGTTTGAATGATGTTTGGCTAAGACTGTTTAATGTTGCAAGTTCAGGCAACGTTCGACTTGGCTTAGCGCGTAATTGACTGCGTATCTTATC
>NZ_CAJXPA010000026.1 GCF_913058035.1 uncultured Paraglaciecola sp. | reverse complement strand
CTTCATCGTTGAGTAATTTATTTAAGTCAACTAAGATAAGCAATTCTCCATCTCTGTTACTCACACCTTGAATAAACTTAGCGCTTTCTTCAGTACCTACATTTGGTGCACTATCTATTTCTGAAGAACGCAAATACACCACTTCAGCGACACTATCGACTAAAATACCCACCACTTGATCATCAGACTCAATAATCACTATTCTAGTGTTGTCTGTAATATCAGAAGGAGGCAATCCAAAACGCGAACGCGTATCAATAACAGTAACAACATTACCTCTTAAATTAATAATACCTAAAACATAATCTGGAGCGCCAGGTACGGGGGCAATTTCGGTATGCCGCAATACCTCTTGTACCTGCATAACATTAATACCGTATGTCTCTTCCCCTAATTTATAGGTAACCCATTGCAAAACTTCATCATTATTTGCGGCTACATTATTGCTTAATTTACTGTCGTTACTCATTCCCATCGCTCCGGTCTGAAATAGGCTAATCGTTACTGCTTAAACCTTGGTTTAACATGCTAATCAACTGCTGTACATTTAACAAGGCACACATTTTCTTTTTAATCATTCCAGATAACCATGGACGACTACCTTCAACATTTCTCCATTTCACTTCATCTGGTAGAAGTGTCTCGGTGGCTGTGAGACTTTCACAACATAAACCCCAACCACTGTCACCCAAAACAATTAGATATGGATACTTTGTCACTCCTGCTAGTTTTTCAGCAGATTTTCCTAACATTACCCACTTTGCAGTGTCGACTACATTATACTTTTCTTCACGATGCAGCAAAACACCCTTAAACCATGCAGGTTTACCAAATAGTGGATTAACTGTCTCGATCTGGTGTATGCCACCTAATTCAATCAGAGGAACAGCCAATGTAATACCTGCAACTTCAAACAGTAGCACCTGAAATGGCTCTGTAGGAATAACAGGTTTGATAACTTTTCTTGGTGTTTCGGTTATTAATAGCTTTTTTTCGACCTCAGGCTGTATAACTTTAGCCATCACTGGAACAGTTTCTAGAGGTTCTTCTACAATTTCTTGAGTAAACTGAATAAATGGTTCAGTTCTTGGTGTAGGCGCAGTTTTTAGCAACTGCTCAACAGACTGACGCTGAGCAACTTCTACAATGGCATCATCTGTTAACAAAGCTGACATGTAGTCCTCCATCACGTCTTCATTAGCGAAGGAATTGCTACTCATTTTTGTATTTCCAATTTTTGTAAGTAACTCAACAGTTTTGCATAAGCAAAAACTCCACGGGATTTCGAACTGTACACAGATGGCGGACTTTGGGCTTGACTGGCGTCTCTAAATTTTGTGTCAACTGGAATTAACCCAATCCAAACTTTGTCTTTATAAGTGCGAGTCAAGTTACTGTATGATTCAGCTGCCGCATTAACACGTTTATCGAACATAGTCGGCACTATAGTATATGCAAAAGTCCTGGTTAAAGTTTTTTGCATAATTTGCATAGAGTGCAACATTCTTTCTAAACCTTTTAGCGCTAAAAATTCCGTCTGTACTGGTATAATAACCCTGTCACAAGCTGCAAGAGCGTTAATCATCAACACTCCTAAAACAGGTGGACAATCAACAATGGCGTAATCAAACTCTTTACGGATCAATTCTAAAGCTTGACGCAATATTAATCCCATACCACTTTGAGTGCCTAACTTTCGGTCTAGTGTTGCTAGTGCCATTGTTGCTGGTAATATGAATAAAGAGTCCAATTTGGTTGGACATAAACAGCTTAATACATCTTCTTTAGTAACAGACTTTCCTGCCATAAATATATTATACAAACTACTAGACAATTCTTCTGATTCAACACCAAAATAATAACTCAGAGAAGCTTGTGGATCAGTATCAACCAATATCACTCTGTGCCCACTTTGAGCCAACAAGCCGGCAAGGGTCACTGCAGTGGTAGTTTTACCTACACCACCTTTTTGATTTGCAACCGTCCAAACTACCACACTAATAACCACACTTTATAGATGAGAGTAGGAGGCGATGCAGTGACATCTAAGTCATTGTTCTCGTTTTGAAAAAACACCAAAAACGCTCCTTTGACCCTAATCTAGTATTTCATTTTTTATATGACTTGCCATATGTGCAATGTCATAATTCGCTTCCGATATATTGGCTATTGTTACAGCTTGTGGCATCCCATAAACCACGCAGCTTTGCTCATCCTGAGCCCATATTTTGGCGCCTTTAGCTTTTAATGTTTTACAACCTTCGCGGCCATCAGCTCCCATACCGGTTAATATAATAGCAAGCACGTTGCCTGAGTAAACTTGAGCTAAAGAATCAAACGTTACATCAACACTTGGTTTATAGGAAACATTGGGATGTCGCTCTGGTTCAGATATAACAACTCTGGCATTGCCAGCTCTACCCTCTATAGTCATATGTTTACCACCTGGTGCGAGATAACATACTCCAGGTTTTAAAATGTCACCATTCGCTGCTTCTTTTACTGTTAGCTCGCATAAATCGTGTAGACGTTTCGCAAATGCCTGAGTAAAAGAACCAGGCATATGTTGCACCATCACCACTGGAATAGGAAAGTCACTCGGTAAATCAGTTAAAATTTTCTGAAGGGCAACGGGGCCACCAGTCGATGTGCCTATGGCTAAACATGCATAACGACCTGATGTAACAGCTCTAGGATTGGTATTTGCAACTGGTTTAGTGGCAGCTTTTAATACTCTTTCGGGAACTACTGGTTTCGCCGAACGCAACGAGATAGAAGCAGTTTTTGACAAAAATCTAGACCCAATTGCCTTTCTACCACACAGCGCTTTAACACGGTTTTGAAACATCAGAATCGCTTCTTTTCTGTTTAAAGCAATATCTTCGAACTTTTTAGGTAAAAAATCTAATGCGCCTGCATCTAGTGCATCCAGTGTTGCTTGTGCGCCTTCTTTAGTAAGTGACGAAAACATAATAATTGGAACTGGATTGCTAGCCATTATTTTCTTCACAGCTGTGATCCCGTTCATGACAGGCATTTCTATATCCATTGTCACAACATCAGGCTTTAAAGATGCAACCAATGTTAAGGCTTCCTGACCGTTTTTTCCTTCACCTACCACCTCTAACTCAGCGTCTTCTTCAAGTATCTGTTTTATTCTGCGACGAAAAAAAGTTGAATCATCAACTATTAGAATCCTATAAGCCATTGTCGCTTGTCTTACCTATATCTATAACTGTCAGTTTCACGTAAGGCGTATCAAAAGCATAATTTGTTATGCTTTTTTAGCCGTATATTTTTTCAGTAAACCCGGTACATCTAATATTAAAGCGATCCCACCATCACTCGTTATCGTGGCTCCAGCCATTCCGGGTGTGCCTTGAAGTAACTCATCTAGGGGTTTTATCACGACTTCTTCCTGACCAATAAGTGCATCAACTACAAATCCAAGTTGCTTCGTACCTATTTGTACAACCACCACATGCCCTATGCTCTTATCAATATTAACTTCACCCCTAGCTAACCACTCCCCTAAATAAAATAATGGAATCGCTTTAGAGCGGACAATCATAGTCAATTGACCATCAACAGTGTTGAGCTTTTGCATATCAAGATTGATTATTTCATTCACAGAAACTAGCGGTAGAGCAAAGGTTTGTTTACCGATAACTATCATTAGTGTGGGTAAAATAGCTAACGTTAATGGCACTTTTATTTCAAGTGTGGTGCCAACGCCGATCTTAGAATCAATAGTAACCGAACCGTTTAACTGATTAATCTTTGTTTTCACTACGTCCATGCCAACACCACGGCCTGATACTTCAGATATTTCGGTTTTAGTTGAAAAACCTGGTGCAAAAATCAGATTGAATGCTTCTACATCACTCATTCTTGCGGCAGTATCAGCATCCATAACACCACGAGAAACCGCAATTTCCTTGAGTTTATCTGGGTCCATGCCTTTACCATCGTCTATAATTCTTAACAGAATATGGTCTCCTTCTTGAGATGCAGTCAATTTTACTGTTCCCATAGAAGGTTTACCTGCAGCTATTCTTTCTTCGGGCATCTCAATACCGTGGTCAACAGAGTTTCGAACTAAATGCACCAATGGATCGGCTAGGGCTTCTACTAAGTTTTTATCTAAGTCGGTTTCTTCACCTTCAAGTTCGAGAGTAATTTCTTTTTTAAGGGTTCTAGCAAGGTCACGTACAACTCGAGGAAAACGTCCAAATACTTTCTTAATAGGCTGCATGCGGGTTTTCATTACCGCACCTTGCAAATCGCCTGTGACGACATCTAAGTTTGCGATGGCCTTTGCCATGCTCTCATTATTAACATTATTACTCAAACTGAGTAGACGGTTTCTGACTAATACCAATTCGCCTACCATATTCATGATCTGATCCAGACGTTTCGTATCAACTCTAACCGTGGTTTCTGCTTGAGGAGCAGCCGAAGATTTCTTCTCTTCTTTTTTTGCTACTACAGGTTTAGCTAATTGTTCTTTTTCGACCGGCGTAAAGACTTTTTTAACTTCAGTTGGTTTCTCAGCGACGGGGATTATTTCATTAACTACAGCAGCACTTTTAGGTGGCTCATCAGCTGGACCTTTACCTTTGCCGTGCAATTGGTCTAGGAGTGCTTCAAACTCATCATCAGAAATATCATCATTAGCAGTATTTTCTGGAATTGAAACATCTTTTACCTGACTATCATCAAGTACCTTTTCGCCTTTGAATTGTCCCTTACCATGAAGTTGATCAAGTAATGCCTCAAATTCATCATCACTAATATCTTGATCGTTTGTAGACGAATCTTCTATTACAGAAGATTCTTTGGCTGTAGGTGCACTGTCACCGTGAAGCTCATCTAGTAAAGCTTCAAATTCATCTTCACTAAAATCACCAGAAGCCGTGGAAACCTGCTCATTCATAATCACATCAACATTAGGCTCAGGCTTATTCACTGATGCAATCTCGTCTAAAGATTCTGGTTTACTTAATCTAGTGAGGGTATCGATAAGACTCTTTTCGACAGCGACCAATGGGTCACCAGCTTTGACAAGTTCAAACATTTGAACCACTTCATCAGTAGCCTGTAATATTACATCCATCAGTTCAGGTGTAAGAGCGCGTTGACCGTTTCGCATGACATCAAAAACGTTTTCTGCACCGTGACAGATGTCGACTAATTCATTAAGTGATAAAAACCCAGCACCACCTTTAACCGTGTGGTAGCCCCTAAAAATAGCATTCAAGAGATTTGCATCTTCTGGGTTATTTTCTAATTCGACAAGCTGACCTTGTAATTGTTCTAAAATTTCCCCAGCTTCAACCAGAAAGTCAGCTAGTATTTCCTCGTCAACATCAAATGTCATATTAAAAGCGCCCCTAAAATCCTAGACTCGAAAGCAAATCATCTACGTCATCTTGATTTGACGCTACGTCTTCTCTGCTGTCGGCATTTAATATTGGACCTTCAGCTTTTACAGTATCGGCTTCGTTCTCAGAATTATTAGGTTTTTCAACAATTTCTAGACCATCTTTAGGATCAACACCACCAAACATAGTAAGCATATAAACTAAGTTGTCCTCAACTTCTTTAACCAGTTCTATAACTCGCCTAATAATTTGCCCTGTTAAATCTTGGTAGCCTTGAGCCATCAATACTTCAGTCAGAAGGCCAGTTAATTTAGCAGAATCATTACCCCCATCATTCAGAAAACCATCCATTTCATTAACAAGCAGGTTGAAATCACCTAGTTGTAATTCTCGTGCCATTAATTTATCCCACTGTGGCCTCAGACTAACAATCCCACTATGCAATTTTTCTGCAATAGGCATGCAAGAGTCTACCAAATCCATGGTCCTATTTGCTGCTTCTTCGGTTGCTTCTATAACATAATTGAGTCGTGTTTGAGCATCTGGGATATCTTCATTAGTCATGTTGATTATACGAGTATCTAATTGAAAATTATTCAATGAATCGTGGAGTTGGCGGGTCAATTTACCGACTTCAGCAAATAACTCAATGGAACTTTGTCCAGCAGCAGAGTCAAGAAGTTCATGAGCTCCTTGGTTGTCGCCATTTTCAATCAACAATACTAATTTTTTTGCGTCTTCAAGAGAAATTGGCGCAGAATTAAAGGTCTTCATACAATCTTTCCTCGTAATCAGCTTAGCTTTAATTTAACCAAGTCTTTCAAAGATTTTCGCCAATTTCTCTTTTAATGTCGCAGCAGTAAAAGGTTTAATAACATATCCATTAACACCAGCTTGCGCTGCAGCTACGATTTGTTCCTTTTTCGCCTCAGCAGTAACCATTAAAACAGGAATATGCTTTAAACTCGCATCAGCACGTATAGCTCTGAGCAAGTCAATACCTTGCATGCCAGGCATGTTCCAATCGGTCACAACAAAATCAAAATCACCTTGTTTCAACATAGGCAACGCGGTGTTTCCATCGTCAGCTTCTTGTATATTTGCAAATCCAAGATCTCTAAGTAAATTCTTGATAATCCGACGCATTGTCGAAAAGTCATCAACAACAAGGATCTTCATATTTTTATCCAAAACTACCTCCGGTGATAATTCTAACGCTCGGGTTAAAATCCAACATTATTACTATAATTATTTTTCGTTTGAACGCCAATATTGCATGCGAGACTTAATTTTCAACATGGCTTGGCTATGTATTTGACTCACTCTAGACTCACTTACATCCAGAACCTCACCAATTTCCCGCAGATTTAACTCTTCATCATAATATAAGGACAACACAATTGCTTCACGTTCTGGCAATGTTGTAATAGAATATGCCAATGCTTTTTGAAACGCACCTTGAAGAAAGTCTTCAAAGGGCGTATCGGAACTTTTTGTTTGTTGTGTGCTTATCACATCCTCAGTTACGCCTAAATCCTCTATGCCTATAATTTTTCCAGCATTCACTTCATTTAACATTTGGTGATAACTTTCAATACTGACTTGTAATTTTTCTGCAACATCTAAATCGCGGGCATCACGACCAGTTTCGCGTTCAACTTGATTGATAGCTTCAGTTATAGCACGGCCGTTCTTATGTACAGAACGAGGCGTCCAATCACCTTTGCGTATTTCATCCAACATGGAACCTCTAATGCGGATCCCTGCGAATGTTTCAAAACTTGCACCTTTGCTTCCATCAAAATTTCTCGATGCTTCCAACAGACCTATCATACCGGCTTGGATCAAATCATCCACTAGAACACTAGCTGGCAAACGAGCAACCAAATGATGAGCAATTCGCTTAACTAGCGAAGCATGTCTTTCAACCAACTCATTCTTATTGGAAAGTTGTTGATAAGCAGCAGCTTTACTATTCACCTGTTATCGTCCATTGTATTTTTTGTGACCAATTGTTCTAGAAAAAATTCTAGATGACCACCTGGTTGATTAGGTATAGGCCATTCTATCGCTCTTTTAGCAAGCCTCTTTATAGCTATAGCTGCAGGTGAAGTAGGAAATGCTTCCACAATTGCTTTTTGTTTTCTGACAGACTTGCGAACATTTTCATCAAAAGGAATAACTGCAACAAGCTCTAGTGCCACATCTAAAAATCTATCTGTTACTTTCGATAATTTGGAAAATAATTCATCACCTTCGCGTATACTACGCACCATATTGGCAACAATTTTAAAACGAAATATACCATGCTCTTTGTTCAGAATTTTTATCAGTGCATAAGCATCCGTAAGAGATGTTGGTTCGTCACAAACCACCATAATAATATCTTGAGACGCCTTAGAAAAGCTTAATACCATATCTGAAATACCGGCCGCAGTGTCGACAATCAATACATCTATTTGCGATTGTAATTCACTAAAAGCACGAATAAGACCAGCGTGCTCCGTTGCCGTAAGCTCTGTCATTGACTGGCTACCAGAGCTAGCAGGTGCAATCTTGATCCCATAAGGTCCCTCAACTAAGACCTCGTCTAAGGTACACTCACCTGATAATACATGAGATAGGTTTTTTTCAACTCGAAGACCTAAAAGTACATCAACGTTGGCCAAACCTAAGTCAGCATCCAGAACCATGACTCTTTTGCCTTGTTGAGCAAGTGATATAGCAGTATTTAGAGTAACATTTGTTTTTCCTACACCACCCTTACCACCAGTCACGGCTATTACTTTTATCAATTTAGACTGATTCATTCTTCTTAAACTACTCGCTTGGTCCACAATCATACTGCTACTGCTGCGTTATTAACGATATTGGGTCTATTATGAATTAAACCGAATTTTTTATAAAGCTTCGCCGCACTAGTAATTAAAAATTTTGTGCTTGCAGGTTGCAGATCCTCAGGTACTCTTTGACCGTCAGCCAAATAACAAATTTGTAATTTGTTCTCAATTGCCACGCTGATTACCTCTCCTAAGCTGTAACATTCGTCTAATTTTGTCAATATACACCCTTGTAAAGAAATCTTTTGATATTCATTTACTGTTTGTTGCATCACACGGTATTGACAATTTGCTTGCATCACCAAATAATTTCTAATATTAGCACAGGTATTTTGCTTCATTGTTTCTAACTGTTTGATAAGCCTCGCATCTTTTTGACTAAAACCTGCTGTATCTACCATCACTAAACGTTTATTTCTAAATTGATAAAGCAAATCTGATAACTCATTTGAATTTTGTGCTTGTTTAACACTACAGCCAATGATTTTTCCATAGGTAGCAATTTGTTCGTATGCACCTATTCGATAATTATCTAAAGTAATAATTGCTACCTGATCAACACCAAATTTATGTGCTGCTTGAGCTGCAAGTTTAGCTATGGTGGTAGTTTTACCTGTGCCTGTTGGCCCCATTAATGCAATTACGCCCGGTTGAGACAATATGTCGTCGTGTTTGGTTTGTAATCTGTTAGCTAAAAGTTTGAGAAGAAATAACCAAGATTGTCTCTCATCGGCACCTTCTGGTGCATAAGAAACAACTTCTTCCGCTAAAACATCCGATATCCCCATTTGCTGCAACCTTCTTAACAAATATCCATGCAGGGGATGTTTGCGGTTTTTTTCTTGCTCAATCAACCCGGAAACCTGAAATTGCAAAATTTGGCGTAAAGAAGATAACTCTTGACGCATTTCTTGTAGGGCATCTTGTTGCTGATTATCTTGCTGAAAATTTGAAGAAACAGAATTACCTGAATAAATTTGTGGCTGTTGTTCAGTTGCTTGCTTGACATCTTTGTATTGCGATTCAGAAGCAGACTTGGACTGTTTTTCTAAAAGTGCCTTTAAACTATCTGGTCCTGAGTCACCAATTATTTCACTCAAAGTAGGCGTTTTCTTTGGTAAGTTAGCCGATTTATTGGGCACAACCTTACTAGGTAATAACTGAGCATCAGGCTCTTTGTCATAGGCAGCAATTATTTCGATACCGTCAGCATGTTTTTTATTTGACATAATTACCGCGTCACCACCTAACTCATCTTTTACTTGCTTAAGTGCTTC
Source organism: uncultured Paraglaciecola sp. (assembly GCF_913058035.1). GTDB lineage: Bacteria > Pseudomonadota > Gammaproteobacteria > Enterobacterales > Alteromonadaceae > Paraglaciecola. The sequence goes on along the minus strand of NZ_CAJXPA010000026.1, from coordinate 25,208 downwards.
TCGCATATCTTTGCCATAAAACCGTCTGATTTTCATATATACCCTTTTTGTACCCACATCACACTAGACCGATCTGTCAGATTATTGACCTACGGCACTGACAATTTTAATTTGTTTGTCGTCAGGTATTTCCTGATAAGACAACACATGTAATCCACTCACAGAGTGTTTTAAAAATTTTGATAATACCGGCCTTAACATACCTGAGGTCAATAAAACTGCAGGTTCACCTGCTAATTCTTGTTGCTGAGCGGCTTCGTTTAACGACACTTGTAAACGTTCAGCAAGACCGGGTTCAATTCCCGCACCATCTGCTCCTCCAGCTTGTAGTGACTGGTGCAACATCTGTTCCAATTCTGGTGCCAAAGTAATAACAGGTATTTCTCCCAAACCACCGTTTATTTCTTGAACAATTAAGCGTTTTAGAGCGATACGTACCGCAGAAACCAATACGTCAGGATCTTGGCTTTTGGGGCCAAACTCACATAATGTTTGCACTATGCTGCGCATATCTCTTATCGGCACACCTTCGTAAAGCATGGTTTGTAGAACTTTGACTACTGTGCTCAGTGGCAATATATCAGGCACTAAACCTTCGACAAGTTTAGGACTGTTTTTTGCCAGCAAATCTAACAATTGTTGAACTTCTTCATGTCCTAACAATTGATAGGCATTATTGGTTAACAATTGGCTTAAATGAGTAGCAACGACTGTGGCAGCATCCACTACCGTATAACCTAAGGTTTGTGCATGTTCTCTTTGATTGGCTCTGATCCAGACAGCATCGAGTCCAAAGGCAGGATCTTTTGTCACTTTGCCTTCTAATTTACCAAACACTTGCCCTGGATTAATTGCTAATTCATCATCATGGCTCAATTCAGCTTCGCCTACAGTGACACCTAACATAGCAATGGTGTAATTATTTGGGCTTAGATCTAAGTTGTCACGGATATGTACGGGTGGGATCAAGAAACCTAATTCTTGGGATAATTTTTTCCGGACACCTTTAATACGAGTAAGCAATTCGCCACCTTGAGCTTTATCTACCAATGGGATCAATCTATAACCCACTTCTAAGCCGATGGTATCCACATGCTGCACGTCATCCCAACTAAGCTCTTTTACTTCTAATGGCTGTTGATTGTGTTCAGGTAAAGATTTAACCGCTACTGGTTCATTGGCAATTTTTTTTGCGCGCCAATGGCTATAATAAGCGTAACCACCCACCACCGCACTGAACCCCAAAAAAGCAACATGGGGCATACCGGGTACAATCCCCATTACGAACAAAATACCAGAGGTGATATAGAGTGCCCGTTGATTTCCCAATTGCTTAGTTAATTCTTTGCCCATTTCTTGTGAGTCATTTTCTCTTGTCACAATAATAGCGGTGGCTACTGACAACAGTAATGAAGGAATTTGTGCAACTAAGCCATCACCTATTGTTAATAATGTATATATTTCAATGGCATCACCAAAAGCCAGATCATGTTGGATCATCCCAATAAACAAGCCTCCCACTATGTTTATTAACATAATGAATAAACCAGCAATTGCATCACCCTTAACAAATTTTGAGGCACCGTCCATGGAGCCATAAAAATCTGCTTCACTAGTTACTTCAAAACGACGTTTACGGGCTTCATCGGAATCAATAAAACCGGCATTTAGATCTGCATCTATAGCCATCTGTTTACCGGGCATGGCGTCCAAAGTAAAACGTGCACTGACTTCTGAAATTCGCCCCGCGCCAGCGGTAACCACTTTGAAGTTAATGATGAGTAAAATAGCAAAAACAACGATACCTACTGCATAATTCCCACCAATGACTACTTCACCAAAAGCTTGTATTACCTTACCTGCTGCATCACCTCCTTCGTGACCCTCAAGTAAAACTATTCTTGTTGACGCTACATTTAAGGCAAGTCGTAATACAGTCGCAATTAACAGTACAAGAGGAAAAATACCAAAATCAACGGGTTTTTTAGTAAAGACTGACACCAATATGACCACAAGAGAAAGGGCAATATTAAAGCTAAATAAGATGTCCAATAAGAAAGCTGGCATAGGTAAAATCACCATGCCCATTATTGCTAATAGGACGATTGGTGCGCCTAAACCAGATGATATGGACTTGAATTGATTTTTGTCAAATCGACCGAAATAAGAGGCTAATTGCATAAACGAAAAATTGACGCTTTGTTGATTCTGTTGACCTTATAAGTAGTAAAAGCAACTAGTGAGCCAAGTCTGTTTAGAAGCATGATTTTAATTATAAAATAACGTTATCGTCTTAATTCAGGCGGAATAGGCAGGTTACTTTTAATTGGTTTAGGACGTTTACCTTTACCTTGCTTAAAGGCTTTTAATTGATACACATATGCCAATACCTGAGCTACGGCCATAAACAACTTTTCCGGAATTTCGTGATCTGTTTCAGTTGAATAATAAATAGCCCTAGCAAGCATAGGAGAAGCCACGATGGGTACTTCATGGGCATTGGCAATTGTTCTAATATGCATCGCCATTTCATCGACTCCTTTAGCTACTAAAGTCGGCGCGCGGGTACCAAACTGATCGTACTTTAATGCAACAGAAAAGTGAGTTGGGTTGGTTACTATCACATCAGCGTTCGGCACTTCTTGCATCATACGGTTAGCAGCAGCTTGATATTGTAACTTACGAATTCTGCTTTTAACTTGAGGATCGCCGTCGGCATTTTTACGTTCGTCTTTAACTTCCTGTAACGACATTTTCATTTCTTTGTTGTGTTTATAACTCTGATAAGGCACATCAAACACAGCTATGGGGATCAAAGCACAACACATCATCAAAAAAGCCCATGCAATTAAATCTAAGGCATGAAACAAGTTTTGTGGATACAGTTCTAAGTCCAAATGTAACGCTTCATCTTTAAATATAATAAGTGCTACGTATGCCATCAGCGCCACCACCACAAATTTAGCTATCGCTTTAAATAATTCCACTACGCTGTTCATACCGAACATTCGCTTAAATCCAGCTATTGGGCTTATTTTTTGAGCTTTTGGCGCCGCTGAATCCCAAGTGAAATTATATCCACCTAGAGCAATATTGCCGTAAATGCCTGCAACAGTCACAATCAGCATATAAGACAATACAGGCAAGCTGATGGTGTCAATGGCAAACCCCCATGCTTGAAACATATGGGTAAAATCGTAAGTCTCGTCGCGAGACAGAGTAAACGTGCGCTGTGACACTTCAAACAAAGCGTTAGCAATCTCAGAACCAATAACTAAGAAACTGACGCCACTGGAGATTAAAACTAAAGTTGTCGACAGCTCTTTAGACCTAGCAATTTGCCCTTTTTTACGGGAGTCCTCAATTTTTTTGGAGGTGGGTTCTTCTGTTTTTTCGTTTGCATCAGACATGGCTTACCTCTATTAACTTAAATTCACTACCACTTAAGTACACACTAGCACCAGCTGGCACATCATATTCAGTGCCCGCTCCCACATCACCTCAAAGTGATGCGTTAAGTTGTCTAAAGTTAACCAAATAATCAAAAGCCCCATAATTTGAGCGATGGCGAAACCAATACTAAAAATATTTAATTGTGGCGCTGCTTTTGTCATCACACCAAAGGCCAGATTCACAATAAGTAATGACACAATAGGCGCCAGAGAAATGGTGACAGCTGAAATAAACATCCAGCCTGCCCAGTGTGCAATGTCTCTAAATTGTTCTGGGGCAAACCATGCCTCACCAATCGGAAAAGCCTCAAAACTCATCACAATCATGCGTATCATGGCTAAATGTCCATCTAATGACCAAAATAGCAGTGTTGCTAATATAAGATAAAACTGTCCCACTGCAGGCACACTGATACCATTAACTGGATCAACTATTGATGCAAAACCCAAGCCCGTTTGAAGAGCCACTATTTGTCCTGCTAACACAAAAGTGTTGAGCACCATATTCGACAAAAAACCCAATGCTATGCCAATAATTAATTGCTGGGCCACTAATAAGAACGTACCTACAGAAAAAAGGTCGTTTGCTGGAATCGGAACTGGCGGGATAACGGGCATGATAATAAGGGTCAAAAAAAGTGTCAGCAGCGCCCTTGTCATAGGTGGCACTGTCTTAGCACTCAAACCCACCATAGAGGCAAATAACCCTGATATACGCATAAATGGCAACAATAAATCCGCCAGATACTGCATGATGGTAGTCGTTGCTATATCCAAGATTTAGCCTTGGTCTAAAACAAGTAGTAACACTAGCCTAATACTTCAGGGATACGTTCTACCATAGTAAAAAAGAAGTCCATAAGCTTCTGCACTAGCCAATGTCCACCCCAACTAAGTGCCAACAAAGTGACAATCAGACGCGGCAAAAAACTCATTGTTTGTTCATTGATAGAGGTTGCGGCTTGAAACACAGCAACAATTAATCCAACAAATAAACTAGGCAGGATAATCGCCGAAACCAACAGAATAACCATCTGCAACGCTTCTTTGAGTATATCGACGAAGACTTCTGGACTCATGGGTGCACCTTATTATTAATTCTCTGGCCGTATAACATTCGCTAACTCATCCCAAAACTATTGGCCAAGGTGCCAAAGACTAAGTTCCAACCATCCACTAATACAAATAACATCAGCTTAAAAGGCAATGATACGATCATGGGTGACAACATCATCATACCCATCGCCATCAATATTGAAGCGACTACCAAATCTAAAATTAAAAAGGGGATAAATAACATAAAGCCAATTTGGAATGCAGTCTTGAGTTCGCTTGTTACAAATGCAGGGATCAAGACATTCATAGGCACATCAGCAGGCTCTTGAAACTGTCCATCCATGCCGCCAATTTGCACAAAAGTCTCTAGATCTTTAACCCGTGTTTGTGCCAGCATAAATGCACGCAATGGTTCTTTACCAATTTCATAAGCTTGGATTGAGGTAAGCTCTTCATTTAAGTAAGGTTGTAATGCCGTTTCGTTTATCTTTTCAAAAACAGGTGCCATGATAAACATCGATAGAAACAAACTCACCCCCACCAAAATCTGGTTAGAGGGTGATTGCTGCAGACCTATTGCTTGACGTAAAATTGACAGAACAATTATGATCCGCGTGAACGAGGTCATCATCATCACAAAAGCAGGCAGTAAACTTAACGATGTCATGATAGCTACAACCTGGAGGGTCATAGTATAGTCTTTACTGCCATCTGGATTATCAGTCAGCTTTAATGCAGGGATCCCAGGTTCTGCCAAAACTAATCCACTAAACAAAATAAGAAACAACATCAAGCAGGCATACAAACATGTTTTTTTCATGACTGTTTTCCATCAATACTGCTTGTTTTATTATTTTTCGGGATAGTGGGGTTAATTTTACCAGCCATAAAAAATGCAAGTTTATCTTTGAAATTTTCGTTGCTTGGCGATGCTGGCTTATTATTAATAAGCGTAGATAAAGTCGCTAAATGGCTGATGTTATGAGCCGTAACACCCAATAGATGTTGCTCACCCGCTACCTCAATAACCAAAACTCTTTCTTTGGCTCCTGCCATCATAGAAGCTACAACTTTTAAATTTGAAGTGCCAGATTGGGTGACGTTAAACCGTCGCATGAGGTATGCAAGTATAAAAACAACACCAATAACCAACAATAAAGAAAGGAATATTGACACTATTGATGTGGGATTTGAGAGACTTTCAGACGCCGAATAGGCCTCAAAAGGAACACATAAACATGAGCAGAAAGCTATCCAAGCCCATGTTTTATAGGCTTTTTGTTTATCTAATTTTTTTAATTCTTTCCAATTGACTAATAACATCAGTTAATCTAATACCAAATTTATCGTTGACGACTACTACCTCACCATGAGCAATCAACGTGCCATTTACTAAAACATCTAATGGTTCTCCTGCAATTCTGTCCAACTCCACTACAGAACCTTGGTTTAATTGTAGTAAGTTTCGGATACTAATATTGGTCCTTCCCACTTCCATAGCGATAGTCACAGGAATATCTAGGATGGTATCGAGTTTGCGCTTTTCATTCGACGTGATTTCATGGTCTTCATCAAATTCTTCAAGTTCAGCAATTTCTGCATCAGTGCCAAACTCAACTTCAGTTTTACCTTTATCATCAGCCTGTTCTTCCATGGCATCAGCCCAATCATCTAAACCGTCTTCTTCACTCATTATTTACTCCATACTGTAGACAAATAGATTTACCAATCATCTTCGAGGGTTTGCAATTCGGCGTCGTTATCGATTCTTCGACCACCTTTAGTTAACAGTTGCAACTCAGACTTCACTGAAGTTGGGCGCGCAATTTTCTCAATTATTTTAAGTGCTACGTTCTCTCTTGAACGACCTAACTTGGCCCTAAACGTCGGTAAACCCTCGATTAGCACAGTAATATGGTTAGGCATTTCTATGGGTATTACATAACCCGACTTTAACTCCATAACATCTTTTAACGATAATTTCACATCCATCATATGGGTAGATAAAGCGACCTGCACATCCATCATTTCATCTCGTAAAGCTTTGCTCCAACGTAAATCAGTATCTTCTTTATCGCTTTGTACACCGGCATCTAAGAGCTCTCTTATAGGCTCCAGCATTGAATAAGGTAAAGATATGTGGAAATCACCACCGCCACCGTCTAGCTCTATGTGGAAAGAGCTGATCACCACAACTTCTGTTGGGCTAACAATATTGGCCATTGCTGGGTTTACTTCAGAGTCTAGATATTCAAATGACACGTCCATGACAGGTGCCCATGCTTCTTTGTAATCTTCAAAAATAAGCTTCAATAACATCTGGACGATACGCCGTTCAGTTGGAGTAAATTCTCTGCCTTCAATTTTTGCGTGAAAACGACCATCGCCACCAAAAAAGTTATCAACCAAAATAAATACGAGCCTTGCCTCCATGGTGATAAGTCCAGTACCTTTAAGTGGTCGAAAACGCACCATGTTCAAACTAGTAGGTACAAAAAGAGTGTGAATGTACTCACCAAACTTAATCATTTGAATGCCGTTAATAGAAACGTCTGCCGCACGACGCATCATATTAAACAGACTGACACGCATATGCCGAGCAAAACGTTCATTAACGATTTCAAGTGTTGGCATGCGTCCACGAACAATACGATCTTGAGAAGAAAAGTCGTATTCCATTGCTGAGCCTTCAGACACAGTTTTGTCAACTTCTTCTTCCTCCACATCATCTACACCATGTAATAGTGCATCAATTTCGTCTTGTGATAATAAATCGCTCAATCTAACTCTCTCATTAACAAATCAGTTGTTACTGCATAACAAAACCAGTGAAAAGTATTTCTTCAACTGTCTTGTCACCGCTGATATTCAGCATGGTTTTCTGTAATTCTTTTAAAGCACTATTACGAATGGCTTTTTTGCCCGCCTCAGTAGCAAGAGCATCAGCATTAGCAGTACTGAACGTTTTCAACAAAGTGCCTTCAATTAAAGGAATATGCATCTTTGCTTGTTCTTCGTTATCGGAACCTCGTAACATTAGCTGCACTTTAATCTCGACTAAGCGGTCTCGTCCAACCCCAGGCACATTAAATACGAACGGTCTAGGCATTGCGACATATAAAGCAGTTCCAGCTTTGGAAAAAAAGTCAACACTTTCTTCCCCTTCCGGCATTGTCTCACTGGCGGACGGCTCAGTTGCATCATCGTCACCCATCAAAAAAAAATAACTGGCACCACCTACCGCAATTAGTATAAAAACGACGACAGCAACAATAATAATTAGTTTGTTTTTTTTGCCGCCCTCTTCCAACTTTAATTCTTCTTCAGCCATTCTTTTCTCTCAATTTGTCAAACTTTAGGAACATGTTCCTATTATCAGCCCCAAAGTTAAATTGGCAAAGGGCTTTAGGCTATTTCATTACAAACTAAACAAAATAATCGATCCCGCCTAGGGCCCCGTTGATAATATTTTGCTGTGCAAAAGTTTGTTCAGGTAACTCAGTATTTTCAGTACCATCATCGCTATGGTTTTTCTGCCCGGATAGTTCACCGTCGCCCTGCCCTTGTCGATCATCGCTTTCTTGACGTACTGAGGATTCGCCAAGTTCAATACCTTTTTCAGCTAACATTTCTCTTAATTTGGGGGTGGCAGTGTCTACTGCATCTCGTGCTTGTTGGGATTGAACCACAAAATTTACAGTTGCTGACTCCCCAGAAAGTGCAACTTTAACATGAACTGAACCTAATTCAGCTGGATCGAGTCGTATCTCAGCCACTAAGTTTTTAGTGTTCATCATCCAACGCACTTTTTCAGCTAACTGCTGATGCCCCTCAGGTTTAGCTATATTAATGGCTTTTTCAAACTTAGACTCAAATTGATTTAATTGAGTTTGTTTGCTTTGTTCGCCCTGAATTTGGGCAATATCTTTTAGCGAAGCGCTATAAGTTTGCTCATGATTTTGTTCGATCATACGATTCATTGACTGAGCTAAATCTAACACCTGAGAAACACTTTTTACAACCAGTTCTAGATTGACCGGTGCCTTAGAAATAGCTTCAGACTCATTAGTTTTTGATAACGCATTTGACAACATCGCTTTTAAATCAATTCCTGGCTCTCTACCCTGAGACAATTGCTCTTTAAATTCCTCTAAGCCCGACTTCATCGCAGAAATAAAATCCTTTGAAGAAGATTCAACTACATTAACAACCGGCAAAGCAAACTTTTCAGGACCTATCGACTCAGCAGATTTTTTATTATCAAACACTCGTTGAGCAATATTCTCCAACACTCTATCCAGCTGTTTATCAGACAGATTTAAAATATTTTTTAAATCATTATCACTGGCCATATTTTCGGTTTTAATTACAGCAGGTAAATTAGTGTCAACTTGTTGAGCATGCACCGATTTGTCTAATGTATGGGCTTCATCAGTTACAGAATTAATGAGTAAAGTTTTGAGAAGCGATTTATCTTCATCTAAAGTTAAGTCTGCAGCCATCAAACTTTTTGGGTTCAATAAAACTTCATCTACAGCTTCGTCAACGATTGATATCTCTCCCGAAAGTTTTGTGAGTTCATTCTGCAATAACAAATTCTCATCTATTCCCACCATGAGTGCGTCAACTACCTGTTCTTTATTCGTTCCAATAGAGGAATTTGTTAGTTGCGCGATATCTGCTAGCTTCTGCAAATTATCAACCAACGACACCCATTCTTGAGTATCAATATCAAAATTGTCATCTTTAACGGTAAATTGCTTAACAGGCTCGCCTTTTGACAAGCTTGTTGTTTCTGTATTCAAGTTTTTTGTATGACTATTTGAAGTGCTTTTAATTTTTGTGGATGGTTGAGTTGATGATGACACTTTATTTATTTCGTCACTCGATTGTTGCAGTAACTTATCGAACTGTTTATTTAACTCAGGCTCAGTCATTGAACTGGCATCCGGACCTGTGGCAAAAGCGGCAACTTCTGATTTGGCTGTGGCAACATGTTGCATCATTATTTTTTATCCATCGAACTGACAAATTAAAACTAAAGTACTAATTTATAAGCTATTTTCTATTACATGCAATTTTCAATTAGCTAAATTTTAAATTAAGTACACTTCAGATTTTACAGTTATTTGTTTATGTATGCATGACAACAGCAAAGACCATTCCAACTTATATACTTGCCGTTATCACTTGCGCATAAATTTTTGTAATGATAATTCGTCCAGCATTATTTGTTCCAGTTTATCTTCTCGTTTTAATTTTGCTTTGTGTTGTTTGTCCAACAACATTTCTACCGCTTTACGTTTGCGCTGTTGTGCTAACCATTGCATATGTCTCTGGTCTGCAACCCTTATCGCTTGACTTAAAGTGTTAACTTGCATTTCACAGGCCTTATCTAGCTTGCCAATAAATTGTTGATGTTGACCGAAGGTAACACTCCCAACTCCTTCCTTTGCTCGCTGTTGGGCCTGTCGTAAATAATCTAGGCGGTAATTTTCTAGTCCAGAAAGTTTTTGTTTATGATCTTGGGCAAACTGCTGCGCTAATTGAAAAACCTGCACTAATTTCTGTTCTTTACGCCGCTCCCAGTCTGCGACCACTTGAAGTTGAGATTGAGCCATCAGTTAAGTTCCTATAAATACGATAATTAGTCGTATTATTGTTGGTTACATTAATTTATCCCTTACCTAACCCACCACTTAATGTGGCCATATCAGCGGTGCTATGCTCAAAGTCTATAATCTGTGTCATGCCTTGTTGCAAAAATGCGTTGATAGCAGGCTCAGCATTTATCGCCAAGTCAATCCTTGGGTCGGTGCCTTTGGTGTAAGCCCCAATACTAATCAAGTCACGGTTTCGCTGGTAATTCGAATACACTTGACGGATACGCCGCGCCCCTTGAACATGCTCTTCCGGCACCACCATGGGCATAACACGGCTTATAGAAGCCTCGATATCAATTGCAGGATAATGACCTGAATCAGCTAAATCTCTAGAAAGTACAATATGTCCGTCTAAAATAGCTCTTGCCGCATCAGCGATTGGGTCTTGTAAATCATCACCTTCTGTCAATACTGTATAAAAAGCAGTAATAGAACCTTGTTCTTCACTGCCATTGCCCGCTCGCTCAACCAGTGCAGGTAATCTAGCAAATACTGAGGGTGGGTAACCCTTAGTAGCGGGAGGTTCACCTACAGCAAGGGCAATTTCTCGCTGTGCCATAGCGTAACGTGTCAAAGAATCGATAAGTAATAATACGTTTAATCCTTTATCTCGGAAGTATTCAGCAATAGTTACTGCTGTTTCACAGCCTTTAAGTCGCATAAGTGGAGAGGTATCTGCTGGCGCTGCTACTACAACAGACTTTTTACGTTCTTCTTCGCCTAGGATATCTTGAATAAATTCTTTTACTTCCCTGCCACGTTCACCTACTAATCCAACAACAACAATATCCGCAGCGGTTCCTCTGGTCATCATTCCCATCAATACACTTTTACCCACACCACTACCCGCAAAAAGTCCCATACGCTGACCTAACCCCACAGTCACGATTGAGTTGATCGCTCTGACCCCTACATCTAATGGCTGAGTGATAGGTTTACGTAAAAGAGGATTCATCGGGGGGCGGGAAAGAGGCACACGTTTTTCTGCCTTAATAGGACCTAAGCCATCCAAGGGCTGACCATTACCATCGACTACTCTGCCGAGTAATTCCATACCAACGGCCAAACCTTGTTCACGGTTGAGCGGTTGCACACGTGAGCCAGGCACTATTCCTTTGACTGCTTCAGTGGGCATTAAATACGTTATATTTTCTGCAAAACCGACCACCTCGGCTTCAATTTCACCTTCCATCGTTTGGATCAGACACTGACTACCAACAGGCATTTGGCAACCTACAGCCTCAAGCGTCAGCCCAATACCACGAACTAGCTTGCCACAAGCAACAATAGGCACTTGTGGCACTTGGTCTTTGAGACGTTTTATCCGGTCTAACAGGTTACTGGTCATAATCTACTGATCGCTTTCACTAATATGACTCAGACCTTGTTCTAATAAGAATTTATCAATCACGTCTTTAACTCGACGTTCTACAGTAATGTCTACGGCATTCGATTGAGTAATAATTTCACACCCGCCCGCTGACAAATCAGGTGATTCAATCAAATCCCAACGATGTTTAATAATTTCTTCTGGACTAAAATGATTATTAACCAGCTTGATATCTTCTGGGTTTAAATGAATTTGATAATGTTTCTCTTGAATAGGTAATGCTTTTAAGCCTTCACTAATTGCCTGAAAAATAAGATCCGTATTGGTTTTGACCTCACTACGTATAACGCTTTTAGCAAGACTCACAGCTAATAAAACTAATTCTTTTTCTAAGGCTTCTTCTACTCTAGCGACAGGATTTTGAATACTTTCAATTAACGTGACCCAATTAGTTATGTGTTGTTGAACTTGTTCTTCGCCAGAGGCTAGTCCCTGTGATGTGCCCTCTTCTATTCCTTTTGCCAAACCTTCTTCATGGCCCTTGGTCAACCCTTCATCGTAACCCTCGGTATGGCCTTCTTGTTGTCCTTGGTTATATCCTTCGGCATGAGCCGCATCTCTAATTGACTCAATCTCTTCTGCTGTGGGTGGTGATATTTCTATTTCAACTTCTGGCGGCTCATATTTCCAATTTGACTTACGATTAAAAGCATTTGTGGTAAGTTCATCGGTAGTTTGATTGATGTCTTCTATGTAAGGTAAATCCCACGCTATAATCTCATCTTTTTGAACTTCTTTTTGACCATTTATTTGATCATTTATTTGTTTATCATCTCGCTCATCAATGCTCATGCTTTACATACCTCGGAGCCATTATCAGCTTGATCACAAGAATTCATCACCACCACCACCACCTAACATGATTTCACCCGCATCAGCCAAACGTCTAGCTATTGAGAGAATTTCTTTCTGTGCAGTTTCTACTTCACTAACACGCACAGGGCCCATAGCTTCAAGATCATCAAGCAACATTTCAGCTGCTCGTTTAGACATATTTTTAGTGATTTTATCTTTGAGTTCGGTTTCTGCACCTTTGATTGCTTTGAGTAGGGCATCTTGTTGCACTTCACGCAAAATAGTTTGGATTGCTCTATCATCAACATCGACTAAATTATCAAACACAAACATCAGGTCTTGAATTTGTTGACTCATTTCTTCGTCCTGTTCGCGAATAGCATCCATTAACTGACCTTCGATATTTGTGTCAAGGTAATTCATGATATCTGCAGCAGACTTCAAACCACCCATCTTAGCGGCTTGCGTACCCGCTTGACCGGCAAATTGTTTCTCCATAATTTCGTTCAATTCTTGTAATGCAGCAGGTTGCACTTCCTCCAAATTAGCGACTCTCATCATTAGATCCAAACGTACTTTTTCTGGGAATTGACTAAGAATTTCTGCCGACTGGTCTGCATCTAAGTATGACATAACGATAGTTTGTATTTGTGGGTGCTCATTACGGATAATGCTTGCTACTTGTTTTGAATCCATCCACTTCAGAGAGTCTAAACCTTTGGCACCGGTACCCATTAAAATCTGGTCAATTAAATTAGCCGCTTTATCTTCACCTAGTGCAGAGGTAAGTGCACGTTTCACAAAGTCTGTGCTTTGAAAACCAATAGTGCTGTAATTTTGAATTTCTTCAATAAAATGTTTATGCACTGCAGTAATTTTTAACTGGGTCATATCATCAATTTTTGCCATGGCGGAGCCCAGTCTTTGCACCTCCTTAGGCTCTAAATGTTTAAGTATTTGCGCCGCATCATCTTCAGTTAAACTAAGTAGCAATATGGCGGCCTTATCAACACCCTCTAACTTACTTACGTCATAACCAGACGTTTTACTTTGTTCTTCAGCCACGATCTAACCCTCAAAATAACAGATGTTAAGTGTAAGCTTAATCATCAAGCATCATCCAGTTTTTTACAACTTGTGAAGACAACTCTGGCTCATTTGCTACTAGCGCCCGAACTGCTTTTAATATATCTTCATCTTTATGCAGATCTGGCAACATAAAAGTACCGTCTGCTGCAAATCCGACCTGAGATTCGTCGAACTCATCTCCCAACAGACTAATCGTCTCATCTCCCAAATCTAGCCCTTGATCCGCACCAACTTCATCTGATTTTAAACCATCAGGATTAATTAGTTTACGTACCATAGGCCGCACGACCACCAAAATAAGCAAAGCGATAATAAAAATACCGCCACCAAGTTTAATCAAAGGTAAAAATCTAGGGTCTTCCCAGAATGGAACATCAATAACTGTATATTCATCCTCACGATTAAATGGGATGCTTACCACTTCTAAAGAATCGCCACGGGTCACGTCAAATCCAATACCACCTTGCAATAGGCGGCGAATATCCAATAATTCAGCCTGCGCTCTAGGTGCAATTGACTCTGTACCATCTGCAGCAGTGGTGGTCACATAATCCAATGCAACGGAAACACTTAAACGGCGGATCATACCCACTTGTTGTTTAGTATAACTTACAGTGGTGTCTAGCTCGTAATTGCGAGTCTCCTCTTTATGACTTCGTCCGGGGCTTTGCTGGGTTGAACTACCATTGGCACGTTCGGGAATATTAGCGTCTGCAGGGGGTTGATTGGTAAGTGCTCCAGGTATGCCCGCAATAAAACCGCCCACACTATTTTCTTCTGTCGTCATTTCGCTGCGAATGGCAGGTAGGTCTGGGTTATAGCTTCGCTGTGTTTGCTCTACTGAGGTAAAATCCATACTCACATCAGCTTGTGCTGTATAGTTGCCTAGACCTAATACAGGAATAAGAATTGAATCGATTTTCTCAATGTAGGCACTTTCACGTTTTTTCTCTAAATCGTATTCTTTGCGAGAACGGGCAGACTCAGCCCCTTGCGAGCCCGAATTTAACAATCGACCATTGCTGTTAGTCACTGTCACTCGGTCAGGCTCCAGACCCTGCACTGCTGAGGCGACAATATCAACGATAGAATTAACTTCACCGCTTGAAATCATCGACCCACGCCGGGTGGTTACAACAACTGTTGCACTGGCTTTTTTCTCTCGACGAGCAAATACATTTTCTTTAGGCAATGCTAACAACACTTTTGCTCGTGAAACAGCCGTCATTTCTTCAATAGTTCTGGCGATTTGTTGTTCCCTAGCATGTTTCAAACGAACTTTTTCGACTCGCTGACTTACACCAAACCCCATATCTTGCATGATGATATCTACACCCGCCGTATTACCTTGGGTGATGCCTTGACGTGTCATGCCTAATTTGATTACTTGATATTGCTCACTACTAACGTAGACAGTATTACCCTCTAAACGATAATCAATTTGTGCTCCGTCGAGGTAGTCAAGAGTTTCAATTAATTCTTGTGTTTCCATCCTAGCCAAGGGTCGATAATCTGGCTCATTGGCCCAAATCAATATAAACACTGCAATCGCCACACATATTACTAAGGCGATGATTAAAGTAATTTGGCGCACAATATCGGTACTACCAATTGAGTCCATAAAACCAGATTTTTGTTCTGCACCTGCGTCATCTGAGTACATATCCGTACTCATATCACTCATTGCCAGTTCTGTACCTGCTGCTTCAGCCACTAGTTAGCTCCTAAACTGGCATATTCATAATTTGTTTGTAGGCGTCAAGCACTTTGTTTCGTACTTGAATAGTTGCTTCGAATGCAATGCCTGACTTCTCTTTTGCTATCATTACATCAGCTAAACTTAAACTTTTGTCGCCCATTTCAAATGCCATAGTCTGCCTTTTCGACTCCAACTGCATATCATTAACATTGCCAATGGCATTACTAAGTAAATCAGCAAAATTTTCTGAAGTAGGATTACCCTGAATAGCATTGGGCTGACCTAATCCCAGTTGCGTCTCCGAAGCCATGCCCTGCATTTCTTTATAAAGTGACTGTGCTTTGATATCCATAAGATGCTCCGCTTGCAAAAGACGTAATTTGTAATTTGAGTTAACTGCCTACATCTTTTGCAAGGTAAGTGCCAAAAAGTAAGTAAAGGTAACAACAGAAAATAGTCAATAAATTCAGCATGTTAAATTCATAATTAACACATATTATGGTGTCATATTCTTGACAATCGATACAACAACAATATAGCTCAATATATTCTTCATACTTTGCAAAATCATTTAAATCAGTTAAAAACCAAAAACCACCATTAAAGGTGGTTTTGGTTTTTAAAAAGATAATAGCTGAAACGTTATAAACGGATTACTAGGCAGGTAATTCAATACCTACTTCACGCATTTTAGCAAGTTTATAGCGTAAAGTTCTCGGACTAATGCCCAATCTCTCGGCCACATCCTTACGTCTGCCTTTACAACTTTGCAAAGTATCAAGAATAATTTGATGTTCTTGCTGACGTAATTCTGAACCCAATTTGCTATTCTCGTCTTCAACTTTCTCAGCACCAATCCGTGGGATATGAGTCAACGTCGATATATCTTGTTCAATCATTAAATCTTCAGCATCAATTTGATTGCCGTCAGATAAAATCAGTGCCCGCTGGATCACGTTTTCTAGTTCTCGTACATTACCTGGCCAGTTGTGTTGTAACAATTTGCTGCGACCAGACGCAGTTAACTTAGATATTTCGCAACCTTGTTTTTGGCAATGACGTTCGATTAAGTGTGTGGCTAAAGGAATAATATCACCACCTCTTTTATCGAGGGGTAACCAAGTTAAAGGGAATACGTTTAAGCGATAGTATAAATCTTCCCTAAATTCACCCGCGTTGACAGTCTGTTTTAGATTACGGTTGCTAGTCGCAATAATTCTCACATCCAAAGAGATAGTTTTTCGTCCACCTAGTCTTTCAACTTCTTTTTCTTGCAACACACGTAATAATTTGACTTGTAAATTTAAATCCATCTCACTGATTTCATCGAGAAGAATAGTACCACCTTGCGCCTGTTCAAATTTACCCGGACATGCTTGTATTGCTCCGGTAAAAGCACCTTTTTCATAACCAAACAATGTTGCTTCCAACATGTTTTCTGGAATAGCCGCGCAGTTAATAGCCACAAATACTTGTTTACTTCGACTGGACTGATCATGAATATAGCGTGCTAGTACTTCCTTACCAGAACCGCTAGGGCCTAAGACCATAACAGTTGCTTCTGACCTAGCCACTTTTTTTGCTAAACTTAGTAGCTGTAAACTGCTTGGATCATCTGCCACTGGGGTGCGTGATTCTACTTTTTTTGCAGGAGCATAACGGCCAACTAAATTAAGTAGTACTTCGGGGGCAAAAGGCTTTGACAAATAATCGGTAGCACCATCGCGCATAGCCTGCACAGCGTCATCAATTGTGGCGTAAGCTGTCATTAAAAGTATTGCTAAATTAGGATATTTATTTTTTATATTTTTGAGTAATGATAAACCACTCATACCACCCATTTGAATATCACTGACCACTAAATCGACTGATTGTTCAGACAACTTAACCATAGCTTGTTCACCACTGTTGGCCTCAATTACTTGGTAACCAGCAAGAAGTAACGTATCAACTAGAGCTTCTCTTAGGCCTGCATCGTCCTCTACTATCAATACTTTAGCTTGACTCATATTTTTAACTTCCCGCTGTATCAACAAAACATTGTTGATACTGTGTTGTGTGTGTTGAAGCGATGACTTGATGCGATTTGTCAGCATAAAAAGTAGGTAAACATAAAGTAAAACAAGCACCACCACCAGCCAAATTGGTTGCATGAGCCTTACCTTGATGTGACTGAGCGACACACTTGACTACTGCGAGGCCTAAGCCAGTGCCGTTGCTTTTTGTCGTAAAAAACGGTTCAAATATTCTGTTTATATTTTCTATTTGAATACCAGGACCGTTGTCTGTGACAGATAAGTTAACCCATTCAGGGTCATTACTTTTGCAAAAAGCAGCTAAATTAATCACCGCATTGTGTGGTTTTACAGTTAGGGCGTTATGAATAAGGTTTTGTAAGGCCCCAGTTAACGCTGTTTTATTACCTAGAATGACCACATCAGGCTCAGGTAAGGAAAGTACTAAAATAGCTTTTTGACTTTGCAACATAGCGTCAGCTCCTTGCTGCACCTCTTTCATTAAGGTATGCAGCGAGATTTCGCTTATTACTTGCTCATCACCACTTTTTGCAAACAACAACATATCGTTAACTTGGCTTTCTAGGTCTCGCAATCTTGAAACAAGTTTGTTGCTAAACTTTTCACGTGATGTTTTATTTAAGGTGTTGTTAGACAGATTAGCTGCGTACAGCATAGCGGCTGATAAAGGGGTACGAATTTGATGCGCCAAAGAAGCGACCATTTTCCCCAAAGAGGATAACTTTTGCAAATGGCCGATACGTTGCTGCAATTGTCGGGTTTCTGTCAAATCAGTAAGAACAATAAGCTGCCCAGGCTCTTTTTCTAAGGGAGTTATCGAAAGTTTGACTTTTCGTCCATCATATAACGACACTTCATGGCCATCATCTGCTTGGGGCTTGAATGAGCGAGCTATGATGGTTCGCCAAAGTTGCCCCTCTAAAGGCTCACCCAACAAGGCTTTAGCAAGGTTATTTGACTGCTTGACTATACCTTTACCGTCGATCACCACCACACCTGCTGGCATAACTTGAAGCAAATGCTCTAAGCGATTCGCTTGCAAACGCAATGCATCTAATTCATGAGTATTAGGTGCATGCGACGCTTTTTTTAATGCATCGTGCCTGACAACTTCGCCAAGAACAGAAAAGTTATCACCGGGTGTTTCAATTAAGGTGTTTCTGGAACCCATACATTCCTCACGTCAATACTTAGACAGAATAATTACTGGTAAAGTAAAGCACAAGCCATGCCAAAAAAAATATTGTTTATAATCAGGTTCTTAAGACATATTGTTAAGAATATCTAACGTCAATGTAATGACGCGATAAAGTTTTAAGGAGATGATAAAAGGGAACTGGGACTAACCTTTACTAATATTATACTTTCGCATTTTTTCGACTAAGGTGGTGCGGCGCATACCAAGAGCCTCAGCAGCTCTGGCAACCACCCAATCTTGTTGCTCAAGAGCTTGGGTAATCAAACTAACCTCTAAATCTGAAATATATTCTTTAAGGTTTAGCCCTTGTTTAGGCAACTCAGTCGATGACGTATTGTCAACCTCCTCCGAGTTATCTTCACTAATGTCGCCAAATAAAGAGTTAATTGCTTCACGTTCTAATAATTCTTCAGGGTAATCAGGTTCGTAATCTTCTACATCTAGGTGTTTGTATTTACTGGGCAAATCACTCAAATCAATCAGTTGATTAGGGTATAAAATCATCAAACGTTCGACCAAATTTGATAATTCGCGAACGTTACCCTTCCACTTGTGCTCCATCAAAGACGTCATCGCGTTTGCTGTAAACTTTATTTGTGAGTTATCAAACTCCAATCTTGAAACTAACTCTTGTAATAAAAGAGGAATATCTTCTTTTCGTTCGCGCAAAGCAGGACTGTCTATTGGGAATACGTTTAAACGGTAGTATAAGTCTTCCCTAAACTGACCATCCTCAATCATGATTTCCAAATTTCGGTGAGTTGCAGCAATAACACGAACGTCGCATTTGATGGGCTTGCTACCGCCTACTCTTTCATATGTACGTTCTTGTAATACACGTAGTAGCTTGACTTGCATTTGAAGTGGCATATCACCAATTTCATCAAGAAACAGCGTACCGCCTTCTGCTAATTCAAAACGCCCTTTACGTGTACCAATAGCACCGGTAAACGCACCTTTTTCATGGCCAAAAAGTTCACTTTCGAGTAACTCACCAGGGATAGCACCGCAGTTAACCGGGATAAAAATACTATCAGTGCGATTTGACAAAAAATGTACGTTACGCGCAATGACCTCTTTACCTGTTCCTGACTCACCAAGTATCAAGACATTTGCCTCTGAAGGTGCAACTTGTTCAATCAGATGCCTAACAACTTGTATTTGTTTACTTTTTCCTACCAAACTTCTAAACAACCGTGTTTTATTTTGCACCGTAGTTTTGGTCTTAGGTTGAATGCGTTTGTACTCTTGGCAACGGTGTAACATTTGAGTCAGTACTGGGTAAGTGATAGGTTCGCTTATAGATCCAACAATATTTGTTTGTAGTTTGTATGTTTCATAATTACCAACCAGTACAAAAGGTTGATGAGGAAATTTTTCACTGATATCGCAAGCTAATTCATGAGAATCTGCATCAATTAAAACAGATTTGATATCACTATTATCTCTAAGGGCTTCTATTGCTGAAGTGAACAAAACACAACTGCAAGGCTCACCAAGAAATGTCAGAATTGTACTAAGATTATTTGCCCGCGTTATATCAGAACTAATAATCAAAATATTACTCATCTACTGCCAGCCTTTTGTTGTTTTTATAATTTATTGGGACGTGAGGATTTTAAACATTCGAGGCGGGATAGCAATAAAATTTAAGGCATTTTTAACGACTATATTTTTTTGTCATTGCATTAATGCTAGAAGTTTCAGACAAAAAAAGGAGCCACTTAGCAGCTCAATATTAATCCAACGTTATCTAACTTCAAGCATTTAGCAAAGACAACATCTGACCTTGTTGTTGATTTGCCATGCCTTGCACCGCAAGACTCGCTTGACTCAAAATACCTGCTGAGACATTTTCAGACGCAGCCTGAGCGAAGTCAGTATCTTGAATACGGCTTCTAGCCGCAGAAACATTGACATCAGCTTGAGTTAAATTTCGTGCTGCACTTTCAAATTGATTTTGGGTAGCACCTAAATCAGATCTGGCGGTACCGACAAATTCGTTCGCAGTATCCGCTATCGCTAACGCATCTTCTGCACCTTTTGCTGTGCTTAAATCCACATTCAGAATATCACTCAAGCCGGCCGCTGCATCTTTTGTCGCCACCGCAATTTTCTGTCCGGCGTTAGCGCCCACTTGAAAATCAATAGTGCTATTATTCGATAACAAGGATTTACCAGCAAATTCGGTTTGCTCGATAGTTTGCGAAATATTTTCTTGCAACTGGGAGACTTCAGCTTGAATCGCCCGGCGATCAGCACCGTTTAACAAACCGTTACCCGATTGCACGGACAACTCACGGATACGATTCACGTCTTCATTAATACCCGCCAAACCACCTTCAGCAACCTGCGTCAAAGACACGCCATCGTATGCATTAGATATTGACTGGCGATTACCCTCAACTTGAGTGGTCAAACGATCAATAATCTGCTGAGCCGCCGCGCCATCAGCTGCGCTATTAATACGTTTACCTGACGATAACTTCTCGAGTATAGACTCTTGCTTGTTTTGAACTTGTTGTAATAACGATGTATTTGATTCAGTGTTAAAACCAATCATAAACTTATCCTCATTCATTTGGTTTTTAGAATAGCAGAGTGTCCACGGGTGTGTAAAATACAAGCAATTTTATAAAGGTATAACAAATGATCACTACGTATAAATAGAAACATAATAAACCGACATCAATAATCAAACCGACTCCACTTCTCATAATAAATTCAACGACTTATTCTTTTTTTAGTGCTGCCGATATAATAAGATAGTTACATTGTGAAGTGCCTGTAGATAATGAGTTAATATTAAGTATGCTGAAGAACATCCGTTTACATATTGAGAAAGATGAGCAACTACAAGCTAAGCTCGATGAAAAACTTGCTAAGCAAATAATAGAAACACATAGCAGCAATATCAATGCATTTCAGCGCAGTATTCCCTCTCTTTTACCCTATGTGCAAAATACTGACCTTGCCAATTATTCTATTTTCATCAATAAATACGGCGAAAACAATATTATTGACTACGGTATGGGCCGCACATTTTATGGCTTTCATCCTGAAGAAGAAGTGCTTGAACAGTTATCGCGAATAGAGCAACACTGCCCTGAAGTTGTTTTCCGAACACCATCCTCAAACTATGAAGAGGACTCAGGCACTGCACTTAGCATTGATCAGTTAGCCAGCGTAAAATTCAGAAACCAACAACCTCCCATGCCATATGAAATTGAATGTTTAGTTGTACTTGGGTGTGGACTTGGTATTCATTTAAGCCATTTATTAAAACGCCACAAAATCAAAAACCTACTTATTTACGAACCAGAATTACAGTACTTCCAATGTTCGGTCATGACCACCTCGTGGCAAGATATTTTCACCTTAGCAAAAGAGCACAATACCGCTATTTTCCTGCAACTGGAAAAGGATGGAAGAGACCTGATAAAAGACGCAAATGAGCTGGTTGAACATTGTGCTGTTTCCAGCTTTCATATTTACAAACACTATAATCATCAAGTGTTCGACTCGTTATACAAAGATTTAACCGAGCGGAGTTGGAATGAAATTGAAAATAGTGGTTTTAAGCTCAAGTCCAAGGAAAGTTACTTAGACTTCGTACCAAGTTGGACACCCAACATAGACTTAGCAAACTATTCGTTATTAGGGGCCTCTAACGATAGACTGGCTAACAATCTCGAGGCATTTAAACAATTTTTCCCTGACATATATAAAGTATACAAAGATTACACACCCAAAAAATGGCTGCCAATCGCCAACTCAGAAGGTGAAGTTAACCTAATTAAAATTGATAGTTTACATACATGGTATGCTGAATCTCCGAAGGCGGACTGTACTTTAAACTTTGAAAACTTCAACGAACAGCCCAACAAGGATGGCCTAGTACTGGGCTATAGAGGCACAAAACTCGCCCACTACATTCATTATAAATTTGTAAAAGAAACCGAAGAACTACTGAAACAGGCCGAGGAAGACGTAGGCGCCCTGCCCGACAAGGTTCCTTCTATTATTATGTTTGGTTTAGGTGTGGGTTATCAATTAGAAAAACTACTTGATGAACATACAGTCGAAAAACTCTTTATATGTGAGCCAAATCCAGACTTTTTCTATGCCTCGCTGTTTGCGATTGATTGGCAAGTAATATTTGAAACAGTCGAAAAATCAGAAACTCGCATTTACTTGAACATCGGTGACGACGGCACTAATTTATTCAGAGATTTATTGAGTCAATTCTACGCAATAGGCCCTTATATTCTCAACAGCACCTACTTTTATCAAAGTTACCATAACGCTTCTTTAAACAGCGCTATCAGCCAACTAAGAGAACAGTTGCAAGTGGTTATATCCATGGGCGAGTACTTTGACCATGCTTATTATGGTATTGCACATACCAAAGAAGGTATGAGGCGGAAGATCCCTCTTTTAGTAGCCAATCCAGCGAATAAACTCAATTACGACGATAAGGAAGTACCCATATTTATTGTTGGCAACGGCCCGTCTTTAGATAGCTCAATTGAAGCCATCAAAGAATGGCAAGGTCAAGCAATTGTGGTTAGCTGTGGAACCACACTACAAGCCTTACACAGGCACGGCATCACTCCAGATTTTCATGCAGAAATAGAACAAAACAGAAGCACCTATGACTGGGCGGTGTTAATTGGCGATTTAGATTACTTAAAAAACATCACTCTCATATCATGTAACGGCATCCACCCAGACACCTGCGATTTATACAAAGATGTATTGATAGCCTTTAAAGAGGGCGAATCTTCAACGGTATCAGCGCTAAATGTGTTAGATAGGGCAAACTTTACAACTTTGCTTAACTCCTTTCCCACCGTGAGTAACTTTGCCATAGACTTATTTAGCACTATTGGGTTCACCAATGTCTACCTAATTGGTGTCGATCTCGGTTTTGTTGATGTTAAACATCACCACTCGAAGTCGTCAGGTTATTACCAAGACGATGGAAAAGAAACATACGATTACACAGATAGCGCTAACACCTCTCTAATAGTACCCGGAAATTTTCGGCCTAAGGTTAATACTAAACATGAATTTAAAGTGTCTAGGCAAGTTATCGAACAAGTGACTAGTACAAAACCTAAAGGACAGGAATTCTATAATTGTAGCGATGGAGCGAAAATAAAAGGCTCCTTGCCTATAAGACCGGATGAGTTGTTAATTATCACTACGCCTTCTCAGAAAGCACTGGCCATGAAAAAACTCAACACTGTTATTTTTTCCAACCAAGGTTTGGGCCACTTTGTTAAAAGATTTGAAGATATGTTTTCTCATGACATTTTGATAAAAGAACTCGAAGCATTTGAAACCTTGTTAGAAAGAGAAATTACCTGCAGAGAAGACATCGAACACATCATCCACATACAAAAAGAAATGTTGTTTGACTCCTATAAAAAAGGTAAGTCACTTTTGTTTTATCACTATTATGGGACAGTAAATTACGCAAACGCAGTATTAATAAAAATTGCAGATCATCAATTAGTTTCTACTGTTATTAAAAAGTGGTCTGATACTTTAAACCAAACAAAACAGCTAAATAGACACTTTGATAACTCATCGTTTAATTCAATTGCCAGAGAAAGTCAGCTTTTACATTTAAAATATCAAGATGAGTCGCTAGTTGTCGTAACTGACTCACCAAAAGTCAAAAACGCAATAAAATATATGTTAAATACCAAGTACTCTTGGCTTAAAAATATAAACTTCTTAACATTGGAGCAAATTAAAAATGCTAAAGTTGAATTTGATTATTGCATTTACTTTACTTCAAATAAGTTATCTATACTTCCAATAGAAGGGCGCTTGGCAACCGTAGAGGTAACAGATTCATTCAAACAAGAAAGAGTAAATATTAGTCAATTAGTTGTTCATGAATTTGATGGAAATTGCGTTATGAATTCTATCTTGTATATTTCAAGCGTGGCCTTGGCTGCATGTCTAAACTCGTTCCATAGTCAGGCTATCTTACCCAAATACATAACCTCTAACGTTCACGAATTTGAAAGTCTTAAACTGGGCTTTGAAACTGATCAATTCAATGCCATTGAATATGACAAATATATCTGTCTGTATAAAAAAGACAATTACCAACAAATCTACGAAGTCTCCCAAGGAGGGTCAAGAGGCATAGAACTTACCAGTATTTTTGTATTAAATAATTTAATTGATCGTATTACTTGCAAGGAAGAGATACAAAAAATTCAAGATAAACATTTAAAATTAGTCACTTAGAAAAACATTTAATTAGATTATTCGCTGTCTTTTAAATCATTCTTAAGGAATAAAATTGATCATCATTGGTGATTCACATGTTCGCAGTTATACAAAAAGTAAGCGGTTGAGTGCTGCAATTTTTGTGGGCAGTGGCAAAGAGATCAACCTCATAAATAATGTTGGATTAATTAACTACATCTTACGTTTATATGCCCTTAAATATTCAGGCTTCTTATCAACAGAAAAAGGAGCAATAGTTATGATTGTAGGAGAACCTGATATACGATATGCAGCCTATGGAAGTTGGTATCCTCATTTACAGAGGCAAGATGAATTACAATCCCAGAAATTATTAGATAATTCAATCAACCGATGTGAGGTTTTATTAAACTTCACCAAAAGACTTAAACTTAATTTGCAATGCATCATTGGGGTTGGCACCCCCAATCAAAATCTTGATAGCTTAGCTGCATATTTCAACAAAAAACTTGAAGTCTTAGCAAAAAAACATCAGCTTTTATTTTTTGACTCACAAGCAATATTTTCTAAAGCAGAAAATAAAGCACGCTATATTGGTC
>NZ_CAJXPA010000025.1 GCF_913058035.1 uncultured Paraglaciecola sp. | reverse complement strand
AGTACAATATTGTACCAGCGCATCTCAGCAAACACTCGAACCAACATTTTGCGTAACTTTGGAAACATCATTTGCTTTGTCTTATTTCAATTCAAATGCTAATGAGTTATTTGCCTAAAATACGGCTGAGTTCGTCATCTGCAGATGAACTGCCGCCAGCTATGCCTGCTTCAGCTAAACGTTTACTCAAATCATCACTCGACTCTTCAGTTGCCAACTCTTCGGCAGCTTGTAATTCAGCATTACGCAAGTTCTGCTTGTCTTGAATACGTGATAGTGATTCAGTGGCAGTTTTCATTTTACTATTAGCGCCTAGGTGGCGAGATGATACTGCAACCTGAGCTTTTTGTACTGACTCAGTAGCCTTTACCATATCAACCTGTTGCTCTAGACGTTTTAAGTTTGATTTAGCTTGCTTAATATTTACAGCCAGTTGTTTTTCAGACTGCTTAAACTGATCAAGGTACTTTTGTTCACCTTCTTGCTCGGCACGTAAATCACCCACTTTTTGTGCACAGTCCAAGGCTAATTGACGGTCTGTATCTATTGCCTTACGAGCGTGCGTCTCGTATTGCTCGACAGAACCTTGCAAGCTATCAACTTTTTGTTGAGCTAATTTGCATTTGGCCAATATTTGAGTTCTCGCATGATCTGACTTACGCAGTTCGTCTTTGGCATCACGAATTTCTTGTTCAAGAATACGAATGGCCTGACTATCAGCGACAGATTGCGCCGCTTCAGTTGCTCCGCCTTTAACAGCAGTGACTAATTTTCTCCAAACTGACATATTCCTACTCCTAATTTATAAAATAAATGCTACTGCAAATGATCTTGATATGCATCTAAAAATGCTTCAACATTTTGAAACAGGGTAACTAGCTCAATCATCACACTCTCAGCTTTTGACTGTGAGCTTAACGATCCAAACGCGGTGTAATATTCTTCACCAGCGACTTGCGATATGCCCACTGTAGTCAGTGGAAATATCATGTGTGTTTTTAGAATTTCTTCATTCAATGCCACACAGTCCTTGACTTCGGTTTTGGCAAATAGCAGTGATTCAACCAAAATTTGCTCACCACTAATGGCTAACCATGCATCTATACCGTCGCTATTTGCTATTAATAAACAATTTTCTTCTTTAGTGACAACTAAGTCTTCGTTGTCTGCTAAAAGGGTCTCAAGTTGGTTAAGATCCCAAGTCATGGCTACTCTCCTGTAGGGCTATTGACTAAACCGCAACTCAAAGATGTTGACCATCAGTGATATTACGTTTTATATTTTAGTCAGTTTAAAGTTAATATGTCAAATTATATTTTACAACATTTGATATTTATAAGTTTTAAATGTAAATTATAATTCACGTTTGACTATCGGGTAAAAATAAAGCTATGTCCAAAAACAATGATGAAACAACAGATGTAAATGCAAATAGTACCATACCATCGCTTGCAGCCGATTGGCGACAACTGGTTCAGCGTCTACTCAAAGCTGAAATGTCAAAGCGTGGCACTAAGTACCAAGATCTTAGCGATAGATTATCTAATATAGGGATACATCAAAGCGCAGACAACCTTAGAAATAAAATTAATAAGGGCATTATGGGTGCAGATTTGTTGTTACAAATCATGTATGTGCTCAATATGCGCAAAATTGAGCGAGATGACATTATTGAAATCTTTGCCGACTTAGATAGTCCATTAGATTAGATTCAGGCGTGTTTCTGTTTAAAGTTTGTTTTACTGACTATGGATGAGTTGTTGCTTGAATGGATTAATAAACTATTCCACACCAAATCCGATAGATTGTATTGTCCAGCAGTGTTCCAATTCAATTAACAAGGAGAGCAATAAAGTGATGGTGATCAGTTGCCCTAAACCATAATGTACAATTAAATTGTGTGGTGTTTTTTGCACAAACTTTCCAAGCCCAATGGATAAATAGTTGCCAATTAAGGCTGAAGTAAAAGCGGCCAATACCAAAATAAGAATAGCTACCGATGATCAACAACATATTTAATGTGAACATGAAGCCCACTAAGTAAAATTAAGTTGGTCAGAAAGCCAAAAAAACCCAACTCTGATGAATTTCTATTTGTACACCTTAAAACTTAATAAGATATCTATAGCAATTATCGCGGTAAATAATAAAGTAATGTTCCCTGACACATGAAAACATATGCTAGCAGGTAAAGACCACCATAAGCTAATACAAGGCCAGTGATGATAATATTAGTATAAGTTGTAGGGATCATTTTTAAAACGAAGATAGTCAATCTGGCCATAATAACACCGACTATTAAGCCGCTGCTTATAACTTTTGCTAACAAGCCAATAGCACCAAAATCTGTTAATTGGTGTTCATCTAGGGAAGCGGCTGACAAAACATCAGACAGTTCGGTTGCTGTAGCATCGTTAAACAGACTTTATATTTAAATCAAGTTAGCGAATTTACAGGGTGCTTTGGCCTTATTTAGCTGAGTAACAACTGCAACAGGATCGGTAGTAAAAATAACTGACCATAAGTCGGTGCCGCTATCCAGGGAAAAGATTGTGCATGTTCAACCTAGTAAAAAATAATATCATTTTCTGTTAATGCTATTAATGCTGCTGTTAACATACCAATGGTGACGCTGAGTAAAATAAATCCGATTAAAGGTCACATAATATGATTGTTGATATAAAGCGCTGCATTAAAAACTATAATGGGAATTATGGTTAAGACGACATGCCCCAAAACAAAATACATAGTGTTAAAGGTAACTTACTGAACCATGTCGTTGCAGTGGCAGCTATTCCTTTGATTAATAATAATTAACATGGTTACTAACTAGACAACATCCGCAAAATATTCTTTTTTAATTATTTGTAAAAACTTTGAACCGTTAATATTTACTAAAAAGCACAAATAAATGAGATCGTGTAGAAAAAAAAAGAATATTAGGTAGTACAAATTAACTTTTAAGCTGATGATTGTTTTTTTGAAAGAGCTGCAGTATTAGTCAATGTGACTTGTCTGCAGCAATAAATATCAAGACAAAAAAAAGCTCGGACATCGAAGTGATAACCGAGCAAATGGCAGTTTTTGGGAGAAAACGTCAATAATCTAACTGTTAACTCATTCTAATTTAGTAAAATTTATCTGCAATTAAAATTGGGTATGCAGACCTGATTGCAGGTATTAATTAATATACGTAAAATAGACTACAAATAATGTTGAGACAACTAT
Organism: uncultured Paraglaciecola sp.; assembly: GCF_913058035.1. GTDB lineage: Bacteria > Pseudomonadota > Gammaproteobacteria > Enterobacterales > Alteromonadaceae > Paraglaciecola. Next base: position 31,597 of record NZ_CAJXPA010000025.1, on the reverse strand, counting down.
GAAACTATCTGATTTCCATTTCGTTCTTCCAGAAAACCTTATAGCTCGTTACCCTACCGAAAAGCGCAGTAGCAGTCGCCTGATGCACTTAGATGGTAAAAGTGGTGATATCACGCACAAACAATTCACAGACATCCTTGGTTTAATCGACGAAGGCGATTTGTTAATTTTTAATAACACTCGAGTGATCCCAGCAAGGTTATTAGGTCAGAAAGAATCAGGTGGTAAAGTTGAAATCTTGATTGAGCGTGTATTAGATGAACACCGTGTACTAGCTCACGTTAGAGCCAGTAAAGCGCCAAAAGTAGGCAGTAAATTAATACTCGAAGGCACAGTGAAAGCTGAAATGGTCGCACGCCATGATGCTTTATTTGAATTGAAATTTTTGAATGATGAACCTGTTTTAGCCCTACTTGAACAGTTTGGCCACATGCCGTTGCCACCTTATATTGATCGTCCCGATGAAGATTCAGACAAAGAACGTTATCAAACTGTGTATAACAAAGTGCCCGGCGCTGTTGCTGCTCCCACAGCTGGTTTGCATTTCGATGAAGATATTTTACAGCAGCTAAAAGACAAAGGTGTCAACAGTGAATTTGTTACTTTACATGTCGGTGCTGGCACGTTTCAGCCTGTTCGTGTCGACAATATTATTGAACACCAAATGCATTCTGAATATGCAGAAGTATCGCAGCAAGTAGTTGATGCTATTTTAGCTACAAAGGCTGCTGGTAAACGTATTATTGCGGTGGGGACTACTTCAGTGCGTTCGATAGAATCAGCTGCACATGCATCACTAAAAGCTGGCTCTGAATTGGCACCTTTTTTTTCGGATACCGATATTTTTATCTATCCTGGCTATGAGTTTCAGCTGATAGACGCCATGTTAACTAACTTTCATTTATCCGAATCTACTTTGTTAATGTTAGTCAGTGCCTTTTGTGGAAAACAAAATATTGAAAGTGCTTATCAACAAGCAATAGAGAAAGAGTATCGTTTCTTTAGCTACGGTGACGCAATGTTTTTGAATAAAAATTAACGCTTATTTGGAATAGATCAATTAGCTGTCGTTAAACTCAGTAAAGCAGTCAGTGTTGGAAACTTTTATTTTTCGTAAATTGAAACGCCAATCAGGGTTTTTGTCTCAGCCATTTTTAAAAGGGGGGTCAATTAAATTTATTGACTATGAAATGTTTGAAATTAATGATTCAAACCATCGCCCTGCCACAGTCGCCTATTTGTTAGTAAAAGAGTCCTTATATTTACATGTGGACTATAATTTAATAAATATCAATTGTATTTGCATAATGCAGGGTGAATTAACCATGGGTAAACAGAAATCTCGTTATCAGTCTTTGTTAGAAAACTTGTCTGATTGGATCCTGCAATCTGCTGAGCAGGATCTATTAACAATGATGGATTTAGTTACTCAGGCCAAGGCTTATTTGCGAGCGGCAGAAGATCTTAGTTTGGAAGAAATTTATACTCTAGAAAACTATTTGTTAAGGGATTTTAAAGCTTTCAGCCAACGCTTAAGTGAAGATGTAGATAACTCGTTTTGGTGGCAGAACACCAAATACGAAATTTGGCAGACAATTGCTCGTATGTCAGATCGGAGTAAATTGGAATTTTTTGAAATGCAAATAGATATCGCCCAACATGGAACATACAGTGCAGGAGAATTGGTAGCTATTGGTGAGCTTATTTGTAAAAAATGTGGCCATAGTCATAATATTACTGGCGTACAGAGGATCCTACCGTGCACAAAATGTGGTGGTGATACATTTGCAAGAAAAACATCGTCAGTCTAACTGTTTAAATTAGTTGTCATAAATATGTCGTCAGTCATAAGGCTGGAAGGTGCTTCCAATAAGTATTTTAAGGACCGCCCCCATAGTTTTCCGATTGAAATAAGGTTTTACATTATTTGATTAATTGATGAGAAAAGGCATAAACAATAACGACCGAAATAGCGTTGGAGTCATTACCCATTATCGGTGTTTCTTTATCTCCATGGACCTTATCATTAACACAAAACTATCGTTATTGTCATTTCGGGTGCTAGTGTAGGCTATATACATCGCTGTTTGTTTATCGAAAATATAAACATGTTCAAAGGTGGTTTGAGCTGTGCCATTGTTTTCTCCATACCCTTACCTTTAACTGTTTGAAAATTGTATCTTGACCCTTATTTTTTTTCCGTAAATACCTCGCCTATTGTAAAACTGTCACGATCATTACTGGATAATCCAGCAATATCCATTTCAGTTTGATAACTACCGCCTAGGCTAAATAATCCAAGGTTATAACCAATAGTAGAGGCCGCTGCAGTTTGTTCTGTATTGGAGGTTTAGCTTTTAGTAGAAAATAGTTGGTATCATTTTCGCCTTCTTCGGGTGCATCAGTTGTCGCAATATTAAAACTGAATTAATTGATCGATTTATAATAAATGGCATTGTCAGTTTGACCTTAAATGCCAATGGCATCCGATAAATTACCAAGATCACCGATTTACTCAGCGAAAATTATAATCATTTGTATAATGATTTAGAAACAGTATATGCCCAACTAAGCTGAACCAGAACTATCTTTTACTCCAAAGTATAAAGCTCTTCCTTTGATAAATATCAGATCTAATGACTAAGCTCCGCTAATCAAATCATTTTCACTTCGTGCAGTTTAATCTTCGCCCGATTCAAATTGAAAGATGAGTTTCAAATCGGGATTGGGTTGATGCTCGCCGTTAAAACTCAGACGGGAGGAATTACTTGTCTTTCTCGGTCTTTAAAGGTTTTTATTTGGCCCCTAAATTTATCGAAATATTGTTTATCTTTTACTTGCACCGCCATGTAGACAACTTCATCCACGATTATTATCCAGTTATCTATCGTGGACCTAACATCGCTTAATAGCGTTACCTGGAAGGAATTATCTGACAAGTTTGTGAAAGCATTTTGAGCAAAAACTAAAAATGTGCTTTATCACTAGTATAGAGTTCGAGAAGCTCTTCTTGCCCGGCAAGTAGAAACCTCTGATGCCAGTTTTCATGTCAACTGCAGCAGCACCAATTTATTAAGTGGTGTCGAACACATTGTGGGTATGGCCCACCGAACTAAATTCGGATCTCAGTGACCTGACGCTAAGATAGACTACAAGAACCATAACAGCCAATAAAGATAAAATTACCTGCAACCAGAACGACAAAAACAACATGATTGAGCTCATTAACAATCAAAAATGGCAGCATAATTAGGGTGGCAAAGCTAAATGTAAAAATAAAAGGCCCAGGCTCGATATCCCTAATGAGATTAATTTTAAGGACAGATATAGCCAAAACAAAGTTAGTGGTGGCAGCAAATAAAACTAGAATCAATGCCTTGCTTAACATGTGCTCCTAAATGTGAATGAATCCGACCCAGATCTCTTCGAATAGTCCCACTCCATCAATACCAAAAAACCAAAGCAACTCTGCCCAAGGCAAAACTGAATGTGCTTTGATATCTTAGTCGACAATGAATAGAAGCAACAAAATTCCTATTAAGTACATTCATTGGATGATGAACAATTGTAAAATTTATTACGTGCGGATGGAAATATTTGTGTTGTTAAGTGAAACAAGTATTTTTATAAAATGCGAAACGTTTAATTTTTGGTGTGACTACAGAGATATCTAATGAATTTGACTGATCGTTAAAAAAGTGATCTCATCCCACTAGTTTATTAATTTATGGTGAGTATTTCTAATATAATCGTTTTTTGATTAGTATGTTGGTGGAGGTAATGTTGATGTTTTTTACTAAGGTCACTCAGATTAGGACGTATGACTAGGCTTTCCTTAAGAATCCTGAGTAAGCGATTAATCTGTTGGTTGCAGTTGTTGTGTTTATCTCAGTTAATGAATGAAGTTCAAATTATCCGTGATAAGTTTTCAACCTTTGACTGATTCGTATATAATCCCGCATCGTTTTTAAGCATGGCTTGTTAAATGGTGCAGAACATCTAAATATGTTTGCACACAATTAACATCCAGTTTCGCCATCGAACTGTTTTTCGGTAAGCTGAGAAAATTAATGAAATTTGAATTAGATAATACAGACGGTAAAGCTCGCCGGGGACGTTTGATTTTTGACCGTGGTGTTGTTGAAACACCTGCTTTTATGCCGGTGGGTACTTATGGAACGGTAAAAGGTATGACGCCGGAAGAGTTAGACGAGACAGGTGCACATATTTGTTTGGGCAATACTTTCCATTTAATGCTGCGTCCAGGTACTGAAATCATCAAACTACACGGTGACTTGCATGACTTTATGCACTGGGATAAGCCTATCCTGACTGACTCGGGTGGTTTTCAAGTATTTAGTTTGGGAGACCTACGCAAGATCACCGAACAAGGTGTTACTTTTCGTTCACCTATTAATGGTGAAAAAATTCTTCTTACTCCAGAGAAGTCTATGCAGGTGCAGCGTGACTTGGGATCAGATATTGTGATGATATTTGACGAATGTACTCCTTATCCTGCTACTGAGAGTGAAGCTCGAGTTTCTATGGAACTATCTTTGCGATGGGCAAAACGGAGTAAGACTGAACATGGTGATAATCCGTCTGCATTATTTGGTATCATTCAAGGCGGTATGTATGAGGGACTTCGGGACTTATCATTGTGCGGACTCGAAGATATTGGTTTTGATGGTTATGCTATTGGTGGTTTATCAGTCGGTGAACCAAAAGATGAGATGATAAAAGTGCTTGACCATACCACAGACCAAATTCCCGCGGATAAACCTCGCTACTTGATGGGAGTAGGTAAACCAGAAGATATTGTGGAAGCTGTTCGCCGTGGTATTGATATGTTCGATTGTGTGATGCCCACGCGAAATGCCCGCAACGGCCACATGTTTATTACCAGCGGTGTGGTCAAAATTAGGAACGCGGTTCATAAAACTGATACGGGACCATTAGACGAAAAATGTGATTGTTACACTTGTAAAAATTATTCTCGGTCATATCTACATCACTTGGATAAATGTAATGAGATTCTTGGTGCACGTTTAAATACCATTCATAACTTGCGTTACTACCAACGTATTATGCAAGGTTTGCGAGATGCCATTGCCATTAATGAGCTTGATGTATTTGTCGCTAAATTTTACGCAGAAAAAGAGTTGCCTGTGCCTCAGTTGAAAAACTAACGGGTATTAACATAATTAAAATTTACAAAAAATAGGGGAATTTATGAGTTTATTTATATCCAATGCGTATGCGCAAGATGCTGGTGGTTCAGCAGGTGGCGGTTTCGAAATGTTGATCATGCTAGGCGTGTTTGGTCTTATTTTTTATTTTATGCTTTATCGTCCACAAGCTAAGCGTGTTAAAGAGCACAAAAACCTAGTCACTTCCTTAGGCAAAGGTGATGAGGTGCTCACTCAAGGTGGAATGCTGGGTAAAATTGTAAAAGTGTCTGATGAGAAAGATTTTATCGAGATTGCTTTGAATGATAGTACTAATATTGTCATTCAAAAATCTGCAGTTTCAGCGGTATTGCCAAAAGGTACCATGAAAGCAATATAAATATAGCGTGAATAAGGGGCTAAGAAGCCCCTTTTTATTGGAAGAATGTAAGGAATTTTTTGTGTTAAATCAAACTCCGCTATGGAAGTACATATTGGTAATATTTGTGGTCGGCATCTGTGCTTTATATGCTTCTCCAAATTTGTATGGCGAGGATCATGCAGTACAAATTTCCGCAGGTAAAAACGCCGTTGTTAATGCTGCTGTAGTTGAAAAGGTGACCGCTGAGCTGGCTGCTGCTAATATTTCTAGTAAAAGTATTGTGCTAGAAAATGAACAAATTCTTGTTCGTTTGATTGATTCGGATACTCAGTTAATCGCCCGTGAAAAAATCGAAAAAGCTTTAGGTGATGATTATTTTGTGGCAATGAATTTAGCTCCAGATACACCCGCTTGGTTAGAAAGTTTAGGTGGCACACCAATGAAGCTTGGCTTAGATTTGCGTGGTGGTGTGCACTTTTTGATGGAGGTAGATATGAAATCTGCTCTGTCTAAAACACTAGAAGATATGGTGGACGATTTTCGTACCGCTTTACGTGAAGAGGGTATTCGTTACCGCACCGTAAAACAGTTAGATGATGGTGTCGAAATTTACTTCCGTGATCAAGATACCTTGGATGAAGCAGAGTTTTTCCTTAAAAATCGTAATCGTGATTTGGTTTTTGTTGAAAGAAGTGGATTGATTATCTTTGCCAATATGTCTGACCAAAAACTAGCTGAAACTCGAGATTATGCGGTAAAACAAAACATCACCATTATCCGTAACCGTGTAAACCAATTGGGAGTTCTTGAGCCTACCGTTCAAAAGCAAGGACCAGATCGAATTGTGGTTCAACTTCCCGGTATCCAAGACACCGCAAAAGCAAAAGAAATACTCAATGCCACTGCAACACTAGAATATCGTGAAGTCGACCTTGAGAATGACGTACGTGATGCTATTAATGGCCGTGTACCTGCTGGCTCTGAACTATTACCCTATGACAAAGGTGGGCCACAATTACTTAAGAAAAAAGTTATTGTTGCGGGTAGTTCAATCATCGATGCCAACAGTGGTGTAGACCAATATGGTATGCCTAAGGTCTCTATCTCACTTGACTCCAAAGGTGGTGCCAAGATGCTCAACTTTACTAAGCGAGCAGTGGGCAAACCAATGGCGGTGGTCTTTATTGAATTTAAAGCCACTGATGAACGAGACGAAAATGACAAGCTGATTTTTGAAGAGAAGAGGCGTGTTATTAGTGTTGCCAACATCAATGGTGTATTTAGTAATGCATTTGAAACAACTGGGTTAGATTCTCCACAAGAAGCTTATGATTTAGCTTTATTGTTGAGAGCGGGTGCTTTGATTGCACCCATTCAAATTATTGAAGAGCGAACGGTTGGCCCAAGTTTAGGTCAAGAAAACATTGACTTAGGCACAAAAGCGATTGTTTATGGCTTCATCGCAGTACTTATTTTTATGGTGATCTATTACAAAAAATTCGGCTTAGTTGCCAATGTTGCTTTAACACTTAACCTAGTCATGATTATTGGCATTATGTCGATGGTTACAGGTGCCACACTTACATTGCCTGGTATGGCTGGTATAGTCTTGACTGTAGGTATGGCAGTCGATGCTAACGTACTGATATTTGAAAGAATACGTGAAGAAATTAAAGATGGACGAAGTCCACAACAAGCTATTCATCACGGCTATGACAGTGCGTTTTCGACCATATTAGATGCCAACATTACCACCTTTATTGTGGGCCTGATTTTGTTTGCTGTAGGCACTGGTCCGATAAAAGGTTTCTCTATTACCTTGATGATAGGGATTATCACTTCAATGTTTACTGCAATCATTGTGACTCGTGCAATCGTTAATGCATGGTGGGGCGGTAAACGTCTGACCAAGTTGTCAATTTAGGAGTGCCAACATGCAAATATTAAATATGAAAAACACCATTGCCTTTATGTCGTTAAAAAAACCAGCGGCATTCTTGTCGATGTTTTTGATTATTGGTTCGCTAACTTCTTTAGCCATTAACCAATTGAATTGGGGGTTAGACTTTACTGGCGGTACTCAAATTGAAGTCGGTTATGAACAAACTGCAGATTTAGTACAAATACGTAAGCTACTTGAAGCATCAGATTTCAACGATGCAGTAGTACAAAACTTTGGCAGTAGCCAAGATGTACTCATACGTTTAGCTTCGCGTGAGGGTGTCAAACCGTCTGAGTTAGGTGACGCAGCGATTAGAGTGTTAAAAGAGGCAGACAGTAGCGCAGAAATGCGTGGCAGTTCTTACGTAAGTTCTAGTGTTGGTGAAGAACTAACAGAACAAGGTGGGCTTGCTATGCTGGTGGCTCTAATCTGTATCCTTATATATGTTGCGTTACGTTTTGAATGGCGTTTTGCTTTGGGTTCAGTAGCCGCGTTAACTCATGATGTGATCCTTACTTTGGGGCTATTTTCGGTGCTTGGTCTAGAGTTTGATTTAACTGTTTTGGCTGCGGTACTTGCGGTAATCGGTTATTCACTTAACGATACCATCGTGGTGTGTGATCGGATTAGAGAAAACTTTCGCAAAATAAGAAAAGGTGAGTCAGAGGAAATTATCAATATTTCTCTTACACAAACCTTGAACCGAACCATCATTACGTCTTTGACGACTATCTTAGTATTACTTGCTCTGTTTTTTGTTGGTGGCGCGACCATTCATGGTTTTGCAACCGCCTTATTATTTGGTGTAGTAATCGGTACATATTCCTCGATATATGTTGCCAGCTTGGTCGCTCTTACATTAGGCATCAGCAAAGAAGACTTAATGCCTACTGAAATAGAAAAAGAAGGTGCTGACCAAGACCCTATGGTTTAGGTCGTTAGAAACAAATATTTTAAACTAAGTTGGATCTACACTCACAGAAAAGAATGTTTTTGTGAGTGTAGACTATGTGCTTGGCACATAACTCCTTATACCCTGTGTTCTGTTTTTTGCACAAGCTACCCAGTTTCCTTGATTAAGTATTTTTTTTATTCGGAAACATACTTTCTAACAGTTTGTACACCCACCCATTGCTCTAAATAGGGTATATTTTGTGGCTAATCATATTCACAATATAACATCAGGAAATTTTATGACCGCATTGACCGGACGTAACAAATATTTCGTCCTTTTGATTGGCGCTAGCATATTGTTAAATGCTTGTGGTTCAACTAATAAATCCAAGTCTGTGGTTATATCAACCGAGCCCGAACCGCAAAGCGAAATAGTAAAAAGTCCTATCGATAAACGAGAATATACGTCCATTTTGCTTGATAACCAGTTAGAAATTATGCTGGTATCTGATCCAAGTATTGAAAAGTCAGCAGCTGCATTAAGCGTCGCTGTTGGGTCTTTGCAAGAGCCAACAGAGTTTGGGGGCTTAGCTCATTACTTAGAACATATGTTATTTTTAGGCACAAAAAGTTTTCCTAAAGTAGGTAATTATGGTGAATTTGTTACTCGTAATGGTGGCAGCCAAAATGCTTACACTCAGTTAGACCATACTAATTATATGGTAGCGGTTAATAACGATGCCTATGACGAAGCTTTGTCACGTTTTAGCGGATTTTTCTATGAAGCCACATTAGATGAAAGTTATGCTGATAAAGAGCGAAATGCAGTGCATTCTGAGTGGACAATGAAAAGCCCAAATGATTGGGTCATCTTGGAACAGCTTAATGGTTTAACACTTAACCTTGAACACCCTGTATCGCAGTTTAATTGGGGCAACTTAGATTCATTATCTGATAAACAAAACAATAAGTTACATACTGCTTTGGTGAACATGTACCACACTTATTATTCAGCTAACTTAATGAAAGGTGCGATGATCAGCAATTTGCCCCTTGCAGATATGAAAAAACTGGCAAAACAGCATTTTGGTCAAATACCAAATAAAAATACCACACGTCCGGAAATGTCAGTTGCAGTAGCTAAACCTGAACACTTAAAAAAATTGATCCACTACATTCCACAAACGGAAATGAAACAATTACGCATAAATTTTGTGATTGAAAATAATGCAAAACAATTTGCGGTTAAACCCAATGGTTATGTTAACTATTTACTTGCTAATGAAATGCCTGGCACTTTAGCATCGGTATTGCGAGATGCTGGATTGAGTAATGCGGTTTATTCAAACTATGATGCGAATGAATATGGCAATGCAGGCAGTTTCACTTTATATATAGATTTAACTGAAACTGGTGTGCAAAATCGCGATAAAGTCATGGGTGCAGTGCTTCAGTATTTAACGTTATTGCGAGACAAGGGTGTCAACCCTCGATATTTCAACGAGATAAGGCAGTCACTCAATAATAGTTTTCGTTTTAAAGAAAAGACCAATGACTATAATTACGCAATGAAAATTGCTGCTGATTTACAACACATCCCAGCAGAATATGTACTCAGTAGTGCTTATGAATATCAGCGATTTAATCCACAAGCCATCCAAGCAGTTCTTGACCAATTAACTTTGGATAATGCTCGTATTTTTTATATAGATAAAGACCAACAGGGTGAGCTTGGCATGCAATATTTTGCGGGTAAATATAGTGTGCACGATATTAATACTAAGCTAGAGAAAAAGTGGCAGCAGCTTTCTGAACAGTTTACTTTAGCCTTGCCCAGAGCCAATAGCCTGATGCCAGAAAACTTTGATTTAGTTGAGGCTAAATATACTGAGCAACCTATGCAGCTGGTGTCAAAACAAGGGCACATGGTACATCTTGGTCATTCAGAGCTGTTTAAGCAGCCAAAGGGCAGGATTTTGCTAGATTTAAATAGTGGTTTGACTAAATCTACTGCAAAAAATCATGTTTTAGCAGAGCTATTAGACCGAGGTCTACGCCAAACCTTAACCGAGCTTCAATCAGAGGCCGGTGCTGCAGGTATGGGACTTAATACCAGCTTATCTAATGGTTTGTCCCTCACAGCGAGCGGTTTCACAGATAAACAAGGCATTTTGTTGGCAAATGCGTTCAAAAAAATATTAGATTTTGATATTAGTGACAGTGAATTAGGTAACCTAAAAGCTAGTTTTAAATCAGATATTCAAAGCAGTAAGCGACAAATTTTACTTAACCAGTTATTTCCTAAATTCAGTCAAGTGGCGAACTTAGATGAATTTAGTGACGAAGCCTTATTAGCAGAAGTTGACAATATTTTGCCGTCTGAAATCACAGCTTTTAGAGACCAATTGCTAAAACAAGCCAACTTTAGGGTATTTGCTTTTGGTAACTATTCTGAGCGACAAGTGAACCAGCTGTCTGATTTAGTTTTTAATCAACTACCTACGGAGCGTCAAGTATCTGAAGTTTATCAATCACCATTATTACAACCTGAGTTGGGGACAATTTATAGTTGGGAAGAAGATGTGGACATGACAGATATCGGTTTAATTGATGCCTACCTGGCGCCACGAAATGATCTAGACCTAGCATCTGCAAGAGTATTGTCACAGATTATCCGACCTGCCCTGTTCAAACAAATCCGAACTGAAGAGCAGCTAGGTTATGCGGTGGGTTTTTTTGGTCAAACATTTAAAGAACAAATATTGATGGGTTACTATATTCAATCCCCTGTCAAAGGATTAATTGAAGTAGACGAGAGAATAGCAATATTCAGAGAAGGCTTTACCCAGCAATTAGCTGACGTGTCCGCTCAAGAGTTCGCGACCACTAAAAATAGTGTATTGATAACGTTAACTCTACCAGCGAAAAATTTGTCCGAAGAGATGGGTAAATTTACTGGTGATTGGCGTGACCAGCAATGGCAATTTGATAGTCGAGAACGACTCATCACGGCAATTGAAAAAGTGACTTTGGATGATGTAATAAATCTTTATAATCGTATCGAAGACGGTAAGGAATTTGGTCAAGTACTTATTCAAATGCGTGGTACTAAATTTGCTGATAAAGCTTTTATTGAACCTAAAGGAACAATTAAGATTACCGATATCGACAGCTTCCATCAGCAGCTTGGTCAGTGAGCTTTTGTTTTTTAATCTGTTCTTAACTTAATTATTTTTTAGATATATTGAATACTTTGAGATTAGGAATAAATATGAAATTCTTAAAAGTAGTGGTGTTATTTAGTTTTGTTCTAGTCGCAAACAGTTGTACGGTTATTGGAATATTTGCTGATATAGCTATCCAGAGCGCATCGGATGATAATATTGAAAGGCGCACTGGGCATAGAAGTAGAAGTGAAATTAAACCATTTTTCACCAAAAAAGGACTCGAACAAGATGTTAAATTTGTAAGAACTCTAATGGCTAAACTACCCGAAGAAAAGGAAGACCTGACCCTCAATAAGTAAATAAGGAACCAGTTCTAGTTTGCAAAAATGTGTTAAATAGCCAACAACAATGTTATTCATCTAAATATTGTGAAAACATGTATATTGCAGATAACATTATTGAAGTGGATGAGGCCAAATTAAGTAAAGAGTAGCAAATAGTAGCAAATAGTAGCTAAGAATAGACAGTTTGTTACATTATGGTATTCTTAAATTTCTTGGTGAACGGGGTGAATTCGACAGATGACAAATAAGGTTATGACATGGGTTTTGATAATGGCGCTGTTAATCAGCCAGTCATATGCCTACTCATCTGTACCTTGTGAGTCGAATGGCCCTGCTAGTAGTCAGCACAATGGTCACACCACCTCCAATAGTTCGGTCACCATGCAGCACAACCAGCCCATGCAAGACATGCCTGATCATAAAGAACATGATACGCAGCAAAAACAAATATCTATGGAGTGCTGCGACCAAGACTGTAGCTGTCTCTCAGGAACTTGCGCTTCCGTCACACTCACCCATGCCGCTTCCACTGCTGCTTTAAACACGGCTTCAGACCCCTCAGTTTATTACCTGTTTATACTACAAGACGCATTTCTGCCGTCATTGCTTAAACCTCCCATTTTTAGTTAACACGGGATAGATCCGTGTTTGAAATGGCGAGTATTCTTTTGTTAGCTGGCAGTTTTGCCGACTTTATTTTGATATTAATACCCTAGTATTTTTGAGTTTTTCAAAACTAGGCACCATGGATTACCCATGCAATATATTCACATATTCTATTTTTCGCAATTATCGTTACGCTTGTTCGTCATGTTGATTAGTACCTTATCCTTTAGTGTGTATGCAAGTATAAGTATGCATGACGCAGTTAAAATAGCGATCCAACATGACCCATGGTTAATAGGCAATCAGCTTCAAGAAAGGGCGCTAAGAGTAGCGAGTAAAGGAGCAAATAATTTGCCAGATCCAACACTTTCGATGGGACTGTTAAATTTACCTTCAGATGGTTTTGCATTTGACCAGGAGCCTATGACACAAATTAAAGTAGGGTTAGCTCAAACCTTTCCACGAGGAGATAGTTTAGCTATCAAGCAAAAACAGCTAAGTTTTCAAGCAGATCAACATCCATATCAGCGAGAGGATCGCAAAGCAAAAATACAGGTAGCGGTATCACAACTTTGGTTAGATACCATTAAAGCCGATCAAACTATTCGTTTAATTGGACGTGACCGAGTGCTTTTTGAACAATTAGTCGATATAGTAAAAGCAAGTTATTCATCTGCCCAAGGAAATACTCGTCAACAAGATGTGATAAGTGCACAACTTGAGCTAGCCAGACTAGATGATAGGTTAACTGCCGTGAGTAGTCAGCGAGATATCGCTCTTACAAACTTGTCAGAATGGCTTTCCCCATCCGCTCAGCGGGCAGTATTCAAAACGTTTGCAGAAAATACTTCAACTCCACTACCTTTCCCCCCCAAAAAACTGACAGACGATATTAAGGTACTTTTACAAAAAGAAGATACCACGGGATTGTTGCAATTATTAACTCAGCACCCAGCCTTACTTGCTATCGAACAATCAGCTAAAGCAGGAAACACTGCGGTCCGCCTAGCCAAACAAAGGTATAAACCTCAATGGGGTGTAAATGCTAGTTATGCCTATCGCGATGAAAGCCAGCTTGGCCAGAGCCGTGCTAACTTCTTTTCTATTGGTATTACAGTAGATGTTCCTATATTTGGTTATGCTAAACAAGACAGTGAAGTGGCGGCCTCTCGCCTAACAGCCGAAGTGATAGAAACTGACAAACGTCTATTACAACAAAGAATGTTAGCCCAAATGTTGAGTCTCTATCAGCAAGAAGTTCGTTTTGTGCAGCGTGAAGAAGGGTTTTTGAGCGCTATATTGCCACAAGTTCAAGAGCAAGCTGATGCGTCTTTGTCAGCTTATACCTCTGATGATGGGAATTTTTCTGAGGTGATGCGCGCACGAATCGCTCAACTAAATGCGCAAATAGATTTGATCGATATTCAAATCGAAAAGTTTAAAATACGCATGCAACTTGGGTATTTCTTGGAAGGCCATACAAACTTATACAACAAGAGAGAATATTGATGAAAACGCTATATGCCGTCATTGTCGGTGGAGTGGTCGGTACAATATTAACTACTACTATCTATTCACAGTTAATATCCCAGGAAATGAATATACCAATGCCCGCTAGTGCAGATCCCATTTATTGGGTGGCACCCATGGATCCTAATTTTCGACGTGATGTGCCCGGAAAATCACCCATGGGCATGGAATTAGTGCCTGTTTTTGCAGACTCTTCCAAAGACACAGATCTTGGTGTGGTTCGTATCTCGCCAAATGTTATTAATAATTTAGGTGTGAGGACCGCAAAGGTTAAGCTAGATATACTTCAGGAGACCATAAAAACAGTAGGTTATGTGCAGTACAATGAAAACAATCTGTTGCATGTACATCCTCGTGTTGAAGGCTGGATTGAAAAACTTTATATCAAAGCGGCAGGTGAGCAGGTAAATAAAGGCGAGCCTCTGTATGCCTTGTATTCACCTGAGCTTGTGAATGCACAAGAGGAATACTTACTGGCAAAAAGGCGTAACAATCAAGAATTAACGTCAGCGGCAGAAAGTCGCTTATTAGCATTACAAATGCCCAAAGAAACCCTAAGGCGACTTAAAAGTACTCAAGTGGTACAACAAACTATCGTATTTAACGCACCGCAATCCGGCGTGATAGATAATCTAGATATTAGAGAAGGATTTTACGTAAAGCCCGGTACCACTTTAATGTCTATTGGTGCATTGGATGATGTATGGGTTAAAGCTGAGGTGTTCGAACGTCAAGCTGCTCAGGTTAAAGTCGGTCAGTTGGTCACTATGACTCTGGGTTTTGTACCAGGCAAAACATGGCAAGGGCAGGTCGATTATGTGTATCCCACCCTTGATGCTCAAACGCGCACTTTAAAGGTGAGGTTGCGTTTTGATAATGTTGATATGTTACTAAAGCCAAATATGTTTGCTCATGTCATCATTCATACTGACTCTGGACAGCAAACGTTAATGGTGCCTAAGGAAGCTGTTATTCGCACTGGCACTCAAAATCGAGTGGTATTAGTGATGGGGCAAGGGCAATACAAATCTGTTGCGGTGATCCTAGGACAGGTTACTAATAAGTCTGCGCAAATATTGGGTGGTGTGAAAGAAGGTGAACAAATAGTGGTCTCAGCGCAGTTTTTATTGGACTCTGAGAGTAGTATCCATTCTGATTTTATGCGTATGTCAGCTATCACTGCAGAAGAGCATCAACATCATCAAGAAAATCAAGATGATAAAGCTCATCATGAAAACCATGAAAGCCAAGAAAACTATGAAAGCCAATTTGACTCAGCCAATGTTGAGGGGGTTATTAACCAAATTAACGTTCAGACTCGCGTGGCTAATATTAGCCGTGGGCCTATTGAAAAGTGGGAGCGAGGCCCAGCAACTCTAGATTTTGTTTTTTCTGAACGTGTATTTCTGAACGAACTACAGCAAGGTGACAAAATACGTTTCACGTTTGAAATTAAAAACGGTGACTTCTTGATTATTGACTATGTACTAATTCTTCAAGAGCAAGAGCAAGAGCAAATGCAGGGACATAACCATGATTGAACGAGTTATTCATTGGTCAATTACGAATAGATTTTTTGTGTTGCTGACTACTTTTATTATTATTGGCTTTGGATTATTTGCACTTCGAAATACACCCGTTGATGCTTTACCTGATCTGTCTGATGTGCAAGTGATTATTAAAACCAATTACCCCGGACAGTCACCTCAAGTTGTCGAAGATCAAGTGACATACCCTCTTACTACTGCCATGTTATCTGTTCCGGGTGCCAAAACAGTGCGTGGTTTTTCGTTTTTTGGTGACTCCTTTGTATATATTATATTTGATGATAAAACTGACCTTTACTGGGCACGTAGTAGGGTCATGGAGTATTTGTCACAAGTATCACCCCGCCTACCAGCTGCGGCAAAACCGCAACTAGGTCCTGATGCAACGGGTGTGGGCTGGATTTACTTATATGCACTTGTAGACAGAACTGGAAAACATGACCTGAGTCAGTTGCGTGCTATTCAAGATTGGTTTCTTAAATTTGAATTACAAACTGTATCTGGGGTATCAGAAGTCGCTTCGATTGGGGGCATGGTCAAACAATACCAAATTATAGTCGACCCAGATAAATTACGAGCATATGGCATTCCATTAAGTCTTATTCAGCTAGCCATCAAACAGGGTAATCAAGAAGTGGGCGCTTCTGTTATCGAGATGGCTGAAGCCGAGTATATGGTCAGTGCTTCTGGATATATTCAATCAATTCAAGACTTAGCCCTTATTCCTCTGGGGATCAATAATAGAGGAACACCCTTATTACTCAGAGACGTTGCAGATATTCGTGTTGGTCCACAGATGCGCAGAGGCATTGCAGAGCTTAATGGTGAAGGCGAAGTCACAGGTGCTGTAGTGGTGATGCGTTTTGGTGAAAATGCACAACAAACCATTGCTGGGGTAAAACAAAAATTAGACACATTAAAAGACAGTTTGCCTGAAGGAGTCGAAATAGTGACGGTGTATGATCGTTCAGATTTGATTACTCGAGCTGTGGAAAATCTATGGTCTAAACTAGGCGAAGAGCTGCTGATTGTTGCTTTAGTTTGTGCTGTATTTTTGTTTCATATCCGTTCCTCAATTGTAGCTGTTATCAGTTTGCCTATAGGCATTCTTGTGTCATTCATCATTATGTATTGGCAAGGGGTCAACGCCAATATTATGTCGCTAGGGGGCATTGCCATCGCAATTGGTGCTATGACTGATGGTGCGATAGTGATGATTGAGAATATGCATAAACATATGGAAAAAACACCTCTCACTAATGAAAATCGTTGGCAGGTGGTGGCAAAGTCAGCATCCGAGGTAGGTCCTGCCTTGTTTTTTAGTCTATTGATTATCACCGTGAGTTTTTTACCAGTATTTATTTTAGAAGCACAGGAAGGTAAGATGTTTGCCCCCCTTGCCTATACTAAAACTTATGCAATGGCGGCGTCAGCAGGCTTAGCTATTACCCTTGTGCCCGTGCTGATGGGATATTTTATTCGCGGTAAAATCGTGAGTGAAAAAAAGAACCCACTCAACCGGTTGTTAGTGGCCATTTACTTACCTGTTTTACGACTCGTTTTGAATTACCCAAAGTTTACAGTGTTGATTACCTTGCTTATTGCTGTGGTGGGTTTTTATCCTATCAACAAACTCGGTAGTGAGTTTATTCCTCCTTTAGATGAAGGAGATTTAATGTATATGCCAACTACTTATGCCGGTTTATCAATAGGTAAGGCACGTGAGCTGTTACAACAAACTGATAAGCTAATTGCTACGGTTCCTGAAGTAGAACATGTATTTGGAAAAATTGGGCGCGCCGAAACAGCTACTGATCCTGCTCCACTGACAATGATTGAAACTTTTATTAAGCTCAAACCTAAAGAATTGTGGCGTGAAGGTATGACAACCGAAAAATTGCGTGAGATGTTGAATGAGCTGGTGCAGTTTCCAGGGTTAACCAACGCTTGGGTGATGCCAATAAAAACCCGTATTGATATGCTTGCTACAGGAATTAAAACACCTGTTGGTATCAAGGTAGCAGGGGGTGACTTGGGTATTATTCAACGAATCGGACAAGATATAGAACAAATTCTTTCTCAGCTGCCAGGCACCGCTTCAGTATATTCGGAAAGGGTGGTGGGTGGTCGTTATATAAAAATTGATATTAAGCGTGAACTAGCCTCTCGTTATGGATTAAATATTGCGGATGTGCAACAAGTCATATCTACTGCTATTGGAGGAGTGAACGTATCTGAATCGGTAGAAGGTTTGGAGCGTTATCCTATCAACTTACGTTACCCACAAAGTTATCGGGATTCGCCGGAACAACTTGCCTTATTGCCTGTTGTCACACCAAGTGGACAACGCATCGCCCTGGCGGATGTAGCTGAAATTTACATAGAAGATGGCCCGCCTGGTATAAAAAGTGAGAATGCGCGAATAAACGGTTGGACCTACATTGATATTAAAGATATTGATGTTGGAAGCTATGTTGAAAATGCAAAGCAGTTATTATCTAAAGAATTAGACCTGCCGACGGGTTATAGCTTAAATTGGGCTGGTCAATATGAATATATGCAACGGGCTAAAGAGAAGTTGGCCTATGTATTGCCTCTAACCTTAGCGATAATTGTTATTTTGTTATATCTCAGTTTTCGCAGTTTTGTTGAAGTCGCCATTATTATAGGAACTTTACCTCTGGCACTAATTGGCGGCATTTGGTTGTTGTATATAGAAAACTTCAACCTATCTGTTGCATCCGGTGTTGGTTTTATCGCACTGGCCGGCGTGGCAGCAGAGATCGGTGTGATTATGTTGGTTTATCTCAATCAGTCCTACAATAAATTGATACAAACGCACCAAAAAAACCTCACTAAACCTAGTCTGGAAGAGTTGATCGATACGGTAATGCAGGGGGCTGGACTTAGAGTGAGACCCGTTATGATGACAGTTGCCACAATTATGATAGGCCTATTACCAGTTTTATATGGCTCTGGTACAGGTTCAGAAGTCATGAGCCGTATCGCTGCTCCTATGGTAGGCGGAATGGCGAGCGCTCTTTTGCTGTCATTGATTATTGTGCCTGTTGTTTATTTGTTATGGCGCAAACAAGCTATAAAATGAAAAATATAAAAATAGGAAAGTGTATACCCAAAAATTTTGGGTCTGCATGACGGTAGCAAGGAGATGAAGTATTACAAAATCAGGCTCTTAATGTTGCTTAGATAATTAATTGAGGTATTGGATAAAAAAAATAAAAAACAATAAAATTGTTTACCACATAGGGTCAAGAATTTTACATTCCAATTTTCAGAATTTTTTTATTCTTCCTATAGCCAAAATCATTGGGATTATATGGAACGAATACATGAAACAGGCAGTTAGTTTTCAGAGCAAAAGATGTAAAAAAGGCGAGCTAATGCTCGCCTTGAAAATTTGTGTAAATCTTACTTCAAGTGTTTCACTAAAATTTGTACAACTTTAGGGCTACCTGCCACGATTTCGCCTTTATGCATGGGGTCGTTACCACCAGAAAAGTCTGTAACCAATCCACCAGATTCACGCACCATCAATTCACCGGCTGCCATATCCCAAGGTTTTAGTCCACTCTCCCAATAACCGTCATAACGGCCGGCTGCAACATAAGCTAAATCTAAAGCTGCAGAACCACTGCGACGTATATCGCCTGATTGCATGAATATTTTATTGAAACTTTCTAAATACTGAGGCAATTTGGTTTTATTTTTGAAAGGGAAAGATGTGGCTAGTATAGTTTGGCTTAACTCTTTAGCTTTACTGGCGCGTATTCGAAAACCGTTAAGCTGTGCACCTGCACCTCTGCTAGCTGTAAATAACTCGCCACGTATGGGGTCAAATATAACACTTTGATCTAGGCGGCCCTTATGCATTAAGGCAATGGATACCGCAAAGTGAGGAATGCCTTTAATAAAATTAGTGGTTCCATCTAATGGGTCTATTACCCATTTAAAGTCATTGTCACCCTCAACCACGCCACCTTCTTCACCCACAAAACTGTGTTCTGGGTAGGATAACTTGATTTTGTGAATTATGGCTTTTTCGGCCTCCCTGTCAATACGAGTGACGTAATCGTTGTCGCCTTTTGCTTCAGTTTGCAAGTCAGTCTGATTATCAAACCCATTAGCAATGATGTTGCCCGCTGCCCGTGCAGCACGGATCGCTATATTAAGCATAGGATGCATAGTAAACCACCAATTTTAAAAGAACATTAAATATAACTTTGCAAGATATATATATAAACTGCCAAGCCAAAAAATCGCCGCGTAGTGTACCAAAAAAGCTTAATTAAGCAATCAAAATATTTTTGATATACTCCTTATTAGTCCCCACGTTACGAGATATATCGTTGCTTGATCTACCTTGTATTATGTTGAAACGTCATTTTGAGGTAAGTTGGATATATGCTATTGTTCGCGACCAAAAGTGACTTGCAACTCAAAAGACAATACTCAATATGTTAGAAAACATTCGCATCGTTTTAGTTAACACATCCCATACGGGTAACATTGGTTCAGCAGCTAGAGCGATGAAAACAATGGGACTAAGTCAGTTGGTATTGGTTGATCCAGTTTCTGCACCAGATGGCAAGTCCATTGCGCTAGCTGCAGGCGCTGGGGATGTATTGGCTAATGCAAAGATTGTAAGTACGTTGTCCGAAGCTGTGGCTGGTTGTGGCTTAGTGATCGGCACCAGCGCTCGGTCACGTACATTATCTTGGCCGATGTTAGAGCCAAGAGGCTGTGGTGAGAAGATGATTAGTGAATTACCTAATTACCCAGTTGCTTTGGTATTCGGGCGTGAAAATAATGGATTAAGTAACGATGAACTGCAGTTATGTCAGTTTCATGTGTGTATTCCTGCTAATCCAGATTATAGTTCTTTAAACTTAGCAGCAGCTGTTCAAACTTTATGTTATGAGCTTCGGATGGCTTACTTAAATCTATCACGTAGCCAACACCCAGAAAATCATCCTGAAGACACTGAATATCCGCTTGTCGAGGATCTTGAGGGTTTTTATAGTCATTTGGAACAAACCCTCATTAAAACGAATTTCATCATTGCCAAACATCCCGGTATGGTAATAGCCAAATTACGACGTCTCTATAATCGGGCACGTCCAGAGACACAAGAACTGAATATATTGCGCGGTATCTTGGCGTCGGTCGACAAATATATCAAAAACCGAGAGCAGTAGGTTAATTATGTTCAGCAGAATGAAAGAAGATGTTCAGAGTGTATTTCATCGTGACCCTGCCGCACGCAATACTTTGGAGGTTGTCACTAATTATCCGGGTTTGCACGCGGTTTGGTTTCACCGTCTAAGCCATAGATTGTGGAAAGCAAACTGGCAATGGCTTGCACGTTCTATTTCTACTTTTTCTCGTTGGTTAACGGGCATTGAAATTCATCCTGGTGCAAAACTTGGTCGACGATTTTTTATCGACCACGGCATGGGTGTCGTTATTGGTGAAACAGCAGAAATTGGTAACGATGTGACCTTGTATCATGGCGTCACACTGGGTGGTACTAGTTGGACGGCAGGTAAACGGCACCCTACTTTGGAAGATAACGTGGTGGTTGGTGCTGGTGCAAAAGTACTGGGTCCAATTACTATGCACAAAGGCGCAAAAATAGGTTCAAACTCAGTGGTGGTGCGTGATGTACCAGAAAACGCAACGGTAATAGGTATTCCTGGCCGCGTTGTAGCCCAGCAGAACAAACCAGAAGCGCCAACTGACGGTGAGCGTCAAAAAATAGCAAAAAAGTATGGTTTTGATGCGTATGCAGTAGCAACAGATAATCCTGACCCAATAGCTCACGCAATTGGGGTGATGGTGGATCATGTTCATCTCGTTGATAAAAAAGTTGAAGAAATGTGTTTAGCAATTAATAAGATGGGTGGTGACGTCTGTGGTAAATCATTACCTACTTTAGAGCTAGAAGACTTCTCAGATGGTGAGCATGTGGAAGATATTAAAAAAGTCAGTGAAGCCTTCGACCCCAAGATATAACACAAAGCTAATACTTGACTAAAACACAAGGTTAAATACTTGACTAAACTACAGGGTTAAATACTTGACTAAAATAGTCAGGTATGTAATTGTTGTTATCTGTATTGGTAATAGGTTAATAACAATGAAATTGACTTCTAAAGGTCGTTACGCAGTGACAGCTATGTTGGATGTGTCTTTACATTCACAACGTGGGCCTGTCTCCTTAGCTGATATATCCGAGCGTCAAGAAATTTCTTTGTCCTATCTTGAACAACTTTTCTCTCGTTTACGTAGAGAGAAGTTAGTGAATAGTGTTCGCGGTCCTGGTGGTGGTTACAAGTTGGGTCGCGTAGCTAATGAAATATCGATTGGTGAAGTCATTCGAGCAGTAAATGAGTCTGTTGACGCGACTAAGTGTCAGGGCCAAGGAGCTTGTCAAGGTGGCGAACGTTGTCTGACCCATAATTTATGGGAAGGCCTTAGCGACAGGATCAGTATATTTTTAGATGGCATCACTTTAGGCGAGCTTATGCTGCAGCATGATGTGAAACAAGTAGCCGAAAGACAAGACAAACATAAACATCTTAATCAATTAGCAGCAAACGAAATCTCTATCAGTTTGCAGCTTTAGCGGAGTAAAAAATGAGCGAATTAAAGCTTCCCATCTATCTGGATTATTCATCAACTACACCAGTCGACCCTCGTGTAGCAGCCAAAATGGCAGACTGCTTAACTTCTGATGGCATATTCGGTAATCCTGCATCTCGTTCCCACAAATTTGGCTGGGTAGCAGAAGAAGCAGTCGATATTGCTCGTAACCAAATTGCTGATTTGGTCAATGCTGACCCAAGAGAAATTGTTTTCACTTCAGGTGCGACTGAATCCAACAATCTTGCGATTAAAGGTGCTGCTAATTTTTATGGTAAAAAAGGCAAACACCTAATAACTCTCAAGACTGAGCATAAAGCCGTGCTTGACACCATGCGCCAGCTAGAGCGTGAAGGTTACGAAGTCACTTACATGGATCCAGAACCAAATGGTTTAATCTTGTTAGACAAGCTAATTGCAGCCATTCGCCCTGAAACTATTTTAGTCAGTATCATGCATGTAAACAATGAAATTGGTGTTATCCAAGATATTGCCGCTATTGGTGAAGTATGTCGTGAACGGAAAATTTTGTTTCATGTTGATGCGGCACAAAGCACTGGTAAAGTTCCCATCGATTTACAAACAATGAAAGTCGATTTAATGTCGTTTTGTGCCCACAAAACATATGGTCCTAAAGGCATCGGAGCTTTGTTTGTTCGTCGTAAGCCACGCATACGCCTGGAAGCGCAGATGCACGGTGGGGGTCATGAACGTGGAATGCGTTCTGGTACTATGGCAACTCATCAAATAGTCGGTATGGGCGAATCATTCCGGATTGCTAAACAAGATATGGGTGCTGAAAATGAACGTCTAATGATGTTACGTAACAAATTATGGAACGGCATCAAAGATATGGAAGCAGTATATTTAAATGGTGATATGGAAAGCCGTATCGCAGGTAATTTGAATGTTAGTTTTGCTTACGTTGAGGGCGAGTCTTTAATTATGGCCCTGAAAGATATGGCTGTGTCTTCTGGTTCTGCTTGTACATCTGCTAGCTTGGAGCCTTCATACGTGCTTCGTGCGTTAGGATTGAGTGACGAATTAGCACATAGCTCTATCCGTTTCACTACGGGACGCTTTACTACTGAAGCTGAAATCGATTATGTGATTGGTGTAATACGTAATGCCATAGATAAATTACGTGATATGTCGCCACTTTGGGATATGTACAAAGAAGGCATCGACATAAGCAAAGTAGAGTGGGCTCACCACTAGATAGTTCACTTAGAACAGAGTTAACCAATGGTTAGCTCTGTAACGATTTAGTAATTAATATTTACGTACTGCAGCGAGATCTGTTTCAGCACATAACCAAAAAAGGTAAAATATCATGGCTTATAGCGAAAAAGTAATAGACCACTACGAAAATCCACGTAACGTCGGTGGTTTTGATAAGAACGATCCTTCAATTGCAACCGGCATGGTCGGCGCACCTGCTTGTGGTGATGTAATGAAGCTACAATTAAAAATTGATGCGAATGGTATTATCGAAGATGCTAAATTTAAAACTTATGGTTGCGGTTCGGCTATTGCCTCGAGCTCATTAGTTACTGAATGGGTCAAAGGAAAGTCCATTGATGAAGCTTCTACCATTAGCAACATGGATATTGCTGAAGAGTTAGCTTTGCCTCCAGTAAAGATCCATTGCTCTATTCTGGCTGAAGATGCCATAAAAGCAGCAGTTGCAGATTATAAAAGCCGTCAAGTTTAAATAAAAATAAGTTAACTAAGTAGGAGTAGCTAGTGGCAATTACTGTATCTGATACGGCAGCATTACGTGCTAAAACATTTCTTGAAAATAGAGGATCTGGATTAGGGTTGCGTCTTGGTGTTAAAACCACTGGCTGTTCTGGCTTAGCTTATGTGCTCGAGTTTGTTGACGGCGTGAATGCCGACGATAAACTATTTGAAGATAATGGTGTAAAAATCATTATTGATGGTAAAAGTTTGGCTTATTTAGATGGTACCCATCTAGATTTTGCCAGAGAAGGCTTGAATGAGGGTTTCCAATTTACCAACCCCAATGCAAACGGTGAGTGCGGCTGTGGCGAAAGTTTTAATGTTTGATGCAATTTTTGTTAAACTCTCGCGCACCTAAATCACATCAATTCTAATTAGTCACAAATGAATTATTTTGAACTTTTTAATATTCCAATTTCTTTTGATGTGGACCTGTCTGCATTGCCACAAACTTACCAGCAGCTTCAGCGCTTAACGCATCCAGATAGATTTGCTAGCGGTAGCGAGCAACAAAAGCTGGTGGCAATTCAAAAAAATGCACAAGTAAATGATGCTTATTCAGTACTTAAATCTCCCTTGGCTAGAGCTGAATACCTCTTAAGTTTACGTGGTATTGATTTGCAACATGAACAACAAACTATAAAAGACACCGCTTTTCTGATGCAACAAATGGAATGGCGAGAAGAGTTATCCGAGATATCAGAGCAAGCTGATCCCTTGAGAGCCCTAGAGTCATTAGAAGACGAAATTAATCAGACGATTAAGAGCGATTTAATTAAGTTACGAAACTTTCTTGAAAGTGACCTAACAGTGGCAGAACAAAGCGCAGCTGATATTATTAGACAACTTAAATTTTCTTATAAAATGTTGTCTGAGATTTTGTTGAAGGAAGACATATTAAGTGATTTTTAATCTTATTTATTGCAACCTAAAAGAAACGAATTAAACCATGGCATTTTTGCAAATATCTGAACCCGGTCAAAGCACCGTTCCTCATCAACGTAAATTAGCAGTAGGTATCGATCTAGGTACCACCAACTCTTTAGTTGCAACTGTGCGCAGTGGTGAAGCACTCACATTACCTGACACGCAAGGTAGACATTTGTTACCTTCTGTAGTTAGGTATTTAATCGATGACGAGGTGATTGGACAAGAAGCCAAACAACAGGCGAGTATTGACCCAATTAATACCATTGTGTCAGTTAAGCGTTTTTTAGGCCGTTCTGTAAAAGACATTCAAACGGCTTACCCAAATTTACCTTATCAGTTTACTGACTCTCCATCGCCAGTGATGAAGGTGACATCGGGTAACGTTAACCCTGTTCAAGTATCAGCAAAAATATTGAGTGAATTAAAAAAACGCGCAGAACAAACTTTAGGTGATGAATTACAAGGTGCGGTTGTTACTGTTCCCGCTTATTTTGATGATGCACAACGACAAGGCACAAAAGATGCTGCGGCCCTTGCAGGTTTAAAGATATTACGTTTACTTAACGAACCTACTGCTGCGGCCGTTGCTTATGGTTTGGATGCAGAGCAAGAAGGATCTCAAGAAGGTATTATTGCTGTTTATGATCTAGGTGGTGGTACTTTCGATATTTCTATTTTGCGTTTAAGTAAAGGTGTATTCGAAGTGCTCTCTACCGGTGGAGACTCTGCACTTGGCGGCGATGATTTTGATGCCATATTGGTAGAATACATTCGTCAAAAAAGTGAATTAACTACAGACTTATCAAAAAGTTTGCATCGGATCCTTTTAGATAAGGCCAAAGAAGCTAAAGAAACATTAAGCCATGAGTCAGTGCATACAGTACAATTTAATGATGATGCAGGTACACACCATGAGGTGATGATCAGTATCAACCAATTTGAAAAACTCATCAGTCACCTAGTTAAGAATACTTTACGTGCATGTCGCAGAGCGTTAAAAGACGCTGGACTTGTAAAAGACCAAGTAATTGAAGTTGTCATGGTGGGGGGATCTACCCGTGTACCATTAGTTTGCCAACAAGTTGGTGAGTTTTTTGAGCGCACCCCGCTTACTTCAATTGATCCTGACAAAGTGGTAGCAATTGGTGCCGCCATTCAGGCTGATATTTTAGTGGGTAACAAACCTGACAGCGATATGTTACTGCTGGATGTGTTGCCATTGTCATTGGGTATTGAAACCATGGGGGGGTTGACTGAAAAAGTGATACATAGGAATACCACTATCCCGGTTGCTAAAGCGCAAGAGTTCACCACTTTTAAAGACGGTCAGACTGCCATGATGGTTCATGTGGTTCAGGGCGAACGTGAGTTAGTTAAGGATTGCAGATCCCTAGCCAAATTTACTTTAAAAGGTATCCCACCTATGGCTGCAGGTGCTGCACACATTCGGGTGACCTTTCAAGTAGATGCTGATGGACTTTTAAATGTTAAGGCCATGGAGAAGTCCACAGGCGTACATACTGAAATTCAAGTCAAGCCTTCATACGGATTAGAAGATAGCGAAATCGCTGATATGTTGAAAGCATCAATGGATAACGCACAAGATGATATGCAGTCTCGTATGCTCAAAGAACAACAAGTTGAAGCGGCTAGAGTGCAAGAAAATCTTCAAGGAGCATTAGATTCCGACGGCAAAGCGCTGCTCGAAACATCTGAAATACAAGCGATAGAAGACGGACTTACAAGGCTTAATGAGCTTGCTAAGGGCACAGACAAAGATGCGATCAATGCCGCTATCAAACAAGTAGATAAATTAAGCGAAACATTTGCCCAGAAACGTATGGATCAATCGATCAAAAGCGCCTTCTCTGGACAATCAGTCGACCATATATAACAAATAACTTTACTGAATATTAGGAATCTACGTATGCCACAAGTAATTTTTTTACCTCACGATGAGTTGTGCCCAGATGGTGCTGTTTTAGAAGGTGAAAAAGGCACCTCAGTATTAAACCTTGCTTTGAAAAATGGCATTGGTATTGAACATGCCTGCGAAAAAGTATGTGCTTGCACCACTTGCCACATCATTATACGCGAAGGATTTAGCTCCTTGGATGAAGGTGATGAATTAGAAGAAGACATGTTAGATAAAGCATGGGGTTTAGAACCGGATTCTAGACTAGGTTGCCAAGCTATTATTCAAGATGATGATCTAGTAGTAGAAATTCCTAAATACACAGTTAATATGGTGAGTGAAGGGCATTAGTAATTGACTTGTTATATAATTTTTCTCAATAAAACCAGTTATAAACTGGTTTTTTATTGCCTGAAGACTAACTTCTTTGGTTAATAACTACAATTAACTGTCTATATATACAGGTGTCGTGTTAGTCTAGGACAACATCGTTAATCAAAAGAGAGCAAATTATGACCGTAATCACGCGTTATGTAGTTGAACACAAAGGGGTGGAGAAGTTTGTGACCGCAGATAAAAAAGAAGCCGACCAATACGATAAAATGCTCGATGTTGCAGATAATCTTAGTGAATACATAGAAGGCAAAGGTATCAAGATTGATATGTCTGTGCTTGAAGAGTTGTCTATTATGCTTTCTAAAAACAAAGATTCGTTAAGCAAGCTATTAAAAGGTGTGACTGCGGGTAGTTTATTGACAGAAGAAAAAGCAGACGTCGTGGCTATTGAGCCAAAGAAGGCTAAAAAAAGCTAAAATTAGTCAGCGAATATGTAAATCTTTAAGCGTGTATTTTCAATACTCAGATATATATATAAAATATGTTTAAGCTGATGGAGCTAATAGAAGCGAGCTGTTTGTAAATTTAATTCCCGTAAGTGTTTCGTGCGTGTTTAGAAATTTAACCAGTTCCTTCTATGAGCAGTTATCTTCTCCTAAAATCATACCAAACATGTAGAGCGCTGACAGCCAACCACAACCATTTGGCTAACTGACTAGTCAGTAAATTGATTTGTTATGACGCCAAAATCATAAAAATTACCTATCATAAATTTCTAAAGCAAAGCCCATTAAGAGCTTGTGAAATCAACATTTAAGCATCAAGGCCATTATTACATGACCTTGATAACTGTTTACACTAGTTTAATCTAGGGCTTCACTCAGTTGTTTTTTTAACTGAACTTGCTCAGCCTGAGTCAGCGGTAGGTCAAATTCATTACTCACAATAAATAAATCTTCTGCGCGTTCACCAATGGTTGAAATTTTAGCTTGGTGTAATTTAAATTTAAGTGCAATGAATTGTTCGCTGATGTTCGCGAGTAACCCCGGAGCATCCAGAGCTTCGAGTTCAACCATTGTGGCATTAGTTTGACTGGGGTAAAATCTGACTTTGGTTTTTACATCTAACTGTTTCATTCGACGAGACATCTTACGTCTGTTGATGTGGTCTTGGCCGGGTTTGTTTAACTGAATTTCTACCGCCTCACGTAAGCTATCTAAACGTGATTCTGACGTAATCCTATCGCCGTTTTGTTCAAAAATAGTAAAGCTGTCAAACAAGTAACCATCCTGAGTACGCATAATTTGTGCATCATGAATGGAACAGTTTCGGCTATCTAGGACGGAGGCAATTTGGGCAAACATCATAGATTTGTCTTTACCATATACAATGAGTTCTGCACCAGCTTTGGATGTATTAGCACTAGTGCCAACTTGTAAAAAATCATCTGTCATAGGATGTGCTGCTAAAATTAAATTAGCATGCCACGCAATTTGCGCTGGCTTGAAACGTGCAAAATAGTCATCACTTAAGCGTTGCCAAAACTGTAATATTTGAGTCTCGTTCATGCTATTTTCTAGCATTGAGGCCATCGCTTTAGTTTTATGTTCACTAATTCTGTCTTGTAAAGCTACTTTGCACTCTAGGCCATTGTCTAAGGCTTTTTGAGTAAGTATATATAATTCCCTTAACAATGTAGCTTTCCAATCGTTCCATAAATTGTCATTGGTTGCTCGAATGTCTGCGAGGGTCAACACATATAAGTGGTTTAAATTGTTGTGTGTACGCACCGACTGTGCAAACTCGTTAATAACAGCTGGGTCATAAATATCTCGCCTTTGTGCGATGACAGACATTAACAAGTGACTCTCGACCAACCATCTAATCAGTTCCGTATCTGTGGTATTGACACCATGACGGCGACAAAATTCTTCTACATCTATTGCACCCAGTTTAGAGTGATCACCATTACGACCTTTGCCAATATCATGGAAGATAGCGGCAACGTATAAAAGCTCTGGCTTATCAAGATTTTTGACTATATTGCCACAGCGGGGGAATTCTTTGTTGTCAGGTTGTGAATATTGATGAATGTTTTTTACTAGACGATGAGTATGTTCGTCAACAGTATAGGCGTGAAATAAATCAAACTGCATCATGCCCACTATTTGATCCCACTGTGGAATATAGGCCTGTAAAATGCCGTGCTTATGCATAATATCCCATCCTAATGCAAAGAAATTAGGATGTTTTATTAATTGTAAAAATAGCTCACGACATTCAATTCGTTCTACATAGTATTGCTTACGGAACCGTCTTCTTGCCAAACGCAATTGACGCAAGCAGCTTGAGTGTAAGTCTTTGACTTCTGGGGTATCTGCAATTAGAAGAAGAAACTGTAAAATAGCTTCAGGAGATGCAAAGACGTTCTCATTAGTAGGAGCAATATATCCATCGAGTAATTCAAAATCTGTATTAATTTTGGTTTGTTGTAGAACTTTTAAGTTAAGTACGTCTTGGCTAAAACGTTGCATCAACATTTTATTCAACTCACTGATACGTCTAACGGTTCTAAAAAAAGCTCTCATCATTCGTTCTACTGAATCTTTACCTTCGACGCCATAACCTAGTCGTGATGCAACATCGGTCTGATAGTCAAACAATAAGCGATTTTCGCTACGCCCAGCCACAATATGTAAGGCAAACCTAATTTGCCAAAGGCTTTCTCGACATTCTGTTAATTCGTCAAATTCCTGCTGATTAAAATAACCATGCTCGACTAATTCAGTTCCGGCCATTGCATTAAAGTGTTTCTTGGCAACCCAACCTATTGACTGAATATCTCTTAAGCAGCCAGGGCTTTCTTTAACGTTAGGTTCTAAATTGTATGAAGTATCTTTGAATTTTTTATGACGGTGCTTTTGCTCTTGGTATTTTGCTAAGAAAAAATCTTTACTACTCCAATACGCTCTCGAACTGAGTCTATCTTGTAAGCCTTCGAAGGTTGCCTGGCAACCAATTAACAAACGAGCTTCTACTAAGTTTGTGGCTATAGTGACGTCTTGTTTTGCTAATTGAAACGTTTCTTTAATGGTACGAACTGATTGACCCACATCTAGACCTATATCCCACAACAGAGTAATAAACTGACTAATTCGGTCTTGCTGTTTCTTAGATAGTGTTTTTTTGCTTAACACTAGCAGATCGATATCTGAATGAGGTTGGAGTTGTCCTCGCCCATAACCGCCTACTGCAATGAGTGCCAAATGATGCTCATTATGTAAGTCCATTAATTGCCAGATATGCTTGAGCAATGCATCGACTATTGTGGATCTTCCTAACACTAGCCCCGTGACGTCACCTCTACCTAATTCACTTTCTAGCCATTCGTAGCTATTAGTGACGATAGTTTTGTAGGCAGCAATATTATCTGTACTGTTAATCAGTTTTATTTGGCTAAGTAGGCTTTTTAGAGACAATGTGAATACCTTTAAATGAGTGGTGACTTGATTTATTGGCACAAAATACGCAGACACTATGTGTAGTAAATAGCTATTTACCGCAAGAAATAGCTATTTATCGTAAGTTTTGCTCCCACTAACTGGACGCTAATTGTGTTAATGGTTAATAACGCGGTCAATTTCTTCGTCGTCACGCAGAGTTAATATTTCGACACCGTTTGCAGTCACTAACAAGGTATGTTCCCACTGTGCGCTTAAGCTTCGGTCTTTGGTGACAACAGTCCATTGATCAGGTAATACTTTTGAATATCGTTTACCCGCATTAATCATCGGTTCGATAGTAAAACACATACCTTCTTCAAGAGTTTCGCCTGTGTTGGGTCTTCCGTAATGGACAACTTGTGGCTCTTCATGAAAGTTAGCACCTATGCCATGACCACAATACTCACGAACAATAGAGTAATTATGGCTTTCAGCATATTGTTGAATAGCATGGCCAATGTCACCTAAGCGAACACCAGGCTTGACCATTTTTATTCCTTTGTACAAAGACTCTTGTGTCACTCTAATAAGTCTATCTGCCATTATTGAAGGTTCACCCACCACAAACATTTTTGATGTGTCGCCGTGATAACCATCTTTAATAACCGTTACATCAATATTGACTGAATCGCCATCTTTAAGTTGTTTGTCGGCAGGAATGCCGTGACAAATGACATGGTTGACTGAAGTACAAATCGATTTTGGAAAAGGTGGGTTACCGTAATTGAGAGGTGCAGGAATACAATTTTGCACGTTAACGATGTAGTCATGACAAATCTGATCCAGCTCATTGGTGGTCACGCCCTTCTTGACATATTCACCAATCATTTGCAAAACATCTGCGGCAAGTCGACCAGCGACACGCATTTTCTCAATTTCATCTGTAGTTTTAATTGTGGCGGGCAATGTGTTATTCCTACTTAATAC
>NZ_CAJXPA010000024.1 GCF_913058035.1 uncultured Paraglaciecola sp. | reverse complement strand
GCCTAGGACACCGCCCTTTCACGGCGGTAACAGGGGTTCGAATCCCCTTGGGGACGCCAAATATTAGGTTAAATGATTTAACTTAAGTTCGATAACAAGGATAATTAACTACCGCCTAGGCCAGTTAATTTATAGTTTGATAGAAGTTTCGTTTTTGTATGGTTTGATCTGCGCAATATGCTTGAACATTCCTGCAAAAGCTAATCGAAATATTTTCGATTGAAGAAGTTTTTGTCCCCATCGTCTAGAGGCCTAGGACACCGCCCTTTCACGGCGGTAACAGGGGTTCGAATCCCCTTGGGGACGCCATATAACGAAGCCGCTTAATTTGTTAAGCGGCTTTTTTATTGCCTTCAGTTTGACTCTGATGCTCAGCTGTAAAAGCATGTGCTATGATTAATTTTATTTGCACGCTTAGCGCCCGACGTATTCAACAGATGTCTCTTTTAACAAACTTATTTTTCCGATTAATAAGCCAGTCATAAAAAATTTGCTCACTAACAAAGCAATTTTAGTTCTACATGGGATTTGAGTCTGGCGGCTTTTTTTTGTCAATAAACGTGTGTGACTTCGGTAAGGTAAGTGTTTAAGGAATGACTACAGAACACTCCGTACTTGATTAGTTTCAAATGAAAATATGAAAATATGATGATATGGGGGGGACTTCTCAAAACACTTATTCATTTTAACTTGTTTTTTTAATCATTCGTCTTCGCATTGTGATCAAATAATTAACTTATTAGGTAATGATGATGTGCTTAATGTTGCTTTGTTAATTTATGACAAGGGAGATTAGTCATAAAGATTGTTTACTTAACTTTGTTAAAATTGTGGAGAGAAGAATGAAAACGTCATTTACGAAATTTATATCAGTTGCGATATTATCCCTAACATTCCTTACGGCTAGTGCATCTGCCATGCATCATAAGTCAGCGAAATTAGATATTGTAGAAACAGCTGCCAGTAATCCTGCATTTAGTACCTTAGTGGCGGCAGTAAAAGCTGCAGGTTTAGTTGAAACCTTACAAAGCGAAGGTCCCTTTACAGTATTTGCACCTACCAATGCAGCTTTTGCAAAATTACCAGCAGGTACGGTAGAAGATTTATTAAAGCCTGAAAATAAAGACAAGCTTGTGGCTATCCTGACCTACCATGTTGTTGCGGGTAAAGTTATGGCAGCAGATGTTGTGAAGTTAAGTAAAGCGACTACTGTTCAAGGTAGTGACATAATGATTGATACTTCAGACGGTGTGAAGGTCAACAATGCTAATGTTACGCAAACTGACTTGCACACTAAAAATGGTGTAATTCACGTAATTGATACTGTTATTCTTCCTGAAATGTAATATTTAAATTGAAGAACCAAACTAAAAGAACAGATGATTGTTCTTTTAGTTTTTTAACTGCTTATTTAAATAAGCAGTTAAAAATAGCAGTTAATAAAGCTCATGAAATAATTTTTATCAATACATGAGTAATTTAAAATGTGTAGACATTTACTCAAAGGGCTACCCAGAAATGAAATATGTAATAATTGAAAATTTCTTCATCAGTTACATTATGAATAATTGTTTCCACATAATTATTCTGATATTTGTTAAAATTCATTTTTTAAGTACCTCAAAACCACGTCTATGACTGAGAAATCAACCACAAAGAGTAGCGCCTGTTACAAAATACTTTTTTGTTGCTTCGCTTCAAGTTAGTAAGGCTGGAGTCACTCGGATAGGCATGCTTCGGCTTTGAAAGTTAGTTTGTTTAACTGTTGATCACATGTCCGAAATTAACTGTTTTTAATAGGATATAGATTGTGTTTTTGATTGATTTGTTTCTAATCTTGCCTAGTTATCTCGATGAACACAGCCAGAATATTGCCATAAAGGTACAACCAACAGTTTGCCTATTGCTCTTGAGTAATCCCGAATAAAGAACTTTATAAGGCACAATGTAGGAGTATTACCTTGCGCTTTTCTCACGCATCCCATCACTTTTTTCATTTATTTAATGGGAGTCGGTAGGACGATGATATTGAAAGAAAACATTTTCATACTCAAAATTTTTCAGGTTTTCAGGTATTTCCACCTAATGAAAATATTATCACTAGTCAATCATGGTCACGTATCAAGCAGTCAGTTATGCGTTGGAAAGCTGAGGTGTAAGCGGTGCTGAGTTTATTCATATGCTACTGCATTGTGATGCGGTAGATGATGACATATACGATGCTGCAATTATTAATCATTCGGCATGGGTAAAGCAGACAGTAGTTTTGACAACAAAATCATTCTAATTATTCTCTACAAGCATTTTATATCAATGAGATAGATGATCGTTGCGATTGGATTAAGTGCAAAATGTAGTTCTGTGATCAAAGCTAATTTACACACTGACGCTTCATATGCGCAAGACACAATTACTGAATTTATGAGTAATTAAACCAATATCGGGATCAAAGTGTTTGTTTAATAGACCAAACCAAACCAAACCAAACCAAACCAACACCTCACTAGCTTGCTATTTTGGAGTGAATTTAGGCTGTCGCCTAGATTGGTATCCTAGCTTCTTAATGCTGGCTAATGAAGCATATTTGTATCCAACTACCGTTTTATGTCACGCCGATAAGTATATCGGTTTTGTCATCATTTCATCTATGCAATGGTTCAAGACTCTTATTTCCTAGCATAGTAATAAATTAAACAGCATAAAAAGTAGTGTCCTAAATGACGCCACTATATCAGCAGATTGAGCCATTTCATTCTAGCTTTCAATGTCTAATGAATACATAAGTAAGCGTGTCAGTCATATAAAATTGTATGTTCAATTATTTTTATAAGGTCTAAGTTTGTGGAAAACTTTGCTTAATTAAACAGCACAAAGTAAGTTAGATAAAAATAGTTTTTGCTTCTAGAGATTAATCACCACAGTCAAATCAAATAATGACAATAAATGGAATTAGTATGCAAAGAATAATGGGTTTTTGGAGATGTTGGGGACTGGTTATAGGTATCGTAATTGGCAATGGCATATTCATGCTGCCAGCTGTTTTGGCTCCTTACGGTACATTAAGTTTAATTGCGTGGGTCATTGCTGGCGTAGGTACAATATTCATTGCTTTAGTCTTGGGTATGCTTGCCAAACGACATTCGATGCAAGGTGGTATCTACAGTTACACCAGAGAAACACAAGGTGATCTAGCAGGATTTCTTATAGGTTGGGGTTATTGGATCAGTATCTTAGCAGCTGTTGCTGCAGGAGCTGTCGCGGTAGCAGGCTATTTGACCTTTTTTATGCCCAGCATTTCTTCAAATTCAATGGCATCTGCCATCATTGCCATCACATTTATTTGGTTAATAACAGCCATTAATATTACTGGTATTAAAGTCGCGTGCACCTTCCAATTAGTGACGTCTTTATTAAAACTGTTACCGTTATTTGTTATTTCAGTCGGTGCTTTGTTTCTTGGTGATCCAGCAAACGCTGTTATTGATTTAGCGTTGACTGATACTGTAAATCAACCATCGACGTTATTTTTAATATCAGAGATGGTAATGATCACTATGTGGGCTTACATTGGTATTGAAGCCGTAACATTGCCATCAGATAACATCATTTCCCCAGAAAAGAATATCCCGAGAGCATTAATAGTAGGCACATTAACCGCCACGGTAATTTATATCTCGCTCTCCTATGGTGTGATGACACTAATTCCACTCGCTGATTTAGCAAAATCAACTGCACCTCTGGCCGACGCAGCCACAATTATATTGGGTCCTCTGGGAGCGGGTTTTATTGCTATCGCAGCACTGATATCTATTATCAGTAGTATTAACGCCAATACACTAATCGTTGGTATTATGCCTGATGCATTAGCAAAGGATAAATTAATGCCTAAGTTTTTTTCAACTAAGAACAAAGCAGGCATTCCTATAAAGACAGTGATACTTTCTGGGTTTTTGTCGTCAATATTAGTTGTGATGAGTTTTTCTGAAGGATTATTAAGCGCGTTCAAAACACTGATGATGCTTTCTACATTGACGGTATTGCTACCCTATGCAACATCATCATTAGCTGAAATCATCATGCAAAAAAGAGAGTTAAATGCGACAACTAAGATTAATTGGGTATCGTTTAGTATTGCGCTTATTGCGCTACTGTTTTCTATCTTTGCCATTGTTGGTTCGGGGTTAATGCTTGCATTTCAAGGGCTCATTCTTTTTGCTGCTGGATTGCCTTTTTACTTTTGGGCTAAAATAAAACAATAATCAACACTTACCAATATAATTCATTAAATTTGGCATATACCTTGTTTGTGCCAGTTGACAACTCGTAGTCAATATTATCGATATTTCTGAAGGTTGAATGTCTCCAAGCTCTTTTTATATTCCTCCAAAGGCGGCATACCCATCTGAGCCCTTAATAGGTTTACACTATCTTCGTTTTCTATTGGTGCAAATACTACCTTGCCGTCGCTCCATTTTGCCTGAGTGCCAAACACCTGTTTTTTGCCTAGTCTGATCGATACGTTATCGGTAAATTTCGCTATGTCTTTACCTGCAATGCCACCTTTGTCTAGAAATGATTGAATAATTAATGGCAGCATGTCTTGTTGAAATACCAAATTTTTGCTGTGTTGTACCAAAATAAATGCAGCTTGAGTGCCTTTCTCACCAACCTTCTTGTTGGTTGGCCAGCCATGCAAAGTGATTATTTCTTTTAGGGTCTGTGTTTGAAGCTTATCTATCTGTGAAGCTAAAGTTTGCAGTGCTGGTGGCACATTTTCCGTATTGTATTTTTCTAAGCTTTGACGAACTTGCTGATTTTGTTGTGCCATTCGTATCAGTTGACTTTGCAAGTCTTCATTAACTTCCGCCAGTAATGGCATGGAAATAAATAGTATTGTTAAATAGACGATTGAACGCATATTGATTACACCTAATCCTGTGTTTTAAACTGTACTGTAAGGTTGAATTAGTTAATGTTTTTTCAAACATCAACTAATTCAATGGAGTATTCATATGAGATATACCGAGATAAACCTATTGTAGCTACTCGGCACAGAATAAGGCATTTTCAAATAATCAGCGGGCATCCTTTGAGCAGTGCCCGCTGATTAGCTATGGTTTAGGGGTCATCTCTTCCGGTTTTTGTTTATCAGGATCATACTTAGCAAACCAGCCCATAATATTATCGGTTTTACCAACTAAGCGACTGGGTCGCGAAGCAATATAATGGGGAGCGCCAGGTACCCGAATTAATGCTGTGTCGATTTTTAGCATTTTCAAGGCGGTATAATACTGTTCTGCTTCCCAAGCTGGGGTTCGATAATCTTCTTCACCAACCATTATCAATGTGGGCGTTTTCACTTTATCAACATAACGTATAGGCGAAAACTTTAGAAAAGCTTCTGGATCAGACCAAGGATCCGCACGTATCCAATGTCTACGAACATATTGACCTATATCGGCAGCCAGTGCCATCGTCATCCAGTTTATAACGGGCTTGATTGATGCGGCGGCGGCGAAACGTTGGGTTTTAGTGGTAATCCAAGCAGTTAAAATACCACCGCCTGAACCACCGGTGACAAATAAACGATCAGGGGCAACATATTTTTTGGCTACCACTGCATCTACTACCGTCATTAGGTCATCGTAATCATACCCTGGGTACGCTAAATCAATGCCTAGTGCAAAGTCTTCGCCATAGCCAGTAGAACCGCGTGGGTTAACCCACACCGTTACGTAACCCTCGGCCGCATAACGCTGAATTTCACTACCAAAAAATGGTCCATACATGGCATAAGGTCCACCATGAATTTCTAAAATCATCGGATAACTGCCATCTGCTTTAAAATCAGGTGGGAGAGCTATCCATGCCTCAATTTCGATGCCATCGTGAGAAGATTTAACTTTGATCTCTTCAACCAACGCCATGTCTAGATAGGGCAATACATCTTCATTTAAAGCGGTAAGGATCTGTTTGTTTTCCCCCTTCAGATCAACTAAACCCACTTCAGCAGGGCGATCACTAAATCCTGCTGTAAAAGCGATCACTGGTTTTTTATTACGACTCACAGAAAAACTGCCCGCTGCATAAGGTCGTCCAATTGATGTACCACCTATGTCGGTTACTATCTTAGATACGCTACCTTTTAGAGTAATATTAAACAGGCTTAAAACGCCATAATCTTCAGATAAGACTAATAAACTTTCACCGTCAGGGGCCCAGACCGTTTGGCCAATGCTGCCTTCAAATGACTCTGCTAGTGGTCTAAAGTTAGATCCGTCGGCATCGAGTAAATACAGGTCATTGTGTTGATACGACAATGTCTTATCATCGTAGCCTCGAAAAGCAATGGTTTTGCCATCTGGACTCACAACGGGGTACGAGTCTGGTCCATCTCTGGTGGTTAAAGCCGTTATACTTAGGTCGGATAAATCCAGTTTATAAATTTCACTTTCGATCGGATCTAGATCCCTATCTTCAGCTAAGTTACCGGTAACCAATAGTTTGTTATTGTCGAGCCACTGTGGATTTGACAGTCCTGCCTCTTCAAATGTGACTTGCCTTGGCGTGCCTCCGTTCACAGGAAGTGTAAATATTTGGCTAGCCCCATCTTGTAAATAACCTGCACCATCAAAACGAAAAGTAAAATCGTCTATAACGTTGAATGGTTCATTCCAATTAGCATCTTTAGGGGGTGAAAGTGGTGTGGCAAAGGAGGGCTTTTTTGCTTTGACGAACATACTAAAAGCTAACTGTTCTCCATTAGGTGACCAAGCTACACCTGATACGCCTTTTTCTAACTGGGTAAGTGAAAAGCTCATACCTGTGTCAACAAAAACCCGTCGTAGCTCGGGCTTTCCCATATGGTAACTTGTAAATATTAAGCTTTTGCCATCAGGGGACCAGCGTGCAGAGGACGCCTGTTTATCTGCTATTAATGGCCGGTTTGTGCCTGATTTAATATCTAAACTCCACAACTTCCCGACGTCTTGGTCAGTCATCTTATCCATACTTTGACGCAAGTATACAATCGTTTTTCCATCCGGAGACACTTGAGGATCTTTTGCATATTCCATATCGAATACACGTTCGGCAGTAAATCTTTTTGAAGGTTTTTTATTATCTTTTGCTGCTAATACAGGCAATGTAAATAGGCCAATAGATATCATCAACCAAGCTATTATCTGAAAAAAACGGATGTTTTTAGATTTCTTAGTCAACACAGGCTTAAGCAATCCAAATAGTTGCTTATGGTGTTTGGTGCGCATAACAATCTCCTTATGAAATTACATTTTAGTTTTTAGAACGCGAAGGCTCACTATGTTCTACTCAATTGTGTACCTGAGTTTTAAGCTAGCATAAATTTTATCACTATAGTCACTTAGGCCAATATCAAGACTATTTAACACCTCGACTAGGTGTTCATTATCCTCACGACCGTTCCATATTTTTTTGTACGTACCTTCCTTATAACCATGGTCTTGACGGAAGAAGTTCAACACATTCTTACCTACATACTGTCGATATAACTCATCAGAATCCATTTCGGCCTGTTCAACTATGGTTAGAAATAGAGGCACATCGAAGCGTTTGGCAGCGCACAGACCTGCCATTAACTCTAAATTATCAAGAATATCTTGTTCTTTGAACAGATAATCTTTGCCATCAAACATCACTTTGTTTCGTTCTGATGCCAGTTGTTCGGCGATAGTATTGGCAGATTTTTGAATGTCGCCACTAAAACCTATGATGATATCAGACAACGCAAAATGCCAGATATCGACCAGTTCCATTTGTAACTGAGGTAGATCTTTCTGCTGAGCTTTCCACCATTTCCAACCATGGTGCTCAATACCTTCTACTGACTCAATCATGGCGGCGCGTAAATAAGCATAACCGGCGTTTAGCCAATCATGATTTACTTTTTTATTCATACCATCTTGTAGAGATAACATTGTGGCGAGTTGGGTTGAGCTGAGCATAGTGATAGTTGTCCTTTGATGTTTTAAATGAAACTGTTATTTTTTAAATGATTTTCTGAGAACTTTTTTCAAAAGCTTTTCTAAATGCTTGAATAACGCTGATGCGTTCTTGTTCAATTTGTTCTTTGATCGCTTTGCCTTGGTAACCTTTTGCAATGATGGCTTTGATATCGACTTTTGATGCCGCTTCATACACTTGCCAAAGATATTCAACGTTTTTATATTCGTGGTCTTCGAAAGTGGTTCTGCCTTTGAATACCGCTTCACAGGTAAGCAAACCATCAGCAAACCTTTGTGGTTTTCGCCATACATCGCAGTGATTTAACATATCTAAAAGCGAACTGGCTTTTAGTTCGAAGGCATGTTGAACATGAGTGTGATGTTCACTGACCATCAAGCCAAGCTCGCGGCAATCATTTGGGGTTTTTAAGCGGTCGCAAAATGTATTTATTGCTTCTAGGCCTAGTTTTTCACGGTCTTGATGAGATGGCCAGTTTACTGGTGGACTCAGTCCCTTGCCTAGATAATGAACCAGCGCTGCGAAACGCACGCTAAGTTTATCTGAAAGATTAACAGCTTGTCGTAACACCATCATGGTGTGAACACCGGTATCCATTTCAGGGTGATATTTGTTTGAGTTGGTTATTCCCCAAAGTATGTCTAACTCAGGGAACCAGACGACTAGAGCACCGCAGGCTCTGAGGTTTTCAAAATACACTTCTGGATGGGTTTCCATCAGACTACGAGCCGTTTCTTGCCAGACACGTTCTGCACTCAGAGCCGTGAGTTCGTCATTGGCTACTATTTTTTGCATAAGAGCCAGTGTTTCTGGCGCAATACGAAATCCTAAGCTGTAATAACGGGCTGCAAATCGAGCCACACGTAAAACACGCAGAGGATCTTCAACAAACGCAGAAGAAACATGGCGTAAAAGTTTGTCTTTAAGATCTTGTTGCCCATTGTAGGGGTCGATGATATTGCCTTGGTCATCCATTGCCATGGCATTGATGGTTAGGTCGCGTCGACATAAATCCTCTTCTAGGCTAACTTCACTAGAGGCATCACAGCTAAAACCGGTATAACCTTTGGCTACTTTGCGTTCGATGCGAGCTAAGGCATATTCCTCTCTAGTTTTAGGATGCAAGAACACTGGAAAATCAGCACCAACTGCCTGATAACCTTGAGACAACATTTGCTGGGTAGTGCTGCCTACCACTACCCAATCTTGGTCTTTTATAGGGTATCCAAGCAATTTGTCGCGTACGGCGCCGCCCACTAAATAAATTCGCATAAGATCTCGGAATGATTCATTAATCGTATTATGCCTTAGACCTAAGCTTTGCAGAAGGTGAATGGAGTAATTAGGCTGAAAATTCAGCTTAATTATGCACAGTGTCTTTGACAATAAGTGTCTAACTGGGTAGTTTAGCGTTGCTAATTTAATTCTGAATATCACCTATGGACGTGTAAGCCTAAATTATGTATCTCAGCTACTTTGGATTATCCGATAATCCGTTTTCCATTGCTCCCAATCCTGAATATTTGTATATGAGCCCTCGTCATAAAGAAGCTCTCGCCCACTTGATGTTTGGTTTACGTGAAAGTGGCGGTTTTGTGATGTTAACCGGTGAGGTGGGCACAGGTAAAACTACAGTGTCGCGTAAATTGATGCAGCAACTACCCGATAATACCCAAGTTGCGATGATTTTAAATCCTACTCTATCTGCACTCGAACTGTTGGGCACAATTTGTAATGAGCTTGGTATCGAATATAAGCGCAA
Organism: uncultured Paraglaciecola sp.; assembly: GCF_913058035.1. Lineage (GTDB taxonomy): Bacteria > Pseudomonadota > Gammaproteobacteria > Enterobacterales > Alteromonadaceae > Paraglaciecola. Next base: position 25,124 of record NZ_CAJXPA010000024.1, on the reverse strand, counting down.
ACACGCAAGCCTAAAGTACTTCACTGACCAAATTCTCAACAAATTAGCCAATAATCACGAGTATGGAGTGAATACAGTGCTAATTGTTGATGAAGCGCAGCATTTATTGCCTGAAGTATTAGAGCAACTTAGGTTACTGACAAATCTAGAAACTAACCGTGAAAAGTTGCTTAAAGTGGTGTTGATCGGTCAACCTGAATTACAGCAATTATTAAAACGTAATGAGCTACGTCAGTTAGCTCAGCGTATTACTGCCCGTTATCATCTTTTACCTTTAACCTCATCTGAAGTGGGTGCCTATATTGGACATAGGTTAGGTGTAGCTAACGGTGATATCAGTGTTTTTTCTAAAGCGACGATTCGAGCGGCATTCGATATTACCGGTGGTATACCAAGAGTCATCAACTTGTTGTGTGATAGGGCGTTAACGTTAACATTTACCAAACAGATGTCTGTTGTGTCGCAACATATCTTTATTGCCGCAGCACAGCAAATATTGGGTGAAGATGTGGTGAAACAACGTCAGGGCAAACGCTGGACTTACACCTTGTTAAGTCTCTTTTTAGCCGCCACCACCATTGGCTTTGTACTAGGCCAGCTAAATGTTTAAACAGATAAACATTCAAGATTTACAGCCAGGTATGGTGATTGTGCGGATCATAGAACAAAATGGGGCAGTTAAAATTAAGAAGTCAGGCCTAGTCACTAGCCAGGATATGGTGCAAGGCTTGATTGAAATGGGTATTCAACAATTGGAAGTTGATCTTGACCAAACTGTCGAGGTCGAAGCACCACAGATTAAAAAATCTGCAACTCGCAGAATGCTCGAAAGTAATACTGTGACAAGTACTCGAATTGGTGACGGTTTGTCTGAGCAATATCACCGTAGTTTATTTTTACCCTCAGCACAGGGTATTCAATCTGCTTGGCAGTTTTATACTAAGCGTTATTTATTAGCGGCATTTATTGCTTTCGGTGGTTTGGGTCTAGGTTGGACTTTAGCTAGTTATCAAGAAATATTGACATTATTAAGTCCGCAGACTAATAATCCAATCGCGATTTTTTCTGAACCAGTAGCAACGATTGTTGTTCCTGTGAATGAGAATAAGCAACGAGATAATAAAACCGAAGCATTAGTTAAGGCAGATGATCCTCAAGATTCAAATACTGATATGAACTTCAATGCACCAGCTCAGCAAGTCGCTGCAACAGATGATATTGAACAAAGTGATGAATCAAATGAAGTGGGTCAAACTATCACTTCGTCACCTGTATCAGCCCCACAAATTTCTGCAGATGTGTTAGCGCGGTTCAGAAAAGCTATGAACGAAGTTGAAGACTTGCCGGTCACCGTTGCGCCAGTCAAAATTATATCCAGCGACGAAGATGTCCCAAGAATTGACCAGTTACCCGCATGGGTAATGAATAGGCTACCCAGTATGGCTTTTTCAGCACATATGTATGCATCTATTGAAGCAGAGAGGTGGGTGAGAGTAAATGGTACGAGAATGGTTGAAGGTGATAAAATTGATGGAATGATTGAAATTATTCGAATTGAACCGCAGCACGTTATCTTAAATTATTCTGGACAAACGTTCTCTATGTCTGCTTTAACAGATTGGTAAATAGTACTTGGGTTTGATCATGAAACAGATGTAACTGATACCCAAACTAGCTGGGTATCGAGTTCTCGTTATTTGTTAAAAAATGAATTTCGCAAAAATCCTGATAGATCAAGATTAAAATCATCAGGCAATACGCTACCTTCAATTTTATCTTCTACTATAGATAAATCGAGCTGAAACACTTCATCCAATTTGGTGGTCAAGTTATAAAAAACCATAACCGTCGGTGACATGGGCAGATTTTTGTTCAAACGCATCACCATGGCAAGTTTTCCAGTGTCTAATTTGACCAGCGAGCCCACAGGATTACTACCTATACAGCCAATAAACTTATTAATAAGTTCTTTGTCTAAGCCTAACTCTTCATCTTCCATTTTCTTTAAGGCATCGGCAGGCTTCAGGGCTTCACGATAAGGACGACTGGTTATTAAAGAGTCATACGTATCTACGATAGCAGCCATTTTACCGTACATAGAAATTTGCTGTCCGCGCAAACCATCTAGATAGCCTGAACCGTCTAATCGTTCATGATGCTGCTGAATAACCTCCAGACTAACATCATCGATTCCATCTACCGATTCAAGTAATTGTAGCGAAACATCAACATGTTGTTGGATCCGTTTGGTTTCTTTTTGACTTAATTCAGTCGCTTTTGAAGTCAGTAATAATGGCAGCTTCAACATGCCAATATCCATTAACAACGCGCCTATTCCCAAGTGTTGTAAAGTAGCTCTTTCTATTCCAAGCGAACGGCCAAACATAACCATTAATATCGCGCAGTTTATACTGTGCTCTAGAAAATATTCATCCGTTTCCTTGAGTAAAATAGCGATACCAATAGCGTCATCAGAATCAAACGCTTTATTAACGATGTCTTGAGTAATTTCATCTATTTCATCAAGATTATTAATATTGCCTTTTGCCACTTGTTTGACTAAGCGGCCTTGAATAGTTTTCACTTTGTCATAAAGTTTGAGCGTGTGTTCAAGCTGTTGTGCATATGTGAGGCCAGAAGCATCAATATACGTGTCGTCGTCTAGTTCACCTTCATCATGTTCTTTAACAAGGTGAGTGCTTTTACTTAGGTCGACTTGAACCTGTAATATACCTTTTTTAATTAATACAGCGATGTATTGCTGGTCATTAATTTTTCCTGCGGAGGTGACGGTGATTTTACCCATTTGTTCAGTCACCTTAACAATGAACATACCCGGTTCGAGCCTGTTAATATTAACCAGTTCCAACATGTTTTTACTTCTGTAGGTGGACACATCCCAATTTTTAGAGAAATTGTCCTAACAGTCAAGTAGCATCGGAACAAATATCTGTAGTTTTATATTTTCGTGACGATATTTCATTGTTTAGATGCTTGTAAAAGAAACATTTAAAGTGTGTCTTGGCGCAATTGTAATTTTTTTTAGAAAAAAACGCTCGTTTACTGATACTTATATTAATAATGTTTTTGCTTTTATTCTAAAATGTGAGCATTGAATATCAATAAAAAGTTGCAAGCTCCAACGAGTAAGAGTGCCTTACCTTTTGTAAAGTACACATAAGTAATGCCATACCAATGACCAAGCTTTGTCCAACTCAGATGTGTCGTTTGTGTATTTTCCATATTTTTAAAACTAGATTAATACGAATTTGAAGTGTGAATTTTTGAATCGGACATTGAATACATACAGCATTTTGTTCACACTAATGGTCTGCATAAACGTGGGTGAATTTGATGAGTATTTTAGTTTCAGCTGTGATTTTTTTGGCCGCGACAGTAATAGCGGTACCCATTTTTAAGAAGTTTAAGTTAGGTGCTATTTTAGGCTATCTGGTTGCTGGGCTGGTAATTGGGCCTCAAGTATTAAATTTAGTCAACGACCCAGTGACCATATTACATTTCGCCGAGCTTGGGGTGGTGTTGCTGCTGTTTGTTATTGGTTTAGAACTACAGCCAGAAAAATTATGGAAAATGCGTAATCAAATTTTGTTTTCTGGCGGTGGGCAGCTATTAATAAGTGCATTCGTTATCGCCCTAATTTTACATTTCGTGCTGGACTTTTCTTGGGTGATATCATTAGTTATTGGTTTGTCACTCGCATTATCTTCTACCGCATTTGCTATACAGCTAATGACAGAACATCGCATCTTAAAATCACCCCCTGGCCAACAGGCCTTTTCTATCTTATTAATGCAAGATTTAGCAGTGATTCCCATCTTGTTATTAGTCGAAAACCTTTCGGCCACGAACAACCACTCTACACCCTCCTGGTGGATAAGCGTTTTAGCTATAGTTGCAGTCTTAGCTGTGGGGCGCTACTTAACAAATCCTTTTTTACGCCTCGTGTCTAAATATGGTAGCGAAGAAGTAATGACTGCGGCCGCGTTACTCATCGTTATCGCTACAGCTATAGGTATGCAAGAAGCAGGGCTATCGATGGGCATGGGGGCATTTGTTGCAGGTATATTACTTGCCAACTCTAGTTTTAGACATCAACTCGAAGCTGAAATCGAACCTTTTAAAGGTTTGTTATTGGGGCTGTTTTTTATAGCGATAGGTATGAATTTAGACCTCAGTTTATTAGTGTCTAAACCACTGTTTATTATATCGGCCAGTGTTCTTTTAGTGCTGATCAAAACGGGTATTATTTTTTCAATTCTCAAAATAGCCAAACAACGCAAAACCGATGCAATCCGGATCGGTTTAATGTTATCCCAAGGCGGTGAATTTGCTTTTGTAGTGATGGCGCAGGCATCAGGCAATGGGCTGTTATCGATGCAGATTAGCAATGAAGTCATATTAATTGTTGGTATTTCGATGGCACTGACAGCCCCTTTGGTTATTTTACATAGTCTTTGGTTTACTAGTAGAAACTGTCCTGCTGTGTATGATGCTGCGGCTGATTTTGGTGAGCCTGAAGTATTAATCGCAGGATTTGGACGATTTGGTCAGGTATCAGGTAGGATTTTAGCCGCCAACAATATTCCCTTCACTGCGCTTGACAAAGACGCTGAACATATCGAATTTGTTAAGCAGTTTGGTAATAAAGTCTTTTTTGGTGATGCTTGTCGATTAGACTTATTAGAGGCTGCAGGCATAGAACATGCTAAGGTAATTTTAGTGGCTGTTGATGATGAAGACGAAGCCCTTAAAATTGCAGAATTGGTCAGGGAACATTTTCCTGCTGTAAAAATTATTGCAAGATCGAGAAACCGGTATACAGCGGTCAAATTTTATAACCTTGGTATTCAAACGAATGTCAGAGAAGTGTTCGCGGGTGGCCTCGAAGCTGCAAAAATGCTGTTACAAGCATATGGGCTTAGCGATACCGAAGCTAAGGGGTTAATTGATATTTTTGCGGCTCATGATAAAAGTTTGTTAGAAACCACTATGATGCAAAATATGGACTTTGATCAATTGATTGCAGTGAGTAAAAAAGGGCGCCAAGAGTTGCAAAACCTATTTAAAGAAGATAAGCAAAACTTTGATTGATCGAATTGACCTTCTTGATAAAATAATTAGGCTTAGGTCGATAGCTTAACCAAGAAAGGCCGAGCACTGCTTGCATTAGATTTTTTTACACATCAGCGCTCAATAAAAGGAAATAATATGTTGTGTACAGGTTGTCATACAGGAACCCTCGCTCCCAGTTTTATTGAGGGATTATTCAAGGCGCACACATGTTCTGATTGTGGCGGTGATTGGGTGTTAATAGAAGACTATGCAGTATGGCGAGAGCGCCACCCAGATTATGAGTTTGCTAAAGGTATTTATTTTGAAGAGATTAATATAACTGATACAAAAGAAGCCATGTTGTGCCCGGTAACACGAACTATCATGCGTAAATTTAAGATATCAGCGACTGATACTCATCGACTAGATTATAGCTCTGCAGTAGGCGGTTTATGGTTAGATAAAGGAGAATGGGAGCTCTTAGTCAGTGGTGGATTAGCTGGTAGCTTAAATGCGCTAATCACTGACGCATGGCAACGCAGAATTCGGCAGACCAATGCCAAAGACAGTTTTGTCGATATTTATCATGATAAATTTGGTGAAGAGCTTTATATCAAGATAAAAGAGATGCGGGAATGGCTGAATGCTCATCCACAAAAAACTGATCTACGGGCTTATCTGATGGCAGAAGACCCTTATTCTGCATAGTGCTAATGGTTGTGTGTCTGATGAGTTGAATTTGAAGTTGAAGTTGAAGTTGTTTGAGTATATTGACATCACTCACATCCCTCATAATCTCTATTTTTCAGGCTTGCGAGGCAAAATAATCTCTAGTTGGCACCCGTAAAAAAACCTCATCATCACTGACGAGGCTTTTTTATTGTTACTTTATCCGTAAAGTATTACTTGAAAGACCCTGGCCACTCGGCAGCAATAAAGGTAAATACAGTCCACACAGCTAAATTTTGGCGCATATGTTCGGGGTTAACTTTATCAAACGTATCGTCAGGCGTATGGTGTAAGTCAAAATAATCTGATCCATCCTGCATCAGATTTAATGCCGGTACACCCAGCGCAGACAGAGGTATCATATCTGGGCCGCCGCTAGTATTTCCGGTGCGACGACTGACGCCTAACTTGCCCATAAGTCCCGCCATTGTATCAATAACATGTATTGCATTGGGTGAGACATTGGTGGAAGACTGAAGGCCATAAACAGGGCCCGCACCAAAATCAGACTCAGACCCAATCACATGATTAGATATGGTCCCATCGTCTTGTCTTGCTTTAGCATAAGCGCGAGCACCTATTAATCCCAGTTCTTCGGCGCCCCAAAGGATCACACGAATGGTGCGGCGCGGGCGCATGTTTGCATGGTTTTTAATAAAAGCCCCCGTGGCCATAGCGATGGCAACACCTGCTCCATCATCAACTGCGCCTGTGCCCAAGTCCCAGCTATCTAAATGACCACCAATCACTACAATTTCATTTGGTAGCTCGCGACCTGTGATTTCACCAATAACATTTTTGGTGATAATAGGACCTAGATCTTTGGTTTGGATATTCAGACGAATTTTGGGCGTGTGACCGTATTCCATTAAACGTATCAACTGGTCCGCGTCAGGATTCGAAAGGGCAACAGCAGGCACCGCTGTGTAACCCATTGCTACGTTTGTCGCACCTGTGTGCGGATTGCGGTGGTCATCTGTACCGATTGAGCGTATTAGTAAGGCTTCTGCCCCTTTTTGTGCTGCAAGCTCGTGGCCTTTACTACGAGCAATGTTGGCTGGCCCGTAGCCAGCGCCATCTTTAAAGCGTTGCATACGATTACTGATAAAAGCGATTTTCCCTTTTAAGCTATCATCAACTGCCTTTTCAAGTTCAGCATAGTTTTTGAAATGAACAATTTCAGCTTCTAAACCACCTTCAGGCGTCGATTTTGACCGGCCAAGTGCCGTGATGATCATTTTTTGGTAAGAAGGTAGCAAAATTTCAGCCGTTTCTAAGCCGCGCACCCAACCATTCATTTCTACGTCTTCGGTATAAACCTTGTCAAACCCAAGAGCTTTTAATTTATTTACACCCCATTCAATTCCTGCTTTTTCACCGGGAGTACCTGGGTGACGAGCGCCAACTTGGGTGGTGAGCGATTTTAATATTTCATAAGCGCTATCATCATTAATCGCCTTATCGCGCAAACTGGTGGCTATATCCTTAGTCTCTTTTGATACAAGAATAATGCTGTTATTAGCAAAAGTGGGTGCAGTCAATATGAAAGCAGCAATAGCTGCCAATTTAATCAGTTTAATAGGAAAAATCCTTAGAGTGCTTTGATTTAAGAGGACACGTTATTCTCTTTCAAATATTTGTCCAGTGCTTCTTTTAAGTTGACGGTTTTATGCTCTATTTTTCGATGCTTATAATAGGGAGTAATCCAACATTTCACTCATTAGGCCGAAAAGTATATTCATATTTTATCAAAGCATGGCAATACATTATATTAGCGTAGTTAAGAGCATGCTGTATAAGTGTGTTGATTCAAGGCAGCTTTTGCTGCATTTGTATCATTATTTTTTCTAGCATAGGCACCTGTTTATAATCACAATGTCCTGCTCCTCTTACCCAAGTGAATTCAGCATTGGAAACAGGTTCTTTTTGTGTGCTTAGCATTTCTTGATATAAGTGCATGGCGTTATTGAGATAAAAGTTATCCATATCACCCATCCATATATTTAGTTTACCTTGTAACTTAGGTCCAAGCGTTTGCCAATTTTTCTCGGTATATAATCGTAAGTCGTACTTAGTCCATTGTGCTGCAATAGACTGATCAATTTTGCCAGTCAGTGGATCCCAAATAGTTGAAGGGGTGCCGTCTTCCAGTTTTGGTCCAAAAACCGCATTCCAACCTCCCCATTGCCCACCACTGTATATAAAAGAATCATTTCTGCCTATTTGGTTTTCCATCATAATTTCACGTTTTATACTAAAAATAGTTTCGCCGTCTTTCGCACGATAAGACGGTCTTTGCATACCATGCTCATTGACAAAGGCATTCTCATCTTGATAAATGTCTATCAACTGAAAATATTTAAAATCTACACCATCTGCACTGAACGACCATGCACCATTGAATAAGTCTGGATAGTAAGTTTGTAAAGCCAAACTTACCCAACCACCCGTGGAGCAGCCAGTGACAAACCGCGAATTGGCATTGTCTACTAAGTTAAACTGTTTTGTTAAGTAAGGTAGAAACTCTTGCCAAGTGGCTTGGCCATAAGGGCCGTTGTTTGCAGAATCTATTTGGTATGAATCCCCTAATGGTGCTTCGCCATCCAAAAACACGATGACCATTTGGGGTGTGTCAGGGTTTAACCAAAACTTTTTAAATGCCTTGTTCTCATATAAACCTTGGGCTCTGTCATATCGAGCGTGATAGCCGCCTATATTAAAGATCACAGGGAAGTCTTCGAGTGGATTGTCGTAATAACTGTTTGGTAAAATTATTCCTGCTCGAAGATACATATCAGCCCCCCAAAACTCAGACAGCAATTGACTGGGCATTTTTACAAACTTTAAAAACCTCTCGCCGTCAGGCAAGGTTTCTTTTGGTAGGCGTTGATTTAAAGACAGGGCTAGCGACATATCGCTGGAACCATCATTTATATACTCAATAATATCTGAATAGATGTTCAACGGTGAGTTAATGCGTGAATCTAGAAAATAGCTGTCGTAGATGGCTTGCACGTACCACTTACCCGGAGGCACGTCAGCCAAAGAATCGAAAGGAAAACCTTTTGTCGATGCATCAAAGGTTATGCTTTGTCCTTTTGACAACCCCGATAAGTCTTGTGAAAATAGTGGTTCGATATTTTTTGTGGGCCAAGCACTGTATAACCTTGGTTCTTGCTCCATTGAGCTTGAAAAGATAAGGTGCAGACGACCCTCTTTCTGTAATGTTTGTGAGCTTGTCATCTTTACCGAGACAGATTTTGCAGCGGCAGTTTTAACGAATACCTGCGACATAGTGAAAAGAATGAGTAAGATGGCAAAGGTAAAATGGGAGTGCATTTCATTAACCTATTTTATTTTTCAGATGGAATTGGGTTTAGATTACCTAAATTATTTGACTTTGGCATTATCAGATTTGAATTGGCTATTGTGTATGCTTGAAGTAGTTAAAAAAGCCAGTGATTCGAAGACCTATCCGTATATTTAGGCTTTATAGCTATCTAAATTTTCGTGAGTCTAAGCGAATTTGTGCTGGCAGTATTAGGCTCATGGCACTGGCAAAACCAATTGTTGTTTGTTTTTTATACTTTTGCTATTGGTTTGTTTCCTATCAGTTTTATGTTTATTGTTAATCGCCATGCAGTGAAAATTTCCAAACCATAGCAAGGTGACTTTGTTGGCTCTGCATCTGTTGGTGGCAATGATGAAGCAGGTAATAAGACAGCCCAAGCTGAGTTAATAACCTTAACTGGCAATAATAAAGACGACAATATACAGATAGCACTATCACAAATATTATTTATCAAGTCTGCTAATAATTATTGCGAACTGAGCATCCTCGAAGACAGTACCTTTAGCCTTAAATTATTGCGCTGTTCATTAACCAAGATTTTAAAACAACTACCAAACAATTCGCAGGTGTATCGTTGTCATCGTTCTTATGCGGTGAATCTAATGTCAGTTAAATCATCTGCGGGAAATGCCGGTGGTTTGCAGTTATCAATGAAATCACTTGATGTCATGGTCCCTGTCTCCCGCACTTATGTTGATGAGATTAAACAAGGCTTGCTGTTAGTCCCTAAAGTTTGTTAATCAGCCCAAATCCTTGTCACTAATACCTTTAAAAGCAGGTTAGGCCCTTACTATTCGCTGCTTTGTTGGGTAATTGGCATGCTTAATTTGAATTCTAAATTTCAATTAAGCGAGAACACATGCAACACATAGCAAAATCACTGGTTATCTAAAGCACTTTTATATTCTGTCATTTTTTGTGAGAATGTTTTGGGGCGACAACTGGAGCGAAGTGCTTCTGAGGCTAGATCAGCAATCTTATGTTTTACATACCTTAGTGATGTACCTATTTCTTTATGGGCCACTCTTGCTGGGGTCAAGCTTGTTATTTAAACCAACGCTTTGGCATGAACTGTTAGGTCTGAACATCAATGGAGTTCAAAGCTATTTTATAGCGGCGCCGACATGTTGTTTGCCAATGACCTTAGGTTATGCACTATTAAGTACTGAGCTCAACCTTTCAATGTCAGCCATTATTACGGGGTCAGTATATGCAGGTGTCTTCGAAAAAATTATTTTTAGAGCCGCTTTATTTGGGGTATTGTTTCACTATTGTCGATGGGGATTTATCCCTGCTGCATTAATCAGTTCTATTATCTTTGGATTAGACCATATTTATCAGGGGCATGATCTTCTGTCAACGGTGATGGCAGTGGCAATAACCTCGGTCGCGGGTACTTGGTTTTCGTGGCTATATTGTGAATGTGGTTACCGTGTTTGATTTCCTTTGTGGATGCATATCTTTATGAACGCTGGCTATGGGATATTTGGAATGTCGGGCGGGGCAGCAGGGGATTTAGAAGGCAACTTATTCAAGGCCAGCGCAATCATCTTAAGCTTACTTTACGTTCACCTGCTTGTGCGTAAAAGTAAGCTCCGCCAAATAACCTTCACATCTTTATGGCATAACAAACCAACTATTCAACCACACTCACAACTAACCATCCAAAACGCTTACTAGGAGAACAAGTATGTTTGAACTATTTTTAGTCATAATGGCACTCACATCACCCATCCTAATTATTATCTTTGTGCGTAATTATTTTAATTACAAATAAGAGGTCAATCAGAAAATATTGGCGCTTTAAAAAGAAAGTGATACTGATGCTGATGCTGTGATAAATATGCAAAAGATGGTCGATGTGCTGATAAAAAGAGTCATACTGCTTGAAAGAATTGTCACTGATGGCAATTTCGATTTAAGCCATGAAATCAATCAACTTTGATGATTTGATTAAGTGTAATTCATTGATGTTTATCTAGCTGAATAATCACTAGGAGTGGTTATTAAACGGCTTCCTTTGGTATTTACAGAGAAAACCGTTTGGATTAATGGTTGGATCTAAGCTCTTTGCCATTCTGGCATATTGTTCTCAAACGCCGTGATTTTATCATCTAGCTCTAAAGTCTGACCAATCGCATCCAAACCTTTAAGTAAGTTGTTTTTATGCTGTTCAGCAATCTCAAAACCAAAACGCAAGTCGTTAACCTTAACCGTTTGTTCTTGTAGATTAACCGTTATTTGCGCAGAAGCATCGTTTTCAACTACCGCAAATAGTTGGTCCATTTGCTCGCTGGTAAGCTGAACAGGTAACAATTGATTGTTGATACAGTTACCATAAAAAATATCAGCAAAACTAGTAGCAATCACCACTTTAAAGCCATAGTCGTCTAACGACCAAGGTGCATGTTCGCGGCTTGAACCACAACCAAAATTTTCGCGGGTGAGTAAAACGCTGGCACCTTGGTGTTGTGTTTTGTTGAATACAAAGTCAGGATTCGGCACTTGTTCATGTTGGTCAAGGTAGCGCCAATCGTGAAATAGGTGTTTACCATAACCACTGCGTGAGACCGAGGTTAAAAATTGCTTAGGGATAATTTGGTCAGTATCCACGTTGGCTTGGTTAAGGGGCATTGCTGACCCTGTATGGATATTAATACCCGTAGTTATCATGGTTAATTCCTTCCTTATTATCAGTTAGCTTATTGATAGTCGCGCACATCAGCAAAGTGACCGGCTAATGCTGCTGCTGCTGCCATCGCTGGGCTAACTAAATGAGTACGTGCCCCACGGCCTTGACGCCCTTCAAAGTTACGGTTGCTGGTGGACGCACAACGATCACCTTGTTTTAGAAAATCATCATTCATGCCCAAGCACATTGAACAACCAGGTAAACGCCATTCAAAACCAGCTTCAATAAAAATTTTATCTAGTTGCTCTGCCTCTGCTTGCTGTTTTACCGATACTGAACCAGGCACAACAATAGCGGTCACGCCTGGTGCAACTTTACCGTGTTTAGCAATAGCGGCTGCAGCGCGCATGTCTTCAATTCGTCCATTGGTACATGATCCAATAAAGACATTATTAACACTTATATCAGATAATTTTTGACCCGCGATGAGATCCATATACTTAAGGGCTTTGTTAGCTGAATCCTCATCAATAGGATCTGAAAAGTCGCTTGGAGTAGGCACTGTTTGATTAACACCTATTACTTGTCCTGGGTTTGTACCCCAAGTTACCTGTGGTGTTATATCAACGGCGTTTAATTCAACAATGGTATCAAAAGACGCATCTTGATCAGATGTTAAACTCGCCCAATAAGCCATGGCTTGGTTCCAGTGTTCGCCTTTAGGTGCGTATTCACGGCTTTCAAGGTAGTCAAATGTGGTTTTGTCAGGGGCAATTAAACCGGCTTTAGCACCCGCTTCGATACTCATATTACACACTGTCATTCGCTCTTCCATTGTCAGATCTGAGATAGTTTCACCACAATACTCAATGACATGACCTGTTGCACCAGCGTGTCCAATTTTACCGATGATAGCCAAGATAATATCTTTGGCAGTGATGCCTATAGGCAAGGTACCATTGACTTGAACTTTCATACTTTTTGCTTTGCTTTGTTTTAGTGTTTGGCTGGCTAATACATGTTCCACCTGAGAGGTGCCGATGCCAAAAGCTAATGCTCCGAAAGCACCGTGAGTAGCTGTATGTGAGTCACCACACACCACTGTCATGCCTGGTTGAATAAGACCAAGTTCAGGACCCATTACATGCACAATACCTTGCTTTTGGTGACCCACTGGAAATAGCTCTATACCGTGCTTTTCGCAGTTATCTGCCAAGGTCTGTAGTTGTAGCTTATTCGTCGGGCCACAAGCATCGAGAGCTAAAGAACGAGTTGAGATGCTGTGATCCATCGTTGCGAAAGTACGCTCTGGGCACCGAACTTTACGGCCTTTTTCTTCAAGACCTGCAAATGCTTGGGGTGTTGTTACCTCATGGATTAAATGAGTGTCTATGTAGATTAATTTTTCTTCACCGGTTTTAGATACTTTATTCGCATCAACAATATGAGCTTGCCATATTTTGTCATATAAGGTGGTTGCCATGACTATTTCCTTCACTTGTTAAATTAATGCGGCGATGTAATCGCCGACTTCACTGGTATTTTTAGCTAAATGACGCGCGTCAAGGCCAAGTAAATCGCCTGTCAGTATACCATCACCTAATGTTTTCACTACGGCAGCATCAATCGCATCTGCGGCGGCTGTTTCATTTAAACTGAAGCGCAATAACATGGATGCGGAGAGTATCTGAGCAATCGGGTTAGCTATACCTTTACCAGCGATATCAGGAGCTGAACCGCCTGCTGGTTCATACATGCCAAAGTTGTCTTGATTGATACTGGCTGAGGGTAATAGACCCATGGAGCCAGTGATCATTGCACATTCATCAGAAATAATGTCCCCAAACAGGTTAGAACATAACATCACATCAAACTGACTTGGGTTACGAATGAGTTGCATCGTTGCGTTATCAATATAAATGTGTTCAAGCTCTATTTGTGGGTAGTCCTTCGCCACTTCTTCGACAACTTCGCGCCATAATCGGCTGCAAACAAGTACATTAGCTTTGTCTACAGAGGTCACTTTTTTACTACGCTTTTGAGCTGCATCAAATGCACTAATCGCGATACGACGAATTTCTTTTTTGCTATAACGCATCGTGTCATATGCAAACTGTTCTTCGCCTTCGCCTTCTAAACCTTTGGGCTGACCGAAGTAAATACCACTAGTGAGTTCGCGCACCACTAATACATCAAAACCGCTAGCAGAGATATCTGCTCGAAGTGGGGAAAAGGCTTCGAGTCCCTGATAAATTTTTGCTGGGCGTAAGTTGCTGAACAAATCAAAGTGACCACGCAAAGCCAAAAGTGCAGCACGTTCAGGGCGTTCTTCTAAAGGTAAATTGTCCCATTTAGGGCCGCCAATTGAGCCAAACAAAATAGCGTTAGAATCCTCACAACCTTTTAAAGTGGATGCTGGTAACGCTACACCATGATTATCGATGGCAAGGCCACCCACATCAAAGTCATTAAGTTGAAACGTTATATTAAATTTTTTGGTTACGGCTGCTAACACTTTTTTGGCTTCGACCATGACCTCTGGGCCAATTCCATCGCCTGCCAATACTGCTATGTTGTAGTCAGACATTTTGTCTATACCTCTGCAATTTTTACTTGTTCTTTTTGCTGGTCAATCTGATCAGCTAAATGTGTGTTGTTTAATACGTATATCAACGCTTTCACCCCTGACTCGACAATATCTGTTGCCAAGCCAATACCGTTGAATCGACGTCCATTGTATTCAGCTACTACCGATACTTGCGCTAATGCGTTGGCACCTTTCCCTTTAGAATCAAGTTTAAAGTCAACAATCTCTACCTGATTATGACCAACAACTTTAGTGATGGCATTATAAGCCGCATCGACTGGTCCATTACCAGTGGCAGACTCAGTGATTTCTTTATCGCCGACTAGCATTCTTACTGTTGCGCTAGGTATGATTTGTTTACCTGAACTGGCCTGCAAATACATCAGTTTATAGTATTCATCTTCTTGCTTGGTTTGACTGAAAAATAGTAGCGCTTCTAAATCATAATCAAACACTTGTCCTTTTTTATCAGCTAATTTTACAAAAGAGGCATATACCGTTTCTAAGTCAAAATCAGTTGCTTTGTAGCCTAACTCGAACAGACGATGTTTAATCACATGGCGGCCAGAACGAGACGTTAGGTTTAGATTGTTTTTGTTAATGCCGACACTTTCAGGAGTCATAATTTCGTAGGTATTTGTACCTTTTAATACACCATCTTGGTGAATGCCAGAAGAGTGGCTAAAGGCATTAGCACCCACTATGGCTTTATTAGCTTGCACTGGCATATTGCATAAATTGCTGACCAATTTAGAGGTACGAGAAATCTCTTCACTTCTGATATTGGTATGAAACCCTAGTTTTGCTTGGCGAGTCTGTAGGATCATTGCAATTTCTTCTAATGAACAGTTACCTGCACGTTCACCTAAACCATTGATAGTGGCTTCAACCTGCCTTGCGCCTTGCTCTATTGCAGCCAAAGAATTCGCCACGGCCAATCCTAGATCATTGTGGCAATGCACCGAAATGACAGCTTTATCGATGTTGGGCACACGATTAAATAGATTTTGAATAATGCCACCGAACTCTGTGGGTGTAGTGTAACCAACGGTATCAGGAATATTGACTGTGGTTGCGCCAGCATTAATCGCAGCCTCTACCATGCGGCACAAATAGTCAATATGGGTACGACCCGCATCTTCACATGAAAACTCCACATCGTCAGTATAACGGCGAGCATGTTTGACCGCTTTTACGGCCATCTCAACCACTTCATCCTGAGATTTTCGTAATTTTGTATTTACATGGATATCAGAGGTAGCGATAAAGGTATGAATACGGAATTGCTCTGCAACTTTTAATGATTCTCCGCAAGCATCGATATCGTTAACTAAGGCTCGAGACAAACCACACACAGTGGCATTTTTTATTTCACGAGCGATGGCTTGTACAGATTTAAAATCACCAGGAGATGAAACAGGGAAACCTGCTTCAATAATATCTACTCCTAGACGTTCAAGAGCAAAAGCAATCTTCAGTTTTTCCTTAACGCTTAAACTGGCAGGTAACGCTTGTTCGCCGTCCCGCAAGGTGGTATCGAAAATTTTGACCTGGTTAGAGTTAACCCCGTCTGACATACCCTTCTCCTAGTTGCTTTGTTTGTTTGATTACACAATGTAACCGCGGTTTAAAATACACATACAAAAAACCCGTGTTAAGCACGGGTTTTGTAAACTGGTTAACGCTCGCTTACAACCTACCCGTGCAATCTTGCTGCCAGCAGTAGTAGGATAGATAAAGAAACGTTATTCATTGTTTAAGCTATTTAATTTATATTTAACAAAATTAGAATGTATTTGTAACGCGTATTGTACCAGTGCGTCAACCTCCGTTTACAAGAAAACATATAACTTAAAAATATAAATTTAATTTTTTAAGGTGCTATCAAGTTGAATGTACCATTGCAGACGTTGATTTAAGATTATTTTCAAGCTTTTAAATGGCGTTGAACCTAGACAAAGATGAATTAACGAAACGTCTTCCAATTTATGGATAGGGATAAAAGTAATTCTCGCAAAGATAATGCACGTTGTTGGCCTTTGCCTTTATGATCCCACTTATGACCACAACATGCTGCCGTTAAAATAGCTTTTGTGGGTTTGAGTAGCCTTAAGTTATGTATATCAGTTTGTCTGTGTTCGTCTTCGGAAAGTTCACCATCACTGTTAAACCAACCAAATTTATTGGTGTGTAGACGATGACTGTTTAGTTCTATTTTATCTATCGAGTCTAGCTCAATATGTTCGGAGCCAAGTTGTTGAACATGCACTGCGATGCAACAACCGATCTGAATGTTGCTCGAGAACCACAGTTGGGTTTTTTCTGGGGTAAAGTTGTTAGCCATACACTTAGCTGCCTGTTTAGCTTGCCAACTGGCGTTGTGCACATCTACATCTAAGGGTGTTTGGTGTTGCAATAGACTGTAAGCAGCACGTTTAACATGATGCCTAAGCCCTGCTATTTTACGTTGTAATAAACTAATGTTATTAATTTTTTGCTGGGATAAGCTGGCAAGTTCTCTTTCATACAGTGCATTACACAGTTCAGCGTAGTGCAACTGCCGTTGGTCGTCAGAAAAAATGTCTATCTGTTGATAGTTGTGTTGAGAATGAGAATTTGAAATTTGCATGTTTTATCGTGCTAATAAATGCCTAAAACTAAAATGGCCAGTGAATGCTGACCATTTTATACTCTAAATCACTGAAGAGGCAGTATTATTCTCTGCCTCTTCAATTATCTGACTAGTTAGTGGTTACTGGCCTTTAATTTCTTTACGACCATTATAACTGACACTTGCACCTAACTCTTGTTCGATGCGTAACAATTGATTGTATTTAGCGACGCGATCTGAACGACACAATGAGCCAGTTTTAATTTGTCCAGCTGCTGTACCCACGGCTAAATCAGCAATAGTTGAATCTTCAGTTTCACCACTACGGTGAGAAATAACCACCGTAAAACCAGCGGCTTGTGCCATACGAATGGCTTCAAGAGTTTCGGTCAATGTGCCAATTTGATTAAACTTAATCAAAATTGAGTTACCGATACCATTGTCGATGCCACGCTTGAGAATTTTGGTGTTGGTTACAAATAAGTCGTCACCCACCAATTGTACTTTGTCACCAATTTTTTTAGTTAAGCTTGCCCAACCATCCCAATCACTTTCGTCAAGGCCATCTTCGATAGAGATAATAGGGTATTTTCTAGACAGGTCAGCTAGGAAATCTCCAAAACCTTCTGAGTCGAACACTTTACCTTCGCCTTTAAGGTCGTATTTGCCATCTACATAAAATTCAGAAGCCGCACAATCCATCGCTAAGGTGATATCTTTATCCATCACATAACCCGCTTTTTCAACGGCTTCGATGATAACTGTTAAAGCTTCTTCATTTGAGCCAAGGTTTGGTGCAAAGCCACCTTCATCACCTACAGCAGTATTTAAGCCTTTTTCACTCAACACTTTCTTCAATGAGTGAAAAATCTCAGCACCCGTTCGCAATGCTTCTTTAAAACTAGTCGCGCCTACTGGCTGCACCATAAATTCTTGTATGTCTACGTTATTGTCAGCATGTTCACCACCGTTGATAATGTTCATCATCGGTACTGGCATACTATAAACACCTGGAGTGCCGTTTAGCTCAGAGATATGTTGATAAAGTGGGACTTTTTTAAATATCGCAGCCGCTTTAGCTGCTGCAAGTGATACGGCTAAAATTGCATTCGCACCAAAATTTTCTTTATTTTCAGTACCATCTAAGTCAATCATAATTTGATCGAGCGCGGCTTGATCAACTGCGTCTTTGCCTAATAGAGCTGCTTGAATATCGTTGTTGATTGCTGCGACTGCTTTTAAAACGCCTTTACCTAAATAACGGCTTTTGTCGCCGTCACGTAATTCTAAGGCTTCACGTGAACCAGTTGACGCTCCAGAAGGCGCTGCTGCTCTGCCCATTTCGCCAGTTTCTAAATATACATCGGCTTCTACCGTTGGATTGCCTCGTGAATCCATTATTTCACGAGCAATTATTTTGCTGATTTTTGACATGTCTAGCCCTTTTATTTAATTATGATTTTTAAAATATTCGCCTGCCGCTTTTACAAACCCTGTAAAAAGAGGGTGTCCGTCGCGAGGTGTTGAATTAAATTCTGGGTGAAACTGACCGGCTACAAACCAAGGATGCTCGGTAATTTCAATAACTTCTACTAAGCGTTTGTCAGCAGATAGTCCTGTCACTTTTAACCCTGCAGCTTCAACTTTGTCACGCAGGTTATTATTCACTTCGTATCTATGTCTGTGACGTTCGTATATTTCACTTGCACCGTACATATCATGTACTTTACTGCCTGGAAGTAAGTGACATAACTGACTCCCTAAACGCATGGTGCCTCCTAAATCAGAATTTTCGCTACGAGACTCTGTTGTACCGCCTGAGTCGAGCCATTCGGTAATAAGACCCACAACTGGAAAAGGAGAGCTAGAGTCAAACTCTGTACTATTGGCATTTTCCATGCCCGCTACATTTCTTGCAAACTCAATTAGAGCAACTTGCATACCCAAACAAATCCCCAAATATGGGATCAGATTTTCACGAGCATATTTGGCTGCAATAATTTTACCTTCAATTCCACGCTCACCAAAACCACCTGGTACTAAAATAGCATCAAGGCCTTGTAAGATTTGTTCGCCTTTGCTCTCTATATCTTGTGAGTCAATGTATCTGATTTTCACAGTTAAACGATTTTTTAAACCTGCATGTTTTAAGGCCTCATTAACAGATTTATATGCATCCGGTAGCTCAACATATTTACCCACCATGCCTATAGTGACTTCACCAGATGGATTAGATTCTGCATAAAGAACTTGTTCCCATTCAGTCAGGTCTGCCTCAGGGCATTCTAAACCAAAACGTTCAACAACTAACTGGTCCATGCCTTGGGCTTTGAGCATAGCTGGTATTTTGTAGATACTGTCAGCATCTCTTAAGGAAATAACCGCCTTGTCTATCACATTAGTAAACAAGGCTATTTTTTGACGTTCATTTGACGGTAAAGGGACTTCAGAGCGACATACTAAAATATCAGGTTGCACACCAACGGAGCGTAATTCTTTTACAGAATGTTGAGTAGGCTTAGTCTTAACTTCAGCCGATGCGGCAAGATAAGGCACTAGAGTGAGGTGCATAAACATGGCACGATTACGGCCTACTTCAACACCTAGTTGACGTATTGCTTCAATAAATGGCTGGGACTCAATGTCACCCACAGTGCCACCAATCTCTACGATGGCAACATCTACACCTTGTGAGCCTGCAATAATTCGGCGCTTAATTTCGTTAGTGATATGTGGGATGACCTGTATGGTGGCCCCTAAATAATCACCACGACGTTCTCGCTTAAGCACTTCTTCGTATACACGGCCGGTGGTGAAATTATTGTGTTTGGTCATGCGGGTACGAATAAAACGTTCGTAGTGACCTAAGTCTAAATCTGTTTCGGCACCATCATCGGTGACAAACACTTCACCATGCTGAATTGGGCTCATAGTGCCCGGGTCAACGTTGATATAAGGGTCAAGCTTAAGCATGGTGACGTTTAAGCCCCGAGCTTCTAGAATTGCGGCAAGCGAAGCAGCAGCAATACCTTTTCCAAGTGATGAAACAACACCACCTGTGACGAAAATATAATTTGTCATGAGAACCCTAATAGAGGCGTTTGAAATGAATAGGCTTTGTAAAGTTTGGTTTGAATTTCCAGCTAAAAAGCTAATAAAAAAACCACTACTAGACGGGAAAACATTATACTAAAAAATGCCTTCTCAAACAAAGTTTAATCTTAAATAAAGTATAAATAAGGTACTTCAAATTCATAAATTCATTATTTTGAGTGTCAATTACCCTATTTAAGCACTACGTTACTCCGACCAATCCTATTATTATCAAAGCAAAATTAGTGAACAAACCCATCACAAAACCTACAGTCCTGCTGCGTGGGTCTGTGTTATAAGTCATGAAATAAATGGGTCGACCGATAAGAGATAGAACACTAATTGCAGCACCTATTCACGGGCTCACAAAGTATGAACATATCCACAGGGAGGGTAAAATACGATTAATTGTTGAAGTGTGTTTTGTTGAACTCAGTACAGCTTTTCCTATATAGGGTTACCTGAAAAGCAAGTGTTAGCACGTATATTTCTCTCTACTAGAGCGTCAAGTGTAACAATTGCTGATCATTCCACGATGTATCCTTGGTTAAGTATGTTGTTGGATTAGTCTTCTGCAGCCAACGTTTTTAGTCGATATAAATATTCTAGCGCCTGTTTAGGAGTCAGATCATCTGGATTGATTTGATTTAAACTTAAGCGTAAATCATCAACAGAACTGAGTAAATCGAGTTGCTGTTCTTGCCTAAACGATGTTGGATTGTTTGATGACGGCTGGCTTTCTAACTCTGCTAATTTACGTTTCGCTTTTTGAATAACACTTCTGGGAACACCGGCTAGTTGTGCTACTTGTAAACCATAACTTTTATTGGCGGCTCCCTCTTGTACTGCATGCATAAAACGGATCGCTTCTTCATGCTCTACCGCATCAAGGTGCACATTAGCCAGTTCAGGCATATCTTCGGCCAGTTGCGTCAGCTCAAAGTAGTGAGTCGCAAATAGTGTATAAGATTGAATTTTTATCGCTAGGTATTCAGCACATGCCCAAGCCAGAGATAGGCCATCGTAGGTGCTGGTTCCACGACCTATTTCGTCCATGAGCACTAAACTATTGGCTGTGGCGTTATTAAGGATGTTAGCGGTTTCGGTCATTTCCACCATAAAAGTCGAACGACCTGATGCTAAATCATCTGATGCACCTATGCGGGTAAAGATCCGATCAATAGGGCCTATTTTTGCATTTTCAGCAGGTATAAAACTGCCTATATACGCTAGCAACACAATAAGAGCTGTTTGGCGCATGTAGGTCGATTTACCCCCCATGTTGGGGCCGGTGATGACCAACATACGTCGCTGTGGATGAATGGCAATTGGATTGGCAATAAAAGGTGTTTTCATCACATGTTCTACTACGGGGTGACGCCCTTGACTAAAGTAAATACCATTTTTATCGGTGAGTTCAGGACAATGATAATTGAGCGTTTCGGCCCGTTCGGCTAAATTAGTAAGCACGTCAAGTTCGGCCACTGCATCAGCGCTTTGCATCAAGTTTGCTAGTTCAGGTAATAAAACATCGAATAGTGCATCGTATAGGCGCTTTTCTAAGGCTAAAGATTTACTTTGACTGGTAAGAACTTTGTCCTCGTGTTCTTTTAATTCCTGAATGATATAGCGTTCGTTATTTTTAAGTGTCTGCCGGCGCACATAATCTGCAGGCACTTTATCGGCATAGCTGCGACTGACTTCGATAAAATAGCCGTGAACGCGGTTGTATCCTACTTTTAGAGTAGAAATACCGGTGCGATCTTTTTCGCGCTGTTCTAATTCATCTAAATAGTCGGTAGCCCCCTTGGATAATGCGCGAAGTTCATCTAATTCTGAGTTGTAGCCAGTTTTTATGACTCCGCCGTCACGAATTAATACAGGTGGCGCATCCTCTATTGCATTGTTGAGTAAATCTGCAAAGTCAGGAAACTGATTAATGTCTTTTGCCAATTGCATCAAACCACTGTTACCAGAGTCAGCCGATCGCTGTGTAACGAAACCTTGAATATCAGGCAATAGCGTAAAGGCCTGTCTTAATCTCACAAAATCTCTAGGTCTTGCTGAACGTAGGGCTAAACGTGCCAATACTCGTTGCATATCCCCGACATGTTTGAGACTGCTTTGTAACTGCGAATAATCACTACTGAGTAATGATTTAATATTTAGCTGTCGTTGCTTAAGTATTCTTATATTGGTCAATGGGCGATGCAACCAGCGTTGCAACAACCGGCTACCCATAGGTGTTGAAGCATTGTCTAATACACTGGCGAGAGTGTGTTCTGTGCCGCCGGCTAAGTTTTGAGTTAATTCTAAGTTGCGCCTAGTGGCGGCATCCATTAGTACTGTATCTGCTTCTGTTTCGAGTACGATATTACGAATGTGGGGTAGGGCACTTCTTTGAGTGTCTTTGACGTACTGCATAACACAACCAGCTGCGCACAACCCCGTTTTGTTAGTTGTCACACCAAAGCCAGTCAGTTCTTTAGTACCAAACTGTTGATTGAGCTGCTTAGTGGCAGTATCAAAATCAAACTCCCATTGAGGACGGCGCCTTAATCCTTTGCGATGTTCGATAATATGTTGGTACATAAAATCTTCTGGATATAATAATTCTACGGGATTAGTACGCTGGATCTCAGCGGCTAACGCCTCTGCGTCTTTGGGTTCACACAGTGTAAAACGACCTGAGGTGACATCTAATGTAGCATAGCCAAAGTATAAATTATTATGCTGTTTGACACTCACCACTGCAGCCAATATGTTATCTTGTTTATCTTCTAACAAGGCTTCGTCCGAAACCGTACCAGGGGTAACAATACGTTTGACTTCTCTGTCTACCGGTCCTTTACTTGTCGCAGGATCACCTACTTGTTCAACTATGGCCACCGACTTACCCATCTTGACCAAACGAGCGAGATAATTTTCTACTGCATGATAAGGAACGCCGGCCATAGGAATGGCATTGCCCCCTGATTTACCTCTAGCAGTGAGTGATATGTTGAGTAATTCAGAGGCTTCTTTGGCATCATTAAAAAAAAGTTCATAAAAATCTCCCATACGGTAAAACAACAAAATGTCTGGATGTTCAGCCTTTATCTTTAAATATTGCTGCATCATAGGTGTATGTGTATGCAGTGCTGGACTAATGGTTGTTTGCTCTGAAAAATTGTTTACTGGCATAATAGAGATTACTTTATTCTTTTTATCTGATGGCTGGCGTGACATATTCATCATTAGATATCACATATTTAGGTTGCCTATATGACTGAAGACATTACCCAATTAGCTCAACGTCTAGGAAATAAACTTTCTACTAAAGGTTGGCAAATCACCTGTGCTGAATCATGCACCGGAGGTGGGGTAGGATACGCCATCACAAGTATTTCTGGAAGCTCAGCATGGTTTAAAAAAGGTTTTATCACCTATTCAAATGATGCTAAACAAGAACTATTAGGAGTAAGTGAGGATACTTTAATTCAACATGGAGCCGTGTCGGCACAAACAGTCGAAAAAATGGCTGAAGGTGCTGCAAAAAACGCCAATGCTGAAGTAGCTATCGCTATCAGTGGTGTTGCAGGTCCCGGCGGTGGCACACTCAATAAGCCGGTAGGCACCGTCTGGTTCGGTTTTTATATTAACGGGCAGAGCATCAGTCAAAAACTTATGATTACGGGTGACAGGCAAGCTGTTAGAATAAAAGCCATTGAGTACGCTTTATCGAGTGCATTAGTGTTGTTGCAAAAATAAACAATGCTGAAAAAATGTCTGAGCGGCCTAAAAATTATTTCTACATTTCACTTGTAACTGTATAACCATACAGTATACTTTGAGACCTATTAACAAATCATATTAGTGTTGAAAAAATATTCAATACGCTTTAATCACAAGGACATTCTGATGGATGACAACAAAACCAGAGCGTTAACTGCTGCTTTAGGCCAAATCGAAAAACAATTTGGTAAAGGCTCTATAATGAGGCTGGGCGACAACAAAACCATGGACGTTGAAACTATTTCAACAGGTTCTCTTGGTTTGGATATTGCTCTTGGTGCTGGTGGTTTACCCTTAGGACGTATCGTTGAAATATATGGACCAGAGTCTAGTGGTAAAACTACCCTGACTCTTGAAGTTATTGCCGAAGCCCAGCGTAACGGAAAGGTGTGTGCTTTTATCGATGCTGAGCATGCACTTGACCCTATCTACGCCAAAAAACTGGGTGTAGATGTAAACGAACTTTTAGTGTCGCAACCTGATACCGGTGAACAAGCGCTAGAAATTTGCGACATGCTAACCCGTTCAGGTGCAGTTGATGTAATTGTTGTGGATTCGGTAGCAGCACTGACTCCCAAGGCTGAGATTGAAGGCGACATCGGTGATTCACACATGGGTCTTGCCGCCAGAATGATGAGCCAAGCTATGCGTAAGTTAACGGGTAACTTAAAGCATTCCAATACTATGCTTATTTTCATTAACCAAATTCGAATGAAAATCGGGGTTATGTTTGGAAGCCCTGAAACGACCACCGGCGGTAACGCCTTGAAGTTTTATGCGTCGGTACGTTTAGACATTCGCCGCATTGGCGCGGTTAAGTCTGGCGATGAGATAGTGGGTAATGAAACCCGGGTAAAAGTAGTAAAGAATAAAATTGCTCCGCCTTTCAAGCAAGCTGAGTTCCAAATCATGTATGGCGAAGGGATTAACAGCCTCGGAGAACTCATTGATTTAGGTGTCACCCATAAAATGGTTGAGAAAGCAGGTGCTTGGTATAGCTGCAATGGTGAGCGAATAGGCCAAGGTAAAGCAAATTCAATTGGTTACTTAAAAGAACACCCTGAAATGGCAAAAGATATTGATACACGCTTAAGGGCGTTGTTATTGTCAAAGCCAGAAGAAGCTGAGAAAACTGAGAAAACTAAGAAAAAAGAAGACGCTTCGTAATCTAGAAGTTGAAACAAAAAACCAGCTGCTTAAGCGGGATTTTATGTGATTTAAAAATATATAACAGAAAGAGCTGTCTAGTATACACAACTGAAGATGCAGACGA